>CBIHPJ010000900.1:0-2956 GCA_966211295.1 uncultured Myxococcales bacterium | reverse complement strand
TGACCTTCACTTCGTCGCGAAACTTGAGCAGGACGGAGAGAGAGCGGAACCGGCGAAGTGGGGTGCCGTAGATGCCAGGGACAATCGCGCCTGGATCCAACTTCGGGAGCTCGAACGCGAAGGGCTCCTTGCGCGTCGGCTCGACGACGCGTTCGCACACGTAGCCGCGCGGCTCGATCTCGATCCAACGCTCACATCCGGGTCCCGGCTCGCCCGCGCCGCGCCACTGCACGCGCATGTCTTGAGCCACCACCCCGAGCGGAGCGGAGCGATCACTCGGCAGCGATCTCACCGTCGTCGATTGCTTCACGCGCAGCGACGTCACCGAGGAGGCGAACGCAGGCTCGGCTTCGCGCCAGAGGCTCACGTTCGCGGGGAACGACTCGAGCGGCGTGTCGACACTCGGGGACTCCGTGACCGAACAGGCTGACGACAAGAACCCCGCGAGCAGCAACTGACAGCGCATTCGAAAACGGTACGCCCGAGAAGCGAGCGCCCTCAACGCGCGGACTGGCCACGTTTCGCGCGCATGTGCCCCTGAGAACTCGAGTGCTCACGTGCTGCGATTTCAGCCGAGCTGTCTCATGCTCAGTGTGTGCGCTTGTGAGCCCCTTATTTATTGCGGGCCCCAGATCGAAATCCGAAGGCGTGCGTTCATGGGGGCTCACGGAGGTGTGCCCGCATGCGCTTTCCCTTCGCCGTCGGCCTGGTCACCGTTCTCAGCTGCACCCATGCTCCCGCGCTCCGAGTTGATGGAGTGGATGCCGCGACCCTGCGCGCCGAAGGTCCCGCCGGTCTCGAGAAGGCTCTCGCCGCGCTCGATCGCACGACCGATCCCACTGAGCGCGCCCAGCTGATCGACCTCGTCACCAAGGTCGCCGGCCAGAAGGACGCGCACGTCTCTCGGCTCTATTGGCACGAGGATCTCGAGCAAGCGCTCGCCGCCGCGAAGGTGAGCGGAAAGCCGGTGCTCTCGCTCCGCATGCTGGGCCGGCTCGACGAAGAGCTCAGCTGCGCCAACTCGCGCTTCTTCCGCACCACCCTCTACGCGAACGCGGACGTCTCGAAGTACCTGCGCGAACACTTCGTCCTGCACTGGAGCTCCGAGCGCCCCGTCCCCGTGGTGAGCATCGACTTCGGAGACGGCCGCAAGGTAACGCGCACCATCACCGGGAACTCGGTGCACTACGTGCTCGACTCGCAGGGCCGCGTGGTCGACGCGCTGCCTGGTCTCTACGGCGCGCAGACGTTCGTCGCGGCGCTCCAACGCGCGGAGCCCATCGCGAAGGACAGCGGCCGCTCTGATGCGCGCCGTCACGCGGAGCTGATGGACAACTGGCACTCCCTCGAGCTCGCGCAGTCACTCGAGCGCTACCAGCAAGACCTCAAGGCCGCGGGCATCAAGCAGGTCTCGTTCACGTTGCCGACGCTGCCGGGACTCAAGATCTCGAACGTCTGGCCCTCGAGCCGCGAGGCGGTACCGATGGCGATGCCCAAGGCGATGGTGGAGATGCCGATGGTGAAGCAGCTGGTGCCCGACGGTGGAGCGAGCGCGCCGGTGGATCCGACTCCGTGGGAGCGCCTCGCTTCTGTTCGCGCGCGTGAAGCGAAGCTCGATGCGAGCAGCCGCGCGGTGGTGCTCTCGAAGAATCCCGTCGATGTGACCTCAGCTCAGGCGCCGACGCTGAGCCCCGAGCTCTCCGAGCAGATGATCGCGCGCCTCGAAGAGAGCATCGCCACCGACACCGCTCGCAACGAGTACGCGCTGCACGCGGTGATTCACCGGTGGCTGAGCGAGAACTCCGAGACTCCGCTGAAGGACTTCAATCGCGAGGTCTACGCGCGGCTGTTCCTCACTCCGGCCACGGATCCGTGGCTCGGTCTGATTCCCGCGCTCACGTGGACCGGGTTGCCGAACGACGGAATCGTGATCGCGAAGCATCCCCGGAGGGGGATCACTCGAGCGGCACCGTGACTTCTCTCGTCTTGCAGGCGCGGCTGCAGACGGGGCCGGTGTCGTTGCCCTGAGAGACGTCGATCACTCCGGAGAAGCGCTTGCCGTCCGTGGAGACGATCTCGACTCCGAAGCGCCTGCAGTTGGACGTCACGGTCGACGGCAGTGGTTTGGGCAAAAACTCCAGCGCACAGCTTCCCTGAGTGCCGATCACGTTCTCAGTGACGGTGCTGATCGTCAGCGGATTTCCCGCCGAGTCGACGGCGAAGATCCTCGCCACGTTCCTGCAGCACGGACCGGCGTCGTAGCCCGAGTCATCGTAGGCGCTGCACGCAGACACGAGCACGGCGATGGCGAGGAGGAAGCGCATCACTGCAGCGTGACCGTGACGCTCTTCGATTTACAGACGCTTCCGCAGATGGGCGCGGTGTTGCTGCCATCGGAGATGTCGATCACTCCGGAGAAGCGCTTGCCGTTGGTCGCCACCACGTCGACTCCGAAGCGGGTGCAGAAGGAGGTCACCGTGGGCGGCGAGGCGCTTGGAATCTCAGTCACACCGCAACTGCCGGCCGAGGGCGTGAGCCCCGCGTTCTCCGTGATCGACATCACTGGCAGCGGATTGCCCGACGCGTCGACCGCGTTGATGATCGCCGTGTTGTGACAGATGGCCGCGCACTGACCGCAGCCTGAGATGAACGCCGAGACCACCAGACTCACCACCACCAGGAGCAGTTTGCGCATGGGGTGGGCGCACTGCGCGAGATGTGCCAGCCCCGCTCCGTGCTGTGCGCTCGCCGATCAAGACATGAGCTTCAGTGCTCGTCAGAAATCTGAGTAGGTACGCCCTCACCCCGACCCTCTCCCGAGGGGAGAGGGAGCAACCTCAGCTGAAGAGAGGGCCCAGCTTCATCGCCAGATCGAGATCCATCGGCTCGAGTGACAGGTCTCCCGACATCACCGCCATCTGCGCGTTCTTCTCGCCCTTCACCAGCGCGATGAAGT
>CBIHPJ010000899.1:0-2967 GCA_966211295.1 uncultured Myxococcales bacterium | reverse complement strand
TTCTCACGGCCGATGTTGTTCTCCCCATCTTTCAGGGGGAACGCGCCGCCCCGCACGCCGCCCTCGAGCAGCTGCACCAGGCGGAAGCGGTGACCGGCGTCGGGTGAGCCCCACGCGGTCGCCCCGTCATCGGCAGGCGTGAGGGGAGGCACAGGCTCGACCACGAGGCGCTGGCGCCCCACCCGAATCTCTCCCCCGGCGGGAACTTCACGCTCGGCGCGGAGGCGGGTGAACACTCCATTGCCGCCGCCCACGTCTTCCACCGCCAGGCGGTTGCCCGAGAAGAAGAGGCGCATCTGGGTGTCGGCGACGAACGGGTCATCAGCGATCGCGAGATCCCCGGTGCGGCCGCAGAGCATCACGTCGCCACGCATGGGAATGACCGACTCGGGGCCGCCATCGGCGCGAACGACGCGCACAGCGACGCGGGGGCGATTGGCAGCAGGCATGTCTTGACCAGTGCATACCACCAGTCTGGCAATTCGGAATCTGACATCTGCTGTGGCGCAGTCCGGCCGGGGATGGAAAAGTGTCACGCGACCGTGGCCGCTCCGGACGAACTCATCGGCAAGACCGTCGCCAGCAAATACCTCGTCGAGCAGATGATCGGCGAGGGCGGCATGGGCAAGGTCTACAAGGCCAACCAGCTCGCTCTCGACAAGCCGGTCGTGCTCAAGGTGTTGCGGCAAGCGCTGCTCTCTGACGAGCGCACCGTGAAGCGCTTTCAGCGCGAGGCGAAGGCCGCGAGCCGCCTCAATCACCCCAACTCGATCTCGGTGCTCGACTTCGGTCAGGCCGACGACGGCGCGATGTACATCGCGATGGAGTACGTGCAGGGCAAAGACCTGCACAACATCCTCTCGCGCGAGTGGCCGCTCCCCGAAGCCCGGGTGATCCGCGTGATGAGCCAGGTGCTCTCGGCGCTTGCCGACGCGCACTCCGCCGGCGTGATCCACCGCGATCTCAAGCCCGAGAACATCATGGTGGAGCAGCGGCGCGGTGAGGCCGACTTCGTCAAGGTGCTCGACTTCGGCATCGCGAAGATCGTCGACGGAACCGCCGATGACGATGGCCCTGCGCTCACCCGCGCGGGCTTCGTGTGCGGCACGCCCGAGTACATGTCGCCCGAGCAGGCGCGCGGCGCCAAGCTCGATCACCGCAGCGATCTCTACGCGGTCGGCGTGATCATCTACCAGTTGATGTGCGGCATGCTGCCGTTCGATTCCGACTCAGCGGTCGGCTTCGCGACGAAGCACCTCACCGAGGTCCCGCCGCCTCCGACGAAGCGCCGCCCAGAGGCGCGCGTCACCCCCGCGATGGAGCGCCTGATCATGAAGGCGCTCGCGAAGAATCCCGACGATCGCCCGCAGACGGCCGAGCAGTTCCGCGCCGAGTTGCTCGCGATCGAGAAGGAGCGTCGCGCTTCGGTCGGCACCGCGCGCAAGCCCGCCGCGAGCTCGCAGTCGGGCCTCGCGCCCGTGCCGCGCAAGGTGACCCCGATCGATCAGCAGGAGACGCGGGTCAACGGACAGAACCAGCAGTCGCCGTGGCACTCGAACGAGACCACGGTGAAGGCGCAGCAGCCGATCGCCGGGCCCGTTCCCGCCGAGTCCACTGCGCCGACCACCGCCCCCAATCGCGACACCAACCCGACGGGTGGTGCGAGCTCGATCATCTTCAAGGTCGCCACCGTGTTGTTGGTGGTGCTCGCCCTCGGCCTCGCTGCGCTCTACGGCTGGAGCGTGATGCAGAAGCCGAAGGAAGTGTACGTGCCGCCTCCGAACGCGCCGCTCGCGAGCTCGGGTCAGGCCTACGAGTACGATCCGCCGCGCGAGAAGCGCCGGCCCAGTGATGCGACCCGAGAGATGCACGAGGGCGACGATGCCTGGCACCGCGGCAACATGGACGTCGCGCTCACCGCCTACTTGAACGCGTGGCAGGCCGATCCGCAGCCCGAGCTCGCGCTGAAGATCGGTGAGCTCTACTTCCAGAAGGACATGAACGCCGAGGCGCGCAACTGGTGGGGCCGGTACCGCAAGGACTCGCCCAACGCGAAGGCGCTCCCGTACATCGATCAAATGTTGGGCAAATAATCAGTGACGGAGAACTCCCTCTCCCATCGGGAGAGGGTCGGGGTGAGGGGGCTCGAGTTCTCCTCGAGAGTCGTCTCAGGCTCAGGTCAGCGTCTCGACCTGCAGCGTCTGCTGACCAACCCGCAGCCGATCGCCCGGCTTGATCGGCCGCTCACCCGTCACTCTGACGTAGGTCCCAAGCCCGCCCGAGAGATCGCGAATCATCGCGCCGTCGGGGAGCGGAGAGATCTCGCAGTGCCGCGGCGCGAGCCCTTCATCATTCGGATAGCTGAAGTCACAGCGTCCCTGGCCGACCGTGAGCACCGGGCCCGGGCTGAGCAGGCAACGCCCGCCGCGATCACCGAGCATCACTTCCTCCACCGCGTAGTGGATCTGCCCGTTGGGCACCGTCGCGCCGTACACGAGCACGTCGACCTTGTTCCACGGCTCTGCCGGCTCGACTGCGCCGACGAAGCGGAAGAGGCGCAGCCCCGTGCAGAACGTGCCGTTCGCGGGGATCGTCTCCGTGCTGTTGATGCTCACGTAGACGCCCGAGGTCGAGCTCTCGTCCTTCACGTACAGCTTACCGTCGCGAATGCTGAGCGTGGCGTGCAGAGGAGAGATGAACGGATCGTCGGGAAAGAGGATCGCGCCCTTCGCGCGGCCGACCTGCGCGCCGGTGGCGGCGAGGCGGAAACGCTGACCACGCGCGGGACCTGCGAGCACCGTGAGCCCGAACTTCGGACCGGCGACCTGCGCCGTGTTCTGCGTGGGCGCAGCGGAAGACTGAAACGTGGGCCGCGTCGGAGGACCGCGCGCGGGCTGCGGCTGCGGCGTGGGGATCGCGCCGCTGCGCTTGTTGAGTCCCGGAGGTGCCGCGGCGGGAACGGGACCC
>CBIHPJ010000898.1:0-2969 GCA_966211295.1 uncultured Myxococcales bacterium | reverse complement strand
GCCTTCTCGACGATGGAGAGCGCGTGCTCCGTCTTCGGCCGCACCAGGCGCTCGAAGAACGGCCGGGTGAGCATCGTCTCGATCGGAATTCCGCGACCCTTCTGATCAGGCAAGAGCACCGTGGAGATGCGCGAAGTCTCCGAGGTCGACACCTCGCGCTTCGCCCGCTCCGCGAGCTGCTTCAGGTGCTGCACCGCCACGCGATCGTGCGTCACCCGCTCACGCGTGGGCGCGTCTTGCACGTGCGACAACAGCCACTGCACCAGCACGTTGTCGAAGTCGTCGCCACCGAAGTACGGATCACCCGCGGTGGCCCGCACCTCGAACACGCCGTCCTTCACGTCGAGCACCGAGACGTCGAAAGTGCCGCCGCCCAGATCGAACACCAGCGCGGTGCCAGCGAAACCACTGCTCAGCCCGTACGCCATCGCGGCCGCGGTGGGCTCGTTCAACAACCGCATCGGCTCGAGGCCGGCGATCTCCGCCGCCTCGCGCGTCGCCTGGCGCTGAGCGTCGGTGAAGTTCGCGGGCACGGTGATCACCGCCTTGCGCACCTCGGTGCCGAAGAGATCCTCCGCGTCGGCGCGCAGCTCCGAGAGCAACATTCCGGAGATCTGCACGATGGGCAGCGTCTGCCCCGCCAGCTTCACGCGCACGTCTTCGCCCGGGCCCGCCACCAACGTGTACGGGTAGAGCAGGCGCGACTTCGCAGCGAGCTCCGCAGTCCAGCGCTGACCGATGAAACGTTTCGTCGCCAGCGCCACCGCGTCGGGCGAGCCCTGCGCGAGCAAGCGCGCTTCTTCGCCGACCACGCGCTCGCCGTCCTCCGTGATGCCGACCATCGAGGGGAGGAGGCGCTGACCCGTCGCGCGCTCGATGATGCGTGGCTCACCAAACGAACACGTGGCCGCTGCACTGTTCGTCGTGCCGAGATCGATTCCGAGTGATGGCTTCACGGGGGGAATGCGCGGAAGGCTATTCCGAACCCAGGACCTCAGGAACTTTGTGCGCTTGCAGCGGAATCCCCGCTTCGCAATGCGTACCTCGCCCCACAACGAATAGCGGACCTAAAGTCGGACTCACAGCTCTCAGGAACACGTCATGACCGAACGGATCGTCTTTGGCAGCTCAGTGGAAGGTCAGCTCCGCGCGCTCGGCCCGGAGCTCAGCCCCGAGGTGAAGAGCCAGCTGATCAATCTCGGAGTGAATCCAGACAAGATCCTGCCGGGCTATTCCGTGCCCGTGTACGCGAAGCTGATCGACTTCGTGGGCGCGCAGCGCTTCCCCGAGCTGGAAGGCACGGAGCGGGATCGCGCGCTCGGTCGCGAGTTCATCATCGGCTTCGGCAACACGCTCGTGGGCAAGGCCACGCTCGCGATGGGAAAGGTCTTAGGTCCCATGCGCGCGACGCTGCGGCTCACCCGCACCATGCGCTCGGTGAACAACTACTCGGTGTCCGAGGCGATCCCGATCAACTCCAATTCGGTGAACGTGTGGTGCCACCCGGTGCTGCGGCCCTGGTACTACGTGGGCGTGTTCGAGCAGGCGGGGCAACAGATGCACAGTCCCTCGTACACGGTGGCGCTCCAGAAGTTCGAAGGCGAGCGCGCCGACTTCCTGATCAGCTGGTGATGATCAAGGAGCGAGGCTCCACCGGGCCGAGATGGTGCCCGCCATGGTGAACTCCATGGGAAAATCGAGCGAGGGGTGCGGGTCCCACGAGAGCTTCGGGCTGATCATCGCCCTCACCCGAATCGATCCAAATGGGGCGCCGGAGACGAATCCAGGAGGCAGGTGCACGCTGGTCGACCTGGTGAGCAGCCGGTGGATGATCACCGAGGTCTCATCGACGAACTCCACGAAATAGCCCGTGGGTGTGCCGCTCGACGGCGCGTGCCACGAGACCACCGGCGAGCTCGACGCGAAGGTGCGGCTCTCGCTGCCGGAGAAGCCGTCGATGGTGAGCGCGGTGGGCGGCGCCATCTTCATCGTGAAGGACGTGGGCGGCGTGAGCGTGTTTTCTCCGTAGCTCGCGTTGCCCGCGCGCTGCGACGCGGTGCCCCCAGCGGCAGCGAGGGTCCACGACCACAGCTCCTGGAAGTCCTTCTCGGGGAGCGGGTTGTGCGTGCTGAGCGAGACGTTGGTGAAGGATGACAGCTGCGCCAGCGGGCCCTGGTTGAAGACCAGGCCGAGCGTCTTGGCCTGGTACATCGATCGCGCGGGCCGCTCTGCGAAACGAGGCGTCGCGCTCAGCGCGAGCACGGCGTAGGTGGTGCGCACCGTCGGAGTCAGCAGCGGCACCATCTCCACGAACGCGTCGACCGGCAGCTGCGCGGTGAGGGTGCGCTCGTTCTCCAGGCTGAACACCAACGGGAGGTCTCCCGCCGGCGGCAAGCCCGTGATGCTCGTCCACCCGCCGATCGACGTCACCGTGCGCTGGATGCCCGCGTCGTCGCGCTCGAAGCTCGAGGTGTCCTGCCAGATCCAGCTCTGTACCTTGTCGGTCTGCTCCGCCGGAAAACCTTCGAAGACGAGGGAGCGGCGAGTACCGCCATCCGGATTCGTTCCAGACGTGGAGTAGCTCGAGGTCTCCGGGCTGAAGATCAGGATCCGCCCGTCGAAGCCCGAGACCTGCGGGACCACCGTCGAGCTCGGCACCTTGCCCGCGTCGTTCTGTCCGAAATCGAAGTCTGCGATCTGATCGAGATCGAGCATGCGCGCTTCGGTCTGAATCCACGTCTCGACGTCGCGACCGGTGGAGTCCGTGATGCCCACGAAATACTCGCCCGCCGGGACGTCCTTGCTGCGGAAGTTTCCGTTCCCCAGGTCCTCGGTGGTGAGGTGCAGAAACCCGCCGTCTTCGGCCCAGGCACCGAGCACCACGGACCCCACGTCGGGCCGCTTGCTGATGCCCGTGCTGCTCCAGCGGTGCAGGTTTCGGTGACCAGAGACCTCAGTGCAGCCCGCCA
>CBIHPJ010000897.1:0-2989 GCA_966211295.1 uncultured Myxococcales bacterium | reverse complement strand
CCTCCACCGGTCGCGCCTCCGCCAGCTCCTCCACCGGTGACTCCACCTCCAGATCCGCCCCCAACAGCGCCGCCTCCCGTGCCTCCGCCAGTGGCGCCACCTCCCGTGCCACCGCCCGCGTTCTGCACGCACAAGCCGACGCTGCAGATCTGATTCCCGAAGCAGGTCGTGCAGGCGTTGCCACTCGCTCCGCAGTTCGCAGCAGAGGGCATCTGGCAGACGCCGCTCAGATCGCAGCAACCTGACGCGCAATTCGCCGGTCCGCACTTCTCAGGCGGGGACGTGAAGCACGACGAGAAGGTGGCGAGCGCAGCGGAGACGAGAATGAGCCGCACGATGGACATGAGCCGCGTCTACTGGAGGTCTCGGCAATTCGCGACCCGGGCGCGCTCCATGTCGTTGCTGGGCGCTTCGAATTTTGGAAGCGTGCGATCCGTGATTCGCGCGCCGCTGTGGATGTGGACGTGGTGCTGCCTCTCGTTGCTCGCCTGCAAGCCGGGCAAGGTGCTCGTGCAAGGCGACGTCTTCCTCGACGGCGTCGGCCTCGGCTTCGTCGACGTCGAGCTGATTCCCGAGCAGCAAATGCGGGCGTTCATCGCGGACCCGCTCATCCCCGTGAAGATGGGCCCGAGCCGCCCGCCTGCGAAGTTCTCAGTGAAGAGCGAGCTCGACGGGAGCTTCTTTCTGAAAGCGACTCCGGGCACCTACGCCGTCTACGCACGGGCGAACGCGCGCACGTGGCTCTTCTGGCAGACCCTCGAGACGAGGGGCGATCAGCGGCTCCAGCTGAACAACTACAACGTGAACGAGTCCGGCTGCGGCCAGTGCATTCAGGTCGCGAGCGAGCAACGAGTCGACGAAGCACGTCGAGAAGTCCCCCGAGCCGCTCCGTCAGGACCTCCCGCGGTGATGGTCATGGACAAGAGCATGCCGATGGTGATGGGCGCGTTGGACAAGCAGCTCGTCTCCAAAGTGATCCGCGCCAACCGCAACCAGATTCGGTACTGCCACGAATACCAGCAGCAGAAGGTTCCCAGCCTGTCCGGGAAAGTTGCGGTGAAGTTCGTCGTCTCGGCGGAAGGAACAGTGACGACGTCGATGATCGCGCAGAGCACGGTCGGCAACTCGGAGCTCGAAGCCTGCATCGCCGGCCGCGTGCGCACGTGGAAGTTTCCCAAGCCCAAAGGCGGCGGCATCGCGGTCGTCACGTACCCCTTCTTCTTCGCGACCGAGGGCTCCTGATGCGACTCGCCTACCGAGCGACCTGAGCCGGCGGAGCGTTCGCGTTCGCCACTCCGACCGCGATCGAGATCGCCACCGCGGTCACGACCGCACCCACCACGCCGGAGATCACGACGAACTTCACCGCACCACCCTTGCGCCCGCACCCGCGCGACATTCCGCACGACCGAGTGCCCTCGGTCACGGGATTCGGAGCCGCCGCATCGGGGGGAGTCAGCGAAGGAGCCGCCGCTGGAGCATCTGCCGGGGGCACAGTGACATCGGCAGCAAACGCGGTCATCGGCAACAGCAGACACATCGTCAGGCTCAGCGCACGAACCATGGGACGCCTCCGTTGGGGTTTCCCGAAAGCATGCCTGCGCGCTGCGACACTCGACCAGAGGCCGAACACTTCTTCACGGAGCGACTCACGAAAGAAGAACCCAGCGACCCGTGAAGGTCGCTGGGCCCACTGCGAAGCGTGGTCTCGCTACGGAAGCGTGACCGGGATCGTCGAGGTGTTGTTGCTGTAGTTGCTCTCGAGGAGGATCTGGTCCGGGTTGACGGTGATCTCGAGGAAGTAGTTACCCGCCGGCACGTTGGTGACGTCGACCCACTGACAATCAAGCGTGGACACGTAGGTGTCGGCCCAACCCGCGCTGATGCCCTGATTGGTGCAGGTGTACCTCGGGTTGGTTTGCGATCCGCTCACGCGATTGCCGTCCTCGAGGCAGAACGATTGTTTGTGCCCGAACGCGACGGGCGATCCATTCCCATCCACCAGTCGATACGAGGCGTACCCGGTGAAGTGGTAGTGCATGTGGCACGTGTCGTACTGAAAGATGGGATTGGGCGGAGAGCCGATCGAGACATCGCGCTCGCCCTGGTTGACGCTCACCGTCGAGAACCGGAGCAGGCGCCGCGTGCCTGAGACGTTCACGCAGCCCTCATTGAGTGCACAGGAGTTCGCTCCGAAGGTCACCGTCTGGAGGTAGTTATCGAAGAGCCGGTTGCGATCGACGGTAAGGTCGGCTGCGGGGCAGCGACCATTGACCGGAGTGAGGCACTGGTAGGTGCGCGAAGAGACCGCCACGTTGTTGAGTGACGAGGTCTGGCAGCACATCTGTCCGCCGGTACACGAGGGCGAACAAGTGCCCGTCCCACCACCGCCGCCGGCGCCTCCGCCAGCACCACCGCCCGAACCACCGCCTGCGCCGCCACCTGCGCCGCCACCTGCGCCACCACCAGTGCCACCGCCCGTGCCGCCGCACGCGGCCGTCTGCGGCGAGGTGACGACCAGATAGGCGAACGGAGAAGTGTGCACCTCCTGCGAAAGGGTGTTGGTGGCGTGGACGATCACCTGCGTGTTCTGGGCAATCGCAGCGGGAGGACTCGCGACCCACTTGCCGAACATGCTGGCGAGCGTGATGCGGCTACCACCGGGGAGCTCGAGCGAGGCCGAGGCGACGGTCGAGCCGCTGATCGAGTACTCCACCCACCAGGTGTTGGCGCCGCTGCCTTGCGCCCACGTCGCATTCCACTGCGGCGGAGTGCAGCCGCCCGCATCGGGAACACCAGCGTCGCGTACGCCTGCATCCACGCCCGCATCCACACCGGCATCCCGCACGCCTGCGTCCTCAGGCACGCCGTTGCAGGGGTCGGTCACCGGATTGTTGTTGGTGAGGTATTGGAACGGCAGGGTCTGCGCGGTCCGCCCGAGAGAATTTCGGGCGAGCACGATCACCATCGTGTTCGTCGCGATGTTGGG
>CBIHPJ010000896.1:0-2989 GCA_966211295.1 uncultured Myxococcales bacterium | reverse complement strand
AAGATCGAGCCTCCATGGAGTCGCGGCTCAATGCGCTCCTCGCCCGCGTGCAGGCGATCAACTCGGTGAACGCCCTGGCGCCGCTGGTGCGAGGCCGGCTCGGAGTGGCGGAACGCTGGGACGCGGCACGAGGCCTGTCGTGAGCGCGCACTACCGGATTCGAGTCGCCGCCGAGATGTCTGGAGTGAGCCCGCTCCTGATCCGCGCGTGGGAACGGCGCCACGGAGTGCTCGAGCCGAAGCGCACCGACTCGGGTTACCGCACGTACAGCCAACTCGACATCGAGGTCCTCCGTCGGCTGCGGGAGCTCACCGATGAAGGCCTTGCGATCTCCCAGGCCGCCGCGCTGCTTCCGACGATCCGCCGCGAGCTGCAGGGCAGCGCGCCGATCAAACAGCCGGTGGAGGCGCAGCTGCAGCGATGGCAGGCGTTGGTGCTGCAGGCGGCGAAGCGTTTCGATCAGGCCGCGGTGGAGCGCACCCTCGACGAGGCCTTCCGCTCGATGGCGCCCGTGAACTTCTACGAAGAGCTGGTGGCGCCGCTGATGCGCGAGGTCGGCGATCGCTGGCACGGCAAGACGCTCTCGGTGACGGAGGAGCACCTGATCAGCGCCGTGGTGCGCGAGAAGTTGGTCACGCTCTTCACGAGAGCCCCGCGCAGATCGAAGGGTCACGTGGTGTGCGCGTGCCCTCCCGAGGAGGCGCACGAGTTCGGTCTGCTCGGCGCGGCGCTGCGCTTTCGCCATGCAGGTTGGAAAGTGACGCTTCTCGGAGCGAAGACGCCGGTGGATCAACTCATCCGCGTGGTGGAGACGCTCAGCCCCGACCTGGTGGCGATCTCGCTGGTGGAGACGCACGGTGCGCGTGAGTTCCTCGACGAGCTTTCCGCGAGGATCCCGAAGCGCAAGTCGGTGGTGCTCGGTGGTCAGGCGGCGAACGCGCTCGCGGAGCACCACGACTTCCGGGTGTTGAAGACCGACGCCGATTGGAAACGAATCTCGAGGAGGTCCAAATGAAGGTGCTGATCGTAGGAGCGGGACCAGGCGGACTGGCCGCCGCCATCAACCTCGCCGGACTCGGGCTCGACGTCACGGTGGTGGAGAAGGAACAGATCCCCGGGGGCCGGATGCGCGGCATCACCCTGGGTGACTACGAGCTCGACACCGGCCCGACCATCCTCCAGCTCCCGCAGGTGCTCGAGGCGATCTTCGCGCGCGCCGGCAAGCGGATGAGTGACTACGTCACGCTCAAGCAGCTCGAGCCGAACACCCGCATTCACTTCTGGGACGGCGCGCACCTCGACACCTCGACGGACGTGACGAAGATGCGGCAGTCGCTCGCCGCGTTGAACCCGAAGCATCCCGAGGCCTTCGATCGCTGGCTCGAAGACGCGCGCGCGAAGTACCCCATCGCGTACGAGAAGTTCATCTGCACGCACGCAGACTCGCTCGCCTACTACGCGCCGTGGAGGCTGATGGGCGCGCTCAAGTTCAAGCCGTGGCAATCGCTGTACAGCCAGCTCGACTCGCACTTTCACGACGATCGCGTGACGTATGCGTTGAGCTATCCGTCGAAGTACCTCGGGCTGCATCCGACGACGTGCTCCAGCGTGTTCAGCGTGATTCCATACCTCGAGCTCGACTTCGGGGTCTGGCACGTGATGGGCGGTTTCCGTGCGCTCGCCCGAGGCATGGCGAAGTGCGCGGCGGATCTCGGAGCGAAGTTCCGCTTCGGACAGGGCGTCGCTGAGGTGTTGGTCGAGAACGGCCAGAGCACCGGCGTGAGGCTCGAGAGCGGAGAGGTGCTGAAGGCCGACTCCGTGGTGATCAACGCGGACCTTCCCTACGCGGCGACCAAGCTGCTCTCGCCGGAGTCGCGCGCGGGCACCCGACTCTCGGATTCATCGCTCGAGGAGGCGAAGTACAGCTGCAGCACGTTCATGCTGTACCTGGGGCTCGACAAACGCTTCGACGAGCTGCCGCATCACCTCATCTATTTGTCGAACGCGGCGCGCCGCACGGACACGGCCGCGCTGGAGGATCACGAGGCCGACCTCGACGATCCTCCGTTCTATGCCTGCAACCCGACGCCCACGGATCCTTCGGGAGTACCTGAAGGCCACTCCTCGCTCTACGTGTTGGTGCCCACGCCGAACACGGGCCGCGAGCAGGACTGGAAGACGATCGAGCGCGAGCTCACCGCGAAGGTGCCGAAGTGGCTCGCGAAGGTCGGCCTGAAGGACGTGGAGAAGCACATCAAGGTGAGCCGCGCGTTCACCGCGCAGACCTGGCGCGACGACTTCAATGTGTACCGGGGCGCGGTCTTCAACCTCTCGCACAACTGGACACAGCTCGGTCCACTGCGGCCGAAGGTGAAGTCACCGCACGTCGACGGGCTCTACTGGGTCGGCGGAGGCACGCATCCCGGCAGCGGACTGCTCACGATCTTCGAGAGCGCCAACATCGCCGCTGACTACCTGGGCAAGGGGCTGCCGAAGTGGCCCTACGTCCCTGCGATTCCGAGCGAGTTACGGACAAATCGCGCCGCCGCCCTCGACAGCAATCAGATCCACACTGGGAGCACCCCACGGAGTTCCATGCGGTGAGCTATGGGCATTGGTGAGCCCCGGCGCGTTCGCGCGAATCAGCGATGCCGTCGACACGAAGAGCCCCACGCCCATGTTGTTTCCACCCGAGGCGCCCGCGGGCCAATCGAAGGTGAAGACGTCGTCGAGACCGCCGTGCATGTCGGGATGACGGAGCACCATCACCTCGTCACCCGAAGCGCCGAACAGCGGATTCTGCGAGCCGAAGGAAGCCAGCGCGGCGAAGCAACCTCCATCCGCAGCACGCGCGCCATTGTTCGCGTTCTCGATGTGACCGAGCAGCGCGTAGCGCGAATAGCCCCACAAGCGATCCGTCTCCGTCGCCTGCAGCATGGAGTCGAGCCGCACGCGAATCGGCACGTTCTTCATGTCGAACGCGAAGCGC
>CBIHPJ010000895.1:0-3001 GCA_966211295.1 uncultured Myxococcales bacterium | reverse complement strand
GCGCGCCCTGCAACCGCGGCCGCGTCTCATCGACGTACACGTGGAACTTCACGCCCCGCTCATGCGCCACGAAGATCGGCGAGAGCCCAGTGCCCCACACGCCCGTGGCGAGCGCGCCTGCGTTGCAGTGGGTGAGCACGCCCATGCCGTCGCTGATCAACTTCGCGCCGTCTTCTCCAATGCGCCGATTTCCTGCCGCATCTTCCGCGTGCAGCCGGCGCGCGATGTCGAGCAGCGCTCCCGTGTCCGCACCTGCGGCGATCGCCTCACCGCACCGCTCCAGCGCCCAGAACAGATTCACTGCCGTGGGCCTCGTCGCCGCCAAGTCCGCGCGCGCCGCCGCCAGGAACTCGAGCCGAGCGTCTGCACGAAGACCCGAGGCCTCCTCCGCAGCGAGCACCATGCCGTAGGCCGCCGCGAGCCCGATCGCCGGAGCCCCACGCACCGTCATGTCGTGAATCCGCGCGGCCACCGCCTTCGACGACTCGCACTTGATCCACACCAACTGCGCCGGCAGCACGCGCTGATCGATCATCCACAGCGCACCGTCACGCCACTCGAGCGGAGTCATCGGCTGCTCTCGTACATCTTCATCAGCGCCTTCAGTTCCTTCGCAGGAATCGGCTTCGGAGAACCCACCGCGTACGCCGACCACAACACCTGGCACGCGTGCTCAACGCGCTCCGTCTTCCCGTACGCCTCGCTCAACGTGCGGCCCACCGCGACGGTGCCATGCCGCTCCATGATCACTGCGTCTGAACCCTGCAGCGCCTTCGCCACCGCGCGCGCCAATTCATCACTCAGCGGCCGCTGATACGGCACCACCTGCAAGCGCCCGATCGACAGCGTCACCTCGGGGAGAATTCCATCGAGCTTCTTCCCCGCGAGCGACATCGCGATCGCCAGCGGAGGATGCGAGTGCACCACCGCCTTCACCTCAGGCCGCGCCGCGAGCGCGCGCAGGTGCAGCGAGAGCTCGCCCGTCGGCACACCCTTGCCGCTCAGCTGGCGTCCTTCGAGATCGACGATCACCAGGTCGTCCGGCGAGAGGAACCCCTTGTGCACACCCGACGGCGTGACGAGCACGCGCTCCGCATCGAGCCGCGCCGAGACGTTGCCGTCATTCGCCGCGAGATAGCCGCGCTGATGCAGCAGCTGGCAGTGGCGAACGATGTCTTCCCGAAGGGCTTGCTCCACGGCTCCGTGCATAGTGGAGGGCTGCTCATGGCCGCAAAGAAGAAGATCGCAATCGATCCAGAAGCCCTCCGTTCAGAGGTGGTCGCGGCGTTCCGCGCCGGCGCCGATCCGATCCGCGCGAAGAAGCAGCAGGCGTACATGAAGACCGAGATGCCCTACTGGGGGCTCTCCAACTCCGAGGGCCGCAAGTTGAGCCGCGAGGTCTTCAAGCGTTACCCGGTCACCCAGCGCGAAGACTGGCTCGCCGTCGCGCAGCACCTCTGGCGCAAGGCCGACCATCGCGAGGAATGGTACGCCGCGATCGGATGGACCGGGATCAAGGCGGCGCGTGTCTGGCAACAACCTGACGTGCTGCCGCTCTACGAAGAGATGATCACGACCTCCGCCTGGTGGGACACCGTCGACGAGCTCGCCGCGCACAACGTCGGCACGCTGCTCGCGAACGACCCGAAGACCATGAAGCCGGTCCTCATGCGCTGGTCCAAGGACGATCATCTCTGGAAGCGCCGCACCGCGATCCTCTCGCAGCTCACCTTCAAGGCCGACACCGATCTCGACTTCCTCTTCGCCACGATGAAGCCCTCGCTCGAGCGCAAGGAATTCTGGCTTCGCAAGGCGATCGGTTGGGCGTTACGGCAACAGGCGCGATTTCACTCCGCTGAGGTCTTCAGGTACGTCACCGAAAACAAGGACGTGCTCTCCGGCCTCTCCAAACGGGAGGCGCTGAAGCACTACCCGGAGAAGCAGCGCCTTACTTTAGGGTGAATAGACCTGTGCGAGGCTGGAACCAGACTTCATGACGGCAGGGCGTGCCCACCATTGGCTGAGACGCTCGAGCTTGAGGCTCGCCGTCGCGGCGTCGCTCCTGCTCCATCTCGTCTTCGGCGCGTGGCTGGTGTTCACCTTCGTCGAGCGGCCCACTCACGATCAACGCGCGCGCCCCGATGAGATCTGGATCGACACCTCGGAGCCCACGCCGCCTCCACCTCCTGAAGTCAAGGAAGAG
The DNA here is from genome assembly GCA_966211295.1 of uncultured Myxococcales bacterium. GTDB lineage: Bacteria > Myxococcota > Myxococcia > Myxococcales > Myxococcaceae > Archangium_A. The sequence goes on along the minus strand of CBIHPJ010000895.1, from coordinate 798 downwards.
GTGAAGGAAGCGGTCAAGGAACAGGTCAAGACGGTCACCGCGCCAGAGCCGAAGCAGCAACAACCCGCGCCGAAGAACACGGTGCAGTTGCCCGACAAGAACAAGCCACCGAAGGGCAGCGCCGAGGCGATCGCGGGCGCGCCTGAGCAGAGTGATCAACCCAAACAAGACATGCCGCGCGCGAACGTGGCGCTCTTCCCTCCTGATCTCCCGCTCTCTTCTCGCGGTGAAATGCCCGTGGAGCCGCAGCGCGGTGAGACCATCCACCCCGACGATCCGCGCTTCGACAAGGACGTGATCCTCGCGAAGGAAAAGGCTCGCGTGACCGCGCGCGTCCAGGGGTTCGCGGAAGATGTGATCGCAGAAGCGCGCGCGGAGGGCGGACTGCCTCACCCGTATTTGGTGACCCTCGGAGAGGCCGGTCGAAATGGCCTCACCAAGATGGCCGCGGAGAAGGGCGTTCGCGCCTCACCTGAGCTTGCTGGAAAGGTCCTTGGGGCGCGCGTGCAGAGCGCGGTCGAGAGCTATGGCAAGGGCGGGGATCCCAACCTCGGCAAACCTGGGCGCGAGCCGCTGCTCTCCGAGAAGTTCACGCAGCCTGATCAGAACGCGATGAAGGCGCTCGCTCAGTCGACTGAGTTCTGGGACCAGATCACCCACGGCAAGCCGCTGCTGACGCTCACGCTCGAGCTCCGGCAGACGAAGGACAACGGGGTGAAGACCACGATCCTCAAGGCGAGCGTCGATCCTTCATTCGACAAGTTCGTGCTCGAAGCGTGGCCACAAAGCATCGCGAAG
>CBIHPJ010000894.1:0-3008 GCA_966211295.1 uncultured Myxococcales bacterium | reverse complement strand
GCCTCTGCTCAAGTCCGAAGACTTCGCCGCGTGGCGCGCGTACCTCACGTGGGCGTTGCTCGATGCGACGGCGAGCGTGCTCCCGAAGAAGTACGACGAGGCCGACTTCGACTTCTACCAGCGGTACCAGAAGGGTGTGGCCGAGGCGCCTCCGCGTTGGAAGCGCTGCGCCCGCCTGGTGAATCGCGATCTCGGTGAAGCAGTCGGCAAGCTCTACGTGGAGCGCTTCTTCCCCGCCGAGCGCAAAGCGCAGATGGCGAAGCTGGTGGGCCGGCTGCGCGACGCGATGCAGGCGAACATCACCACGCTCGATTGGATGACCGAGCCCACGAAGAAAGAGGCGCTCGAGAAGCTGCAGAAGATGGGCACGAAGATCGGCAACCCCGACTCGTGGCGCGATTTCTCGAAGCTCACGGTCGCGAAGGACGACGCGCTCGGCAACGTGATCCGCGGGCGCCAGTTCGACACGCAGTACACGCTCGCGAAGATCGGAAAGCCCTTCGAGAAGAGCGAGTGGGGTGTCGCCCCGCAGATCATCGACGGCTACCAGTCGGATGAGCGCAACGAGATCGGCTTCACCGCGGGAATTCTGCAGCCGCCGTTCGTCGACGCGTCACTCGGTGAAGCCGTGATCCTCGGCGAGGCTGGACGAATGATCGGCCACGAGATCACGCACGGCTTCGATGACCAGGGTCGCAAGTTCGACGCGAGCGGCCAGCTGCGCGACTGGTGGACCGAGGCCGACGCGAAGGCCTACGAGCTGCGAGCGTCCTGCTTCGTGAATGAGTACTCGCGCTTCGTGATGGTCGACGAGGTGCACGTCGACGGGAAGCTCACCCTCGGCGAGAACATCGCGGACAACAGCGGGTTGCGACTCGCCTACGCCGCGCTCCATCGGGGAGAGCAGGTGACGACCGAGGACGATCAGAAGCTCTTCCTCGCCTTCGCGCAGAGTCAGTGCGCGAACGTCGCTCCGAAGACGCTGCGAAGCAGATCGACCAGCGATCCGCACTCTCCCGCGCCCGCGCGCGTGAACGGCACCGTGCAGAACATGATCGAGTTCGCGAACGCGTTCTCGTGCAAGGCGGGAGCTCCGATGGCTCCGGTGCAGCGTTGCCGCGTTTGGTGACGCTCGGCCCCTCACCCCGACCCTCTCCCCGCTGACGCAGGGAGAGGGAGCACCTATTGCTGCCGCACCACCGGCGAGTCGCGGAGGAAGCGCGAGAGCAGCCAGAAGCTCAGACCGACGACGACACCGCTCCCCACCGCGTACGCAGGGAAGATGGTGCCGAGCACCGCTGCGATCGCGAAGCCCACCGAGACGGTCGCCCCTCGGAATTCGATCGCGATGGAGGCCGTCCACCACCCGGTGGCGTTGATCACGAAGTACATGACCATCGCCGCTTCGAAGCTGACCCCGCCGAAATAGGCCACGGTCCAGCCCAGTCCTGAGAGGGCACCCAGGCCCATCAGCGCCACCGACATGCGCCGCTGCAGCTGATTCGCCTCCGGCTGCCGCCTGAGCCAGACGTCGTACACCACGCCATTCGCCAGCAGCACGAGCGTGAGCAACAGGCCGTCGCGCGTCTCGTAGTGCGCCAGTCCGAAGCTCGAGAGCGCTTGCGCCGCCACGGCAGCCACCACCGAAGCGAAGGCGATGCCCTTCGTGTAGACCGACTTGGGCCCGCGGGCGGCTTCGGTGCTGGTCTCTTTCGCCCGCTGCTCGAGCGCCACCAGCCGCGCCGCCTTCTCCTGTTCGGCGCGCTCAGCGTCTTCCACCTGCATCACCAGCTCGGCGGGCGGTTGCACGATCTCCGAGAGCAACGCCCGCGCGCTGTGCGGCGCCTTCCGCGCGAGCTCGTGTCGCACCATCGACACCAGCGTCCGCCTCAGGCTCGCTCGGGCCGGCTCGAAGTCGGGCCACGCGCGCCGCACCTGCTCGAAGCCGAAGCGGCACTCCGTGAAGATCCGCTCGATGGGCACTGCGCTCGCTTCTCCGCCCAGCGCACGCTCGAGCTCTTCGAGTTTCTCCATCGTGCGCTCGTGCAGCTCGAGCGCCTCGTGGTGGCGCAGGTAGCCGGTGATGGCGTCCTTGAACGCGCGGGCGCTCTCGAAGCGCTCCGCGGGATCGCTCTTCATCGCGTGGCGGCAGATGTTGATCAGCTCCGCGGGAACCAGCGCATCGAAGGCTGGCTCCTTTCCCGAGGTGGCGATCGCGATCGTCTCGGAGATCGAGGCCGCGCTCCACGGCGGGCGCCCCATCAACACCTCGTACAGCGTCGCCCCGAGCAGGAAGACGTCGGTCCAGGGGCCGAGCTTCCCGTCATCGCGCGCCGCCTCTGGCGCGAAGTACGCCGGCGTCCCCGCGAGGCCTGCTTCGCTCGCGCGAGGCAGCACGCTGTCTTGTCCAATCGACGCCGCGAGGCCCCAGTCGACCAGGTACACCTCGCCGAAAGCGCCGATGAGCACGTTGCCGGGCTTCACGTCGCGGTGAATCACGCCGCGGCTGTGCGCGAACGCAATCGCATCACAGACGCGCTGAAGGATCTCCAGGTGCTCCACGAGCGAGCGCTTGCCCTTGAGCGCGTCGCTCCACGGCGTGCCCTCCACGCGCTTCATGGTGAAGAACGGCGCGCCCTCTGGGGTCTTCGCCAGCACGTGCACGGGCACGATGTTCGGGTGCTCCAGCCGGCCGGTGGCGATCGCTTCGCGCAGGAGCAGCGAGGCGTCCCCATCCGCGTGCTTCAGCAGCTTGAGCGCCACCGAACGCTGGAGCGCCTTCTGCTTCGCGCTCACCACGTGGCCCATCCCTCCGATACCGAGCGTCTCTCCGAGCTCGAACTCCCCGTTGGGAGCGACGCTCTTGAGCTCAATGACCGGGAGATTCTTGTGCTCCTCAGAGAGTGAGCCGAGGTTGTGCGGCCCCGAATGAAACGTCGCGGTCTCCCCGGAGTCCTGCTGGCCGCTGTTCGACACGGCCGCCCTGCAACTGCACAACGCCATTCACA
>CBIHPJ010000893.1:0-3018 GCA_966211295.1 uncultured Myxococcales bacterium | reverse complement strand
GCCTCGATGTAGCTCTTGCTGGCGCCGACGAGATCTCGGATTCCGACACGAATGGGAGCGGGCATGCGGATCAACCTAGCCCACGGAGGCTGTGATTCAATGCGCCCCCGATGAAGACCCGAATCACGTTCCTCACCTTTGCGCTCTTCGCGCTCTCCAGCTGCCTCGGCCCCAAGGGATCTCCGGAAGGCAGCGTGAAGTCGTTCTTCAAGGCCGCGGTGAAGAAAGACTTCGAGGCGATGGCCGACACGCTCGCGCAGGAGTCGCGTCAGAAGCTGGGCTCGAACGCCGCCGGCAAGCTCGCGTACATGTTCGACGAGTGGAACAGCTGCGACATCACCATCGACGACTACACCGAAGACGCTGACGGCAAGAACGCGACGGTCCGCTTCACCTGCCTCGCGACCTCGGTCGTGAACTACAAAGAGAAGCAATTCGACTGCAGCGACAACCTCGCGCTGGTGAAGGAAGAGGACGGCAAGTGGCACGTCATCCTGGCGATGGGGAAGACGCTCCGCCCGATGTGACGAAATGAAAAGAGCCTGACCTCCCGAAGGAGATCAGGCTCTCGCAGGCGAGAGACGACTCGCCTACTTCTTCGCAGCCTCACCGCCGGCGATCAGCTTCTCGATGATCCCGTTGTAGACGGAAGGCAGCTGCGCCATCACGGCCTCAGGCTTGTTCGCGAAGGTGTCCTTGCTGTCGATGTACGCGAGGATCTTCTTGCTGTCGGCCTCGTAGATGCCGCCCCAGCTCTGCACCTCGAGCATCGTGCCGCCCATGGTGGACGAGCCGTGCGAGTGCACCGCGATGATGTATTTAAAGTTGATCGGCTTATCGACGATCTTCTTGTCCACGAGCTGGCCCGTGATGGTGGTCATCGTGCTCGAGAGATCGGTCGCGGTCTTCTCAGCCGAACCCGTCATCTCCCAGGTGTTCGCGTTGGCCTGCGACTGAATCGACTCGGCGAGCTCGTACGAGAGGTTGCCGACCATGTCGAACAGCTGCTGACCCGAGACGACGTCCTTGCCGAACTTGTTGATCACACCGCCGGTGACCGTCACGCCCATCAGGGTCGGGTCGCCGCCCGAGCCGAGGTGACCGAGGTTCACCGGGAACAGGAACACCGGCTGCTCAGCGCTCACCGTGATGGGGAAAGTCGCCGAGGGATTCTTCTTCACCTGCGCCGACGCACAGCCGAGGGAAAAGACCGCAAGACACAACGTCATCAGAATGTTCTTCATGTGCTCCTGGGGATTGAGTGGGGTGTTCGGCCGATCTGGAAAAACCGGCGCGCGCGGAAGACACCACTGCTCAACTCCATGTGCAGCTGAAGTTTCACGGCTCCTTGTTTTCGGGGAGGACAGCCACGCGGTACAGCACCACGCGTGGATTTTCCGAAGGCAGTCGCTCGAGCGCGAGCTTGCTGCCGTCCAGAGCGGAAACCGGCGGTGCTCCGAGCGAGGGCCGCAACAATGGAGTCACCAGCGCAGCGTCGAGCTGCGGCCCTTCCGATTGATCCGCGGCACGCGGCACCACGAGCAGCGCAATCATCGTCGCGGCGAACGCCAGCAGCAGCGCCGGACGCAGCCATCGATTCGCCTGGCGCGTGGCCATTCTCCCGCGCAGCCGCGTGAGTCCGTGCGGAGGTGGCTCGAGCACTTCGAAGAGCTCTTCGCGCTTCATGCCGTCACCTCCAGCTGCAGCCCACCGAGTGATTTCTCCAGCGCGTCCATCGCGAGTGAACGACGCGAGCTCACGGTGCCACTGGGAATCTCGAGCGCGTCCGCGATCTGCTGCGTGGACAAACCAGACAGCTCGCACAGCACCACCACGCTCTTCAATTTCTCAGGCAACGCTTCGATCGCCTTCCGCACGGCCGCGCGCCGCTGCTGCACTTCCAACGTCGCGTGTGGATCCTGCTTCGGATCGACTTCGTGCACCGCGGACTCGAGTGAGAAGAAGCGGCGCAGCTTTCTTCCTCGCAGGCGATTCGCCGCGAGGTTGAGCGCGGAACGGAACACGAGCGGCTCCACGGTGGCGAGCACCACGCGCTTCCTCGCGTCCCACACCTTCATGAAAGCTTCCTGCGTCACGTCGCGCGCCTCCTCGGTGTTCCACAACCAGCGGTAGACCACGTTGAAGACGGGCTTCTCCAGGCGCAGGTAGAGCGCTTCGAACTCACGAGTGCCGAAGTCACTGGGCGGCGCCGTCATTGGCCGCGCGCACGAGGAAGTAGACGGTGCGGCCGGTGTCGACGTTGTCCTTCGCCGGCGCGCCCGAGGAGGCGAGCACCACGATCTGCCCGGGCTCGAGACGAACGCGCGTCTCCAGCCGCTGGCCCTGGCGCTCGAGCTCGATGTCCGCGGTGATCAGCCCGTCGGTGATGCTGTTGATGAACTGACGCGCCGAGGTGTCGCGGCCGTTCAGCTTGCCGCGCTCACTGCTGAGCGAGCTCACCTGGAGCTTCTCCACCAGCGTGAAGGACATGGGGCCGTCATTCTTCTCCAGTTCCTTGAGCGCGGGGGCGATCTCTTCGAGGGCCGGCGCCAGCGCCGCTTCACTCTTGCCAGGCGCTCCAGTGACCACCCAGTAGTTGAGCTTGATGGTGCCCGGCTCCTTCTCGGGCTTCTGCGGCAGCGTGCCGAGCAACGTCTTCACCCCTTCGTGCACGCTCTCGGGCGCCATCACGATCAAGCGGCCATCGGGAGCGACCTCAGCGCGGCCGACGTACTTGTTCGAGTCCTTCCCTTCAGAGCCGATCCACAACACGTTCATCAGCACGCCGCGGATCTTCTGCGCCGAGCCCTTGGGCACGTCGTAGGTGCGGAGCACGAGCGGTGCGGGAGCAGCTGCATTGCCGTGGCTGCTGACGTCACAGGCGGAGAACGAGAGAACGACGAGGAGCGGGACGAGGGTTCGGAAGGTCATGCCCCTCCTACCCGCCACCTCTGAACATCTTCAGTGCGGGCGCGATTTTTCTGGGTCGCTCCGCCTCTGCGAATCCTCCGCTTCGCT
>CBIHPJ010000892.1:0-3020 GCA_966211295.1 uncultured Myxococcales bacterium | reverse complement strand
CCGTCGCCTTCCTCACCTCCTGCGGCGGCCCCCAAAAAGAACAATGTGACTCCACCAACTGCGCGAGCGGCTGCTGCGACGCGATGGGCGAGTGCCGCAGCGGCTTCGAGTCCACCGCATGCGGCGCCTCAGGTCTCGTCTGCAACGTCTGCGCTTCGGGCCAGCTCTGCTCGTTCGGCATCTGCACTGGAGGAACCGGCGGAGGCACAGCGAGCGGCGGAGGAACTGGCGGCGGTGCGACTGGTGGCGGCACCGGTGGAGGAACTGGAGGAGGCGCGACCGGAGGCGGCACTGCGACTGGCGGCGGAACTGGCGGAGGCACGACCGGAGGAGGCGGAGGCACGGCTGGCGGAGGCACGGGAGGCGGCACGACCGGGGGCGGAACTGGCGGAGGCACCACGGGCGGAGGAAGCGGCACCGACGGCGGCGTCCCCTCCTGCACCAACATCACCGGAGATCGCCAAACTCAGGTCTGCCTGCGCTGGACCTGCGATCGCGCCGACCTGAGCGAAGGCACCTGGAACGGCAGCGTCGCCGCCTGCATGCCCGGAGATCTCACCACGCAGGCCCGCGCGAACGCGCTCAAGCTCCTCAACACCTACCGCTTCATCGCCGATCTCCCGCCGGTGACGACCACCGCGATGCGCGATCAAGCCGCGCAGGACTGCGCCCTCATGCAGGACGCCGCGAACATGCTCAGCCACACGCCCGACGCAGGAGCGCCCTGCTACACCGCGTCCGGCGCGTCGGCCTCGGGCAACAGCAACATCTCGAGCGGCCAGGCCGTGCGATCGATCGACATGTACATGTCCGACTTCGGCAACGCGACGACCATGGGCCACCGCCGCTGGTTCCTCTCGAATCAACTCGGCCCCGTCGGCATCGGCGGCACCACGGGCGGCAGTTGCCACTGGGTGATCAGCGGCAGCGGTACCGCGACCAAGCGCTTCATGGCGTATCCGCCGTCAGGTCCCGTCCCGCTCCAGGCGATCAACATTCCCACCGTCGGTACCACCAACTCCGTCGACAAGACCGGGTGGACGCTTCAGACCTACGCGACCGGCGACAACCTCGCGAACGCGGTCGTCACCATCACCGACAACGGCGTGAACATGCCCGTCACCGTCACTCAGCTCGGCGCGAACTACGGCAGCCGTTACGCCATTCGCTGGGTCCCGATGGGTTGGACCAGCCAGGCCGGCCACAGCTACATGGTCAACGTGACCGCGCCGGGAATGGCGACTCCGATCAATTACACGGTCGACGTCGTGAACTGTCCCTGAGCGGCCTCAGATCCGCTCGATGCGGAGCTTGCTGATCCCCGGCCACTCCTCGAGCGCCACGCGAGCGTGCTCGAGCTCTGCCTCCGTCTTCATCCACACATCGATGACGACGTTGCGGATGCCGCTCACATCGCGCTCGTATTCATGCCGATCGGGACTCGCCTTCATCTCGGTGAGCACTTCGATCAACTTCTCGATGCTCGGCCCATCGCTCGCGAGCGTGAACGTCACCCGCCGATGCACTGACCTCGACTCGAACTTCCGGATCGCGAAGAGGAAGACCTCGCCGATCACCGTCGCCATCACGCCCTCGACGTACATGCCCGCGCCGACCGCGAGACCCAGCGCGGCCACGAGCCAGAGCCCCGCGGCCGTGGTCAACCCCTGCACCGTGAGGCCCTGCCGCAGGATCGCTCCGCCTGCGAGGAAGCCGATTCCCATCACCACCGACGACGCGATCTTCGAAGCGTCGATGCCGGAGAGCTGCTGCTGGCTGTACGCCTGGAAGTAGAAGAAGTGCGTCGACACCACCATGAACGCTGACGACGCGAGGCCCACCAGCGCGTGGGTGCGTAGCCCCGCAGGCCGATGCCGCATGTCGCGCTCGTAGCCGACGACAGCGCCCAGCACTGCTCCCGCGAGGAGTCGCGCTGCGAGCTCGAGATGTTCGATCGCGGTCATCAGCCACGAGATGTGGCGGCCGACGAGGCTGGGCGCATCCCCAGTCTCGGCGGAACTACTTGGCCAACTTCACCATCCCCGTCGTCATCACGTCCAAGTACGTGATCAGCAGCACGCCGATCGCGAGGATGATCAAGAACGGCAGCGTGCGCGCGTAGAGATACGGCAGCGGTTTCTGGAAGCGCGACGACGAGAGGAAGAGGTTCAAGCCCATCGGCGGGAACAGGAAGCCGAGCTCCAGGTTCGCCAGAAAGATGATGCCGAGGTGCACGGGATCGATCCCGTACGCCACGCCGATCGGCGCGACCAGCGGAGCGAGCACGACGATCGCCGCGTAGATCTCGAGCACGCTGCCGAAGATCAGCAGGCCGATGTTCAGCGCGAGCAAGAACACCCACGGGCTCTTGACGTGGGTCGTGGTCCACTCGAGCAACGCGGTCGGAATCTCCGCGTCCACCAGCCACGACGACGCGCCCATCGCCACGCCGAGCAGGATCACCACGGCGCCCACCAGCGTGCTCGCGGTCACCAGCACGCGCGGCAGATCCTTCACCGGGTGGATGGTGCGGAAAATTACCATCTCCACCACCAGCGCATACGCACAACCGAGCGCGCTCGCCTCGACGATGGTGCCGAAGCCGCTCGCCACCGTGGCGATCACGAGGGTCGGCAGACCGAGATCCCATTTGGCCGCCCACAGCCCTTCGGCAGCCTCCTTCGGCTTGAACTGCGAGCGCGGAATCTTGTTCTTCACGCCCATGAAGATTCCGTACGCCGCCACCATCGCCATCATCAGCACGCCCGGCACCAGGCCACCGAGATAGAGGTGCGCCACCGGCACCGACGCGACCACGGAGTAGAGGATCACCGGCAGCGACGGCGGGAAGAGCAGACCGAGCGATCCAGAAGCGGTCACCAGGCCGTGGCTGAAGCCCTCGGGGTACCCCTCTTCCTTCAGCATCGGCATCAGCAAGCCGCCGAGCGCGAGAATGGTCACTCCGGAGCCGCCGGTGAACGTGGTGAACACCGCGCACACCACCGTGGCCATGATCGCCA
>CBIHPJ010000891.1:0-3025 GCA_966211295.1 uncultured Myxococcales bacterium | reverse complement strand
GAGCGACTCTGCACGTTGGCGCTGTTCGGCCTGCGTATCGGGATGATCGACCTCGAACACGACTGAGTCGGAGAGCTCGCTGATTCTCCACGCGCGGCCATCGAGCCCGGCGCCGAGGATCACGAGCTGCTCGAGCGGCTTGCGGCCGCGAATCGCCTGATCGATCGCGACGGTGCGGCTCACCATCATCGCTTCCATGGTCTCGAAGTACGGGCGCGCGAGCCGCGCGCGAATCCCTCCAGCTCGCACCCGTTCAACGGTCCGTCGCGCGTGGTCAGGCAGCAGCGTGAACGCGGTGGGATCAGAGAACAGCGGCGCTTCGGTGTTCCCGTGCGCGAGCGCGCGGCCCACGCAGACCATCGTCGCCGTTCTGCTCGCTCGTCCCGCTTTCACGACCAGGTTTCATACTCGTGGCGCGCATCGGCAGTGGTGGCTATTTCGGTGCCATGCGAATCGCCCCGCTCGTGGTCGCTCTCTTCGTCATCTCCTGTGCTCACCACCGCATCGAGCCGCTCACGCCCGGCTCCTTGCAAGCCATGGTGGCGGCGCCCGATCGCACCGACGCCGACAAGGCGCTCGATCCTGGAAGGAAGCCGGCCGAGTTCCTCGAGTTCACCCAGGTCGGTGAAGGCATGAAGGTCGCCGACCTGATGGCGGGCGGCGGCTACACCGTCGAGCTGCTCTCCCGCGCGGTCGGCCCCGGGGGCACGGTGTACGGAGAGAACCCGAAGCTGATCCTCGAGAAGTTCGCCGAGAAGCCGTGGTCCGAGCGGCTCGCGCGCGTGCCCAACGCGAAGCGCCTCGATCGGGAGCTCGACGATCCGTTTCCGCCCGAGCTCGAGCGCCAACTCGATCTCGTGGTGAGCAACGCCATCTACCACGACAGCGTTTGGCTCCAGGTCGACCGCGCGAAGATGAATCAGTCCGTCTACCGCGCGCTCAAGATGGGCGGCTTCTACGTGGTCTGCGACTCGTCGGCGAAGGAGGGCACCGGGGTGCAGGACGTGCAGGTGCTCCACCGCATCGACGAGCAGGTGGTGCGTGATGAGGTGCAGAAGGCCGGCTTCAAGCTCGACGCCGTGGGTACGTTTCTCCGCAACCCGAACGACACGCGCGACTGGAGCGCCTCTCCCAGCGCCGCGGGAGAGAAGCGGGGTACGAGCGACCGTTTCTGCCTGAGGTTCGTGCGTCCGACCGTGTACTACTGACGGCTGTGCTACTTCCGTAGCCATGCGCTCCTGGTCCGCGGTCTCCGTCGGTTGTCTGTTGTTGGCGCTTCCCGTTTTCGCCCAGGAGATCAACGGGCGCCCCGTCGCGTTCGACGCCGACGGAGGCATCGAGGCGTGGGCCGGGCCGCCGGAGCGCGCCTACGCGCAGACGATGATGTCGGCCTGGGAATACCTCGTCACTTTCCCCAAGCAGGCCAACGGGCTGGAGGCGTACTTCAGCTACGCGACCTTCGACGTCACCAGCGGCGCGGGCAACTTCGGCGCCTCCGTGCACCACCCCGCCGGCGTGTTCTCCATGTTCACCGACTCGGCGGTCGGCGTGTACGCGTACAGCGGCGACGCGCGGGCGAAGACGTTGGTGACGAAGGTGCTCGACTACGTGCTCACGCACGGACTCACCAACGCCACCGACGCGTGGAGCTCGGTGCCCTTCTCCACCTCGGCGATCGGTGCCGTCACCTACGGCGGCGCGAGCCACGACGGGGTGGGCGTGCTCGAGCCCGACAAGGTGGGCGAGGTGGGCGTGGCCTTCGTGCAGGCGTGGAAGCTCACCGGCGACATCCGCTACCGCGACGCCGCCGTGCGCTGTGCCACCGCGCTGGCCGCCAACGTGCGCACTGGCAACTCGCTGCAGTCGCCGTGGCCCTTCCGCGCCGTCGCCGCCACCAACCAGCAGGTGAAGGAGGACTACTGTGGGAACGCCATCGCGCCCATTCGCCTCTTCGACGAGCTGAAGGCCGAGGGCCTCTCCACCACCGCGATGGACAATGCGCGCGCTTCGGCCTGGGCGTGGCTCGTTCAGTACCCGCTGCAGAACAACGTGTGGGAGAGCTACTTCGAGGACATCACCGCCGGCGCGGTGGGCGACAACCTCAACCAGTACGTGCCGATGGAGACCGCGCGCTACCTGCTGCTCCACCCCGAGCTCGACCCGCAGTGGCGCGCGCACGCCGAGAGCCTGGTCTCGTACGTCGAGACCACCTTCGGCGTCGACACCACGTACCCGCCGCCCGAGAACGAGCTCGGCGTGCAGTGGGGCGCCCTCACCATCAGCGAGCAGTACATCGACATGCACAAGATGGGCAGCCACACCTCGCGCTTCGCGTCGGTGGTGGCGCTGCTGCACGCGAAGACCGGGACCACGGGGTTGCTCGAGAAGGCGCGCCGCAGCCTCAACTGGGCCACGTACATGGACGAGGGCGGCGGCGTGATGGCCACCGCCGTCGACGGGCGCGAGGGGCACTGGTTCTCCGACAGCTACGGCGACTTCATTCGCCACTGGTCGGCGGCGATGGGGGCGAACCCCGCGTGGGCCCCGCCTGACGAGGCGCACCTGCTTTCGTCGACCTCGGTGGTGAACTCCATCACCTACGGGCTCAATGGCGTGGACTGGACCACCTTCGATGCCGCCGCCACCGAGGTGCTGCGCCTGCCGCGCGCAGTCGTCGAGGTGCGCGCTGGCGCGACCGTGCTCGCCGCGCGGACCGATCTCTCGGCAGACGGCTATGTGGTGACCCCGATGGCCAACGGCGGAGTCTCGCTCGCGGTTCGACACGCCTCCACGGCCGTGTCGGTGACGATGGTGGAGGCTCCGGACGCGGGCATTCCAGACGCGGGCCTGCCGGACGCAGGGGGAATCGACGCAGGCACGAACGACGCCGGCTCGACGACTGACGCGGGAACCCCGGACGGCGGGATGACGCCGATGAAGCCCACCGGCTGCGGCTGCGCGACGGCTGACTTCTCCCCTCTCGTCCTCGCGCTCGCCGCGCTGGGCTTCCTGCTGGTTCAGCGGC
>CBIHPJ010000890.1:0-3027 GCA_966211295.1 uncultured Myxococcales bacterium | reverse complement strand
ACTCGCGCGCCCAGCGACTTCGCTTCTTCGCCCGCCGCTTCCCAGTCCTGGCAGAGCGCCGCGAGGAAACCGGCTCCGCGCGGGTCGGGCTCGCCGAGCTTCGAGTCTTCGGTGAGCTGCTCGTCGCCGCGATCTCCGTAGATGCCGATTGCGGAACCCTGCAGCCACACGCTCGGCTTCGTGCCGCTCTGCTTCAGCGCCGCTTGTAGTCTTCGCGTGTAGTCGACGCGGCTGTCGACCAGCAGCTTCTTGCGCTCGTCCGTCCAGCGCTCATCGGCGACCCCTGCTCCGGCGAGATTCACCACCACGTCCGCGCCTTCGAGCGCCTTCGCGTCGAACTCGGTGCCCTTGCGCTTCACCGGGCGAACCGTGTGACCGCCGGTGGTGAGGAAGGGAATCAGTGCGGAGCCGACGAGACCGCTCGCTCCGGTGACGGCGACCGTGAGGCGCGGCTTCTTCGCGTACTGCGCGTGACGCGAGAGATCGTTGCGAGTGAGCGCGTGGCGGAACGCGAACATCCGCTCGAGCGAGTGGGTGGTGAAGCTGCCTCCGAAGAAGGAACCGATTCCGCCGAGCGGGAGCTCGTAGTCGATCTGATCGATCAGCTCGCTCGTGGTGTCGCTCTTCGGCTCGAAGCGGTGCGTGTGAATCCACTTCTTGAACGGCCCGCTCACCTGCTCGTCGCGGAACATGCGCCCGGACTCGTAGGCGGTGTGTTGCGCGACCCAACGCGAGCCGAGTGGGCCGACTCCGCGGACGACGGTGCGGGAGCCGACTTCGAGCCCTTTGGATCTTTCTTCGACTTCGACTGGCGCGAACGGCGGATTGAGGCGCTCGAACGCCCCTTCGCGTCCGTGCCAGGCACAGAGTTCATCAGCTGACACCGGCATCAGAGTGCTGCGCTCGTAGTGCACGTTCGCCCCTCACCCCGACCCTCTCCCCGCTTCGCAAGGAGAGGGAGAAAACCTCAAGTCTTCGCCGGCGGCGTCGACTTTACGTACAGGTCGCGAAGCTGTTTCTCATCCACATCGCCGGGCGCCAACGTCATCAAATCCGTGCCCTTCGACGTCTTCGGGTACGGGATCACGTCGCGCAACGACTCGCTCTCGGTGATCAGGAAGGCGAGGCGGTCCATGCCGAGCGCGATGCCGCCGTGCGGCGGCGCTCCGTACTGAAGCGCGTCGAGCAGGAAGCCGAACTTGCTGCGCGCGTCCTCGTCGCTGATGCCCATCGCCTTGAAGACCTTCTTCTGCACGTTCGGATCGTGCAGACGGATCGAGCCGCCGCCGATCTCGAAGCCGTTCAGCACCACGTCGTACCGGTAGCAGTACACCTTGCTCGGATCGAACGTGTCCGCCTCGAGGTACTTGAGGCACTCGTCCATCGGCCGCGTGAACGCGTGGTGCGCGGCAGCCCAGGTCTTCGACTCTTCGTCGTACTCGAACAGCGGCGGGTTCACGACCCACAGGAAGTTCCAACGCCCGCCCGCACCGAACTCCGGAATCAGCCAGAGCCGCTTGGCCACCTCGACGCGGAGGTTCGCCATGATGGTGTGGATCTTCGACTCGGTTCCGAACTGGAAGAAGATCAGGTCGCCCTGCTTCGCGCCCGTCGCGTCGAGGATCGCCTGCTTCAGCTCAGGCTTCGCGTTCTTGAAGAGCGGCGCCTGCGTCCACTCGCCGTTCTCCGCCAGCTTCGCGCGCCCCAGGCCACCAGCGCCCATGCCCTTCACGAACTGCTCGAGATCCTCGAGGTCCTTGCGGGAGAACTCCGTGGGGGGAGGTGGCACCTTTGCGGTGGGGTTCGGATTCGCGCGACGGAACGCCTCTTCCTTCGCCTTCACCACGATCGGGTCGTGCTGCCCGGCGGCGACCGGCGACACCACCATCGCCTTCACCAGGCCGTTCTTCTGCTGGAGCGCTTCCCAGATCGGGCCCACTCCACCCTCGGCGCCGAACTTCTTGAACACGTCGTTCAGCACGATGTGCGGCATGCCGAAGCGCAGGTCAGGCTTGTCGTTGCCGTACTTCGCCATCGACTCGTCGAAGTCGAGCCGCGGGAACGGGGTGGGGATGTCGAGGTTGTGCACCTCTTTCCAGATGCGCTTCAGCAGCCCTTCGATCTTCTCGAAGATGTCGTCCTGCTTCACGAAGGACATCTCGACGTCGATCTGCGTGAACTCGGGCTGGCGATCGATGCGCAGGTCTTCGTCGCGGAAGCACTTCACGATCTGGAAGTAGCGATCGAAGCCCGCCACCATGAAGAGCTGCTTGTAGAGCTGCGGAGATTCCGCGAGCGCGTAGAACTTTCCCGGGTTCAGACGCGAGGGCACGAGGAAGTTGCGCGCGCCGCCCGGCGTGTAGCGACCCATGAAGGGCGTCTCGAGCTCGAGGAACCCGTTCTCGTGAAAGTACGCGCGCGTCGCCGCGTTCATCCTCGAGCGGGTGATCAGCTTCTTCTGCAGCGAGGCACGGCGGAGGTCGAGGTAGCGGTGCTCCAGGCGGCGCTCTTCGCTCGCGGTGACCGAGCTGTTCTCGTTCACCTCGAAGGGAGGCGTCTCGGCCTTGTTGAAGACCTCGGCGTACGAGACGTAGACCTCGATCTCGCCGGTCGCGAGGTTCGGGTTGGTCGCCGAGACCATCTCGCCCTTCTTGTTCTTCTGCATGCCGCGGGAGCGCACGGTGCCGCGAATGCCCACCACCCACTCCGCGCGGAAGGACTCTGCGAGGGCGTGCGCGTCCTTCGAGATGCCGGGGTCGAAGACCACCTGAGTGAGACCGTCGCGATCGCGCAGGTCGATGAAGATGAGGCCGCCGAAGTCACGGCGATTCGAAACCCAGCCGAACAGCACCGTCTCAGAACCGATGTCCTTCGCCCGGAGTTGCCCGCAGTAATGCGTACGACTCACCTTCGAAATGAACTCACTCATGGAGGCCGCTGGTTATCAGAAATTCCGTAGTACAACCCGCTTCATGTCCCGTCTGATCCACCTCGGACTCGCACTGTTCGCCATGCTGACCGCATCGC
>CBIHPJ010000889.1:0-3035 GCA_966211295.1 uncultured Myxococcales bacterium | reverse complement strand
GGCAGCATGTGCTGAACCTCGCCGCTGCCCGCCATCGTCTCGGCGTTCACGACGACGTCCACGCAGCCCGTGCCACCCGTGAAGGTGAAGCGGACCACGCCATCGTTGGTGCCCTGCGTCGTCCCAATGCTGAAGCCACCCACCTCGACGGCCAGCGTCGAGCCCTTGGTGATCGTCGCCGGGCTCGCCGACGGCGTCTTGAAGCTGATGGTCGGCGCACCGTAGGTGAGGAACGAGAACGCAGTGAGGAAGTCCGTGGTGCGGTCCATGTTGGTGTCGTTCAGCTCGACGTAGTCGTTGAACGAGACCGGCGTGCTGGGCAGGTTGAGCGGATCCTTGACCATGCGGATCGCCTGAACCGTGAGGCCCGAGCGAGCGCCCGTCGCGCTGTTGCCGTTGGTGAAGAGGCGGTCACGCAGCGTGCCCGGCACCGGGGGAACGGTGAAGCTGGGCGAGGCCGGATCCACGAGAATGTCCCAGCGCGTCTCGAGCGAGTCAGAGAACGACACGCGGAGCACGTTCACGCCCGTCGGAGCGGTGCCCATGCGGAAGCTGCGCGCGGGGATCGCACCGTCGGCCATGCCGGCGTAGTTGAACTTCGCCGTCTCGGGGAACACCGGGAACGACTGGGTCGACACGTCCACCGGCGTCGCGCCGGCCGGGTCGAACACCAGCTTGTTGCCCGGCAGGCGCGGGAAGAGCGCCGAGGCGCCGACACCAGCTGAAGCGTCAGACAGCGCCTTCGCCGAGATCGCCGCGATCAGGAGGCCGTAGTGCGAGCCCTCGAGGCCATGGTGCGTCGGAGCCATACGGACGCCGATCTGACCAGCCTGCAGCGGCTCGAGACGATCGACCTGACCGTCGACCGGCATGGTGTTCACACCGACGCCGATGCCGAGCGGAACGACGCCGCGGCCAACCGCGCTCGCGCCACCGATGATCGCCACGCCATCGACGAAGGTGTTCTTGAACTTCGGCAGCTCAGGCACCTTCACCACGAAGTTGAACGCCAGGGGGATCTGCGTGAAGTCGTGGTTCTGGGTGGTGTACTGCGACTGATCGCTGAAGTCCGGGTTGCCCGCGTCGGCGCCCGGGGTGTCGCGCAGCGTGAACTGCACGTCGCGAACGATCGACGAGTTGAACTTCTTGAAGATCGGAACGATGCGGCCGAGCAGCGTGCCGATGTTGATGTTGTCGAGGCCACCAGCGACCGCGTCGATGGGCAGATCGCCCAGCGGCACGTCACCAGCGAGCGCCCACGCCGTGCGGGTGCCGCAGGTGCCGCTCGAGATCTTCGCCTCGTCGGGGTTGCCACTCGAGTCGACGCAGGTGCCGTTGAGGCCCTGGCCCGCGATGGTGCTCTTGATCTGCTGATCACCGAAGCCGAGGTACGCGCCCGCGGGAATCGGAACGTCCATCTGGTTGATGGCCGAGCCGATCACGATGTCCGTCGGCACCGAGGGGCCGAGCAGCGCGGTGATGTTCAGGTTGGTGATCGAACCAGCGAGCGACATGCCGGCGAGCGCGGCGTGCACGTTCGAGGTCATGGGGACGTTGGTGAAGCCGCCCTTGTAGCCGCCGTACTTGTCGAGCGAGTTCCGGCGGAGCGCGAACGAGAGGAAGTTCGAGGTGCCGTTGTAGTTCGCCACGGTGGTGTAGGTGAACTCAGGGTGGAACACGGTGACGCTGTACGGAGCAACCGCGCCGACCAGCGTGGCGTAGCCGTTCGCGTTGGTGGTGGTGGTCTGGTCGACGCCCTGGGGAATGACCGCGCCCGCGGGCGTGGAGAGCATCACCTGCGCGCCGACGATCGGACGGCCCGAGAGCTCGTCGATCACGGACACCGCCGCCGAGCCGGCGATCGGGTTCGCGAGCACCACGACCTTCGCCTTGCACGTCACGGAGCCGAACGCCGCCTGCACCGAGTCCGTCGGGGTGGTGACCGCCGCGTTGCCCGCGGTGAAGTCAGCGAACGCGCCGGTGCCGGAGCCCGTGAGGGTGACCGCGGTGCCCAGCGCGGTGAACGTCGCGCCGTCCTTGATCACGACCGGGTTGTTCTGCGCGTCCCACGCGGACACCCAGAAGCGCGCCTTGCTGCCCTCGCGCATCACCACGTAGTCGGGAGTGACCTGGCACTTCGCCACGGTGCTGGCCGCGGGAGCCGCGACGCACGCGCCGCTGCGGCAGACCTGCGTGCCGCAGTCCGAGTCAGCGGAGCACAGCGAGCCCACGCACTTGCCTTCGTCGCACTGGCAGCCGAGCGAGCCGTTGCAGAAGTCGAGGGCGTACTGCGTCGGGCGGGTACCGCCATTCACGCTCGCCGGGTTGCACTGCTGCGCCGAGCGGCACGAGGGCTCGCACTGCGAGGTGACCGTGTTGCAGAAGAAGTACTGGGGATCCGGACAGTCGCTGTCCTCGACACAGTCGCCAGAAGATCCGCCACCGCCGGTGCCGCCGCCGCAGCTGCCGCCGTCACACATCACGGGAGGAGGGGGACAGGCCATCAGGCCGCCGACCGCCACGAGGGCGAGGGCCGCCCGTAGCGAAATGCGATTCACTGCAGTCATTCGATGCTCCTTGGTGGGGAAAAGGCCGACTACGAAAGGCGGCGCACTCTCGCCGCCCGTTGGGGCAGGGTCAACCGCTCTAGCGATCCTGATGCCACATTCTTCGCGCTCGGTTTTCCCAGTATTGCGCTGCGTTAACCCTGACAGCGGTGTCGTGTTCGCTGATGATGAGGCGCTGATGAAGTCGTTGGCAGACATGATGGGTGCGGTGCTGAAGCAGACCGGTTCCGCCGCGGCGATCGCTCCGATCTGGGCGCGCGTGGTGGGAGACGTGGTTGCGAAGCACACGCGTCCCCTGCGCTGGGAAGGCAAGACGCTGGTGATCCGATGTGACGCTGATGCGTGGAGAGCAGCCCTCGAGCCCGAGAAGATCTCGCTCGGAAAAAAGCTCGCCCAGGCGCTCGGTGAGCCACACGTGACGCTGGTGTTCGAGGTCTCGCAGGAGCCGCGGAAGTGACGAGCGCAGTG
>CBIHPJ010000888.1:0-3036 GCA_966211295.1 uncultured Myxococcales bacterium | reverse complement strand
TACGGCGAGTACGAGGGGCTGACGCCGGAAGAGATCGCCGCGCGCAATCCCAACTGGAACCTGTTCGTCGACGGTTGCCCGGGCGGAGAGACGCCGGCGCAATTCGCGGCGAGATGCGATGCGTTTCGCGACCTGGTGCACGAACGCGCTCCCGGCCGGCCGGTGGTGGCCTTTACCCATGGGCACCTGAGTCGCGTATTGACGGTGCGACTGCTCGGCTTCCCCGCGACGGCCGCAGCCGCGCTCTACAACGACACCGCCGCGGTCGGAGTGATCTCCGAGCATCGTGGCCGTTGGGTCCTCGATGGGTGGAACCTGAAGTGACTCGCGGCAGACTCGGCTCATGACGCCGATGTTCGTCGCAATGTTGCTCGTCGTTACCCAGGCCACACCTGCAGACGCGGCCAACGCGCCACCGGTCAACGAACCAGAGCCGATCAGCGGATTGGGCATCGCGCTCACCGCGATCTCCTCGTCAGCGGCGATCGGCCTCGGGGCGTGCTCGTGGTTCGCGCGCGAGAATGGCGGCGGCCTCGGGTGCACCATTGCGGCGGGGCGCTTGAGCGTCGGCCTGCTGTTGCCGGTGATCGTGATGGCGGTGATTCGCGGACAGAAGGGCAGCCTCGCGGACGAGCTGGTGAACGGCGTCGTGGTCGCTCCCGTGTTCAGCATCATCGCGGCCGCGGTTGGACTGGTGGCTGGCGGTCCTCACCGCGATGCTGCTCGTCACCGCCCAGGCCACGCCCCAGGACCCGGCTGATCCCTGGGCCGACGAAGCAACGAAGCCCGCACCTCGAGAAGAACCGGTCGCTTCGACACCCGCGGCCCCGGAGTTCAGCGCGGAGTGGTGGGAGTCAGTGCCAGCGGCCTGCTCCTGACCACGTGCCTCGCGGCGCCGTTCTTGATCGCGATACCGATGTTCTTCTGACCCAAGGTTCAGCGAAGGACGCGCTGGTTCTTCGCGATCAGCGCGGCGATCGCCGCGAGATCGAGCCGGCCTTCTTTCAGCGCGCGAGGGACGAGGCGTTCACGCAGACGTTCGTCGGCTTGCGGAGTGGCGGGGACGCCGACTCCTCGCACCACGATGTCTGCCTTCACCGGACAACCGAGGCCGAAGCGCGGACTGTCGAGGACGCTGCAGCGCACCTCGCGGCCCACCTGGCAACCCAGTGGCCGCGCGGGATCGTATGGATCCTTCTCTTTCTGCGCGAGGCTGCTGGCAGGGAGCGCGACGATGTCGGCCTTCACGGAGCCACCGACGAGCACGCAGCCGTCAGCGACGAGGAGCTGCGTCTCCAGGTCTCCAGCGACCACCAGTCTCGCGTCACGCACCACGACCGACGGAGCTTTCAGTGAGCCCGCGATCACCAGCGTGTGGAAGCGCGACCTCGGAAGCTCCAGTGGCTGCCCCAGCTCGAGCGTCGGCGTGAGCATCGAGGTGTCCCACTGCGGAGTCGTGAGCATCTCGCTCTTCGCCGCCGCATGAAGTCCGTCGCGCAGCACCATGGTGGCGAGCCACGTGGCGAACATCGGATACCCCTCACCGATGAGCTCGTGCAGCTTCGGCGTGGAGCGAAAGCGGCGCATCAGCCGGCCGAGATCAGGGCGGCCAAACGGTGACAGAAAACGGAGCAGCGCGGGGTTGTCCTGCGCCTCGTCCCAGAGCACCGCGACGTCGTTCGCGTATCGCGTGAGCTGATCGGGAGTGACGGTGAGCAGGCAGCGCGATTCTCGCACGAGCAGGTTAGCTTCCGCGCCTGGGAACCTCAGATCAGCACGAGGCGACCGCGGAATGGTTCTGTTCTGATCTGACCCTTGGACGCCACGAGCTACAGAGTCGTCTACGACGTCAGTGAGTCGGCGCCCGACTGGCAGTTCCCTGCGTTCGGCCTGCTGTTCGTCGTGATCACCGGAACGCTCTGGCGATTTCGGCACCAGCTTGCGTGGGCCTGGCACGGGCCAGCCCGAACGCGCCCTGGGTGGCGAAACGCCAGCGCAGGTTTCATGTTCGGCTTCTCCGTGTTCTGGACCGCGATGGCCTCGTTCGGAGTCTTCGGCGAGTACTTCAAGATGCGGTCGATTCTCACGAACGGCAGAGCGAGGGTGGTGCACGGACCGGTGCAGGACTTCCACCCGATGCCCTACGGCGGACACGACACCGAGCGCTTCGTGGTGGCAGGCGTTCCCTTCGCGTACTCGGACTACAACGTCGTGGCTGGCTTTCATCAGACCAGCTCTCACGGCGGGCCGATCGCTCCGGGGCTGATGGTGCGCATTCACTACAGCGGCGATCCAGGGCGACTGAGGATCCTGAAGCTCGAGATCAAAGAGGACGAGGTCTGTCGCTGACTTCGCACACCGCGACGCGATTGCCGCGAATGCGCGTTCCGTGACAGGACGTGAACGTGTTCGGGCGTCGACTGGTCATCGTCACGTTGCTCCTCGTGGGCGGATGCCGCTGCGAGACGAGCGGCGTGCAGAACCTCTCGCCGGGTCAGCTCCGTTTCACGCCTGAGCGAGTGAGCTTCGAAGCGACCTTCATCGGCACGACGCGCACGACTTCGATCGAGGTGCTCAACACGCAGGGCGCGACGGTGAACGTCGAGGTGTCGATCGGCGCTCCGTTCGCAGTCGACGTGACGAGCCTCTCTCTCGTCAGAGGTGCAGCGACGACCATCGCCCTGAGCTTCGCTCCGAACACGGCGGGCCTTGCCTCGGGCGTGTTGAAGATCGGAAACCTCGAGCTCGCGGTGGAAGGAGAAGGTCTCGACGTTCCCGCCTGCATCACTGAGAACGTGTGCGCGAGCGTTCGCTTCGACTTCGAGACGGCTCAGTGCCTCGAGAGTCCTCGCGAGAACGGCGCGACCTGCGAGACCACGTGCGTGACAGGTGGGTGCGAAGCCGGTGTCTGTCTTGGCGCGATCAAGAGCTGCGACGACGGCGACCTCTGCACCGTCGACGCGTGCGCTGAGAGCAGCGGCTGCACCCACGCCCCGCGTAACTGCCCCGCGCCCACCAATCCTTGCAAGGCGCCGA
>CBIHPJ010000887.1:0-3064 GCA_966211295.1 uncultured Myxococcales bacterium | reverse complement strand
CCCGCGTAGCACGACTTCATTTGAGGGATCAATCGAAGTACTTGACGCAGGAAGGCTAGCTGCCCTCACTGGCTATGAGCCGCTGCAGACGGGCGGGTTCGAGCCGAAGGAGGAGTGTTTTCTCCCTCGTGAAAGTGACAGCGCCCGGCGCGGAATCCTTCGGCTTTCTGACGAACTTCACCGGCACGTAGCTCACCTCGACGCGCGGCTCTCCCTTGGCGTCGGAGTGATGCGCAGCGAGCGTGGCCGCATCGAGCAACAGTTCGCTCGAGACCTCGGCGTTCTTCTCCACGGGGATCACCACGTGAGCACCGGGCACTCCGCGCGCGTGCAGCCAGACGTGGAACGGCCGCGCGACGTGAAACGTGAGCGCGTCGTTGTGCGCTGAGCCGCGGCCGACCCAGATGCGATGTCCGCGATGACCGGTGTACTCGCGGTACGGCGGGAGCGCTTCCTGCTGAGCGACCTTCGGCTTCGGAGTACCGAGCGGCGGCGGCGCGGG
The DNA here is from genome assembly GCA_966211295.1 of uncultured Myxococcales bacterium. Taxonomy (GTDB): domain Bacteria; phylum Myxococcota; class Myxococcia; order Myxococcales; family Myxococcaceae; genus Archangium_A. Next base: position 2,562 of record CBIHPJ010000887.1, on the reverse strand, counting down.
CGGCGTGGTGTCGAGGGCGGCGAGCTGCGCCTTGAGCGCTTCACCTTCCGCGTCGAGGGTGCGGAGCCGCTCCTTCGCCATCTCGGCCCCGCGCAGCATTCGCTTGTACTGGTGGAAGCGCCACTCGACCTCCTGCTGAGGCGAGCGCTTGGGATCGAGCGTCACTTCGATCTCCGCGGTGGTGCCGTCTTCGCGGTACTCGGTGAGCGTGACGGACTTCATGCCGCGCTTGATGCGGTGGAGGTTCTGGGTGAGCAACTCCCCTGCCCTGCGGAACTCGAGCGCCTTGCCGGTGCGCTCGGCCTCGGCGCGGACTTTCTCTTTCGTGCGCTCGAGTTTCTTCAGCTTCGCGAGCAACGGCGCGCGTCGAGCGTCGACCCAGGTCTTCTGCTCCGCGGTGGCGAGGAGCGCTTCGGCTGCGTGCGCGAGACGGAGGAAAATTCGATCGCCCATCAAGCGCGAGGTCGAGACTTTCAGCGGCGCTTCTTCGAGCGGCGCCCACGGCTGACCGATGCGCAGTCCTGGGCGTGAGGGCGAGGAGACCGCGAGCACCTTCGCCTCCGCGTTGCAGAGCACGATCAGCGGCTGCGTGGTGACCTCGAGTACGAGCGTGAAGCGCTTCTCCGCCTTCGTGAAGTGCAGCAGCAACGTCTTGCGCGCGGGCAACGCTTCGGCATCCGCGAGCTTCGCTCCGGTGAGATCTCTTCGGAGCACCGACTGCCATCCCGGAGGCGTCGGAGGATTCGCGGGCCGCTCGAGCACCGCGGAGAGTCGCGCGACTCCCGCATCGCTGCACACGAGGATCAGCTCGCTACGCCCCGGCACTCGCACCTCGAGATAGATGCGCGTCGAGGTGGGCGCGTAGACCTTCTGCACCACTCCTCCCGCGAGCTCGCGATCGAGCTCGGCGGCGATCAGCGTGAGCTCTTCAGGTCGGAGCGACACGGGCAGGACTCAACGCGACGATCTTCGCGAGGCTGAAAGGATTCGGCGGGAGCAGCTGCGAGAACTTGCAGTCCTTCGGCGCCTTGTCGGTGCGCCAACGCTGGAACGTCGACGCGTGGCGGAAGCGATGGCCCTGCAGGTAGTCGTAGCGAACTTCGATCACGAGCTCGGGCCTCACCGGCGTCGGAGGAGCCTTCTCCTGGCCTTTGCTCCAGCGATTGGGCGCGGCCTCTGCGATGCCGGGGAACTGCGGGGCGCCCTCTTCGTAGGGCTTGAGCTTCACCTTCAGCTCTTTCTTCTCCTTCGCGCTGAATGACGAGGTGTGGCCGATGTGCATCAGCTGGCCGTCGTCACCGTACACGCCGAGCAACAGCGAACCGACGGAGCCGGCGGTCTTGCCGTCGCGGTAACCGACCACCACCACGTCAGCGGTGCGGCCGTGCTTGATCTTCACCATCACGCGCTCGCCCGGGCGGTAGTCGAGGTCGAGGCGGCGCGCGATCACGCCGTCGCAACCCGCGCCCTCGAATTGATGGAACCAGTCCCTGGCGACCTTGGGGTCCATGGTCTGCGGCGTGACGAAGAAGCCGTCGTGAGCCTGAAAGTTCGCGATCAGTTTTTCGCGACGCACCTTGGTGCTCAGCGGTCGCAGGTCTTCGCTGCCGAGCGCGAGCAGGTCGAACGCCACGAAGCCCGCGGGCGTCTCCACCGAGAGCTTGTTCACGCGCGAGGCCGCGGGATGAATGCGCTGCGAGAGCGCTTCGAAGTCGAGCCCCTTGGGACCGGGGAGGATGATCTCCCCATCCACGATGATCTCGTTCGGAAGCGCCTTCTTCAGACCGGCGATCACCTCAGGGAAGTAGCGCTCGAGCGGTTGCCCGTTGCGGCTACACAAATGCACCTTGTCGCCTTCGCGAAAGACGATCGCGCGAAATCCGTCCCACTTCGGCTCGTAGAGCCACCCTTCTCCGGCAGGAATTTCGTCCTGCGCTTGCGCCAGCATCGGTTCGAGGGGCGACTGGAATGGGAGTGGCATCGGGGGCCTTCTACTGCGGTTCCGCCAGCGTGTTATGGACAGAGACGTGGAGCAGCGACGCGACCGCCAACGATTGGTGACGCTGGTGGGCGTCTCGGCGGTGCTGCACGTTTTCGCGTTCTGGGCGCTGTCGAAGCTCGAGCCTGCGGAGCTCCATCGCAACAAGCCCGTGCAGATGGAGCTCTCGTGGGTCGACGCTCAACCTGAACCCGCTCCCGTGCAGGTCACGCCTGAGCCTGTCGCGCCGGTGACTCCGCAGCAGCAGCAGGTCACGAAGACGAAGAGGACTCAGCCCTCTCCCCAAGCCTCTCCCCCGCAGGGAGAGGGAGGCACGTCGGGGGTGGCGATCTCCGAGTCTGGCGTGGGAACGAACGGCGACTTCCCGATCGCGGAGCGGCCGAGCCTGTTGCCCAGTGACAACTTCGCGAAGTCGCTCGGCACCGGCGGCGTGGAAGAGACGCCGCGCGGCTCGACAGTTCGCAACGGGCCCGGTGAAGCGCCCGATCAGCGCTCGCTCAACGAGTACACGGGCGAGGTCCTGACGAGGAAGTTGAACTCCGATCTCGCGCAGCAAGTCGGGC
>CBIHPJ010000886.1:0-3066 GCA_966211295.1 uncultured Myxococcales bacterium | reverse complement strand
GCCCGCGCGAGCGCGATCACGGCGAGGTCGTATTCGCTCTGCTGCACGCTCGGGTTCCACATCGGGTGCAGCCCGATCGCGGTGACGTCGATCATGTCGGACATCATCAGCATCGAGGTGTCGGGCTTGTTGGTCGCGCGCACCGTGATGGCGGTGGACGAGTGGTAGACGCGATCCACGCAGTGCGCGGCGGTGAGCAGCGTCTTCGAACTGATGAGCACTGCGCTGCAGATCGCCGCCCCCGAGTCGAAGCGCAGGTCGAGCAGGAAGACGGTGTCGGTGGAGGGGTCGGCGGCACCTCCCACGATTTCGTCATGCCGCGCGCCCACGTTCCGATCCGGTGACGTGCACCCGGCGAAACAAAGGATGGTGAGGAGCGCGAGCCGCACCACTCAATCGAAGCACACCGTCCCACGTGCTACGAGGCGGTCATGCCTTCACGGAATCCGCTCTCCAGCGTGGTGGTGCCGACCGATTTCTCCGAGGGATCTCAGCAGGCGCTCAATCGTGCGCTGAGGTTGCCCCTGGGTCCGAAGTCGAAGGTGACGTTGCTCCACGTGGTGCCCGACGACATTCCGGGGACGCTGCGCAAGGAAGCGATCGAGGAAGCCGAGCGCAGCCTCGAGAAGTCACTCGCTCGGGTGCACCAGCTGGCGAGGGATCGCGGGTTGTCTCCGAAGCAGTTCATGGCCGACGTGGTGGAGGGAGAGAGCGCGCAGCAGATCGTGAAGCGCGCGCACACGGTCGAGGCCGATGTGATCTGCATGGGGCGGCATGGGCGCACCTCGTTCCTCGAGCAGCTGAGGATCGGATCGACGGCGCGCAAGGTGGTGAAGCTCGGTGACGTGCCGGTGTTGCTGGTGCGTTTGCCCGCGACGCGGAGCTACCAGAGCGCGCTGATCGCGGTGGACCTCACGTTGTCCTCGGTGAAGCTGATCAAGGGCGCGAAGCCGTACGTGGAAGACACGAACGAGGTCGAAGTGCTGCACGCGTCGTCGGTGCCGTTCGAGGACTACGTAGTGGTGTCCGGCGAGCGCGCCGAAGAGTTCCGCGACGAGGCGATGAAGAGCGCGACCAAGGACATCAGGACGCTGCTCGCGAAGACGGGACTGAAGGCAGAGCCGCGCGTGCTCGGTGGTGATGCGCGCATGTTGATCATGGAAGAGGCGAAGGCGCGGAAGAGCGAGCTGATCATCCTGGGCACTCACGCGCGCAAGGGCGTGCGGAAGTTGATCCTCGGCAGCGTGGCTGAGTGGACGATGACGCACGCTGCGTGCGACGTGTTGGTGATGCGCTGACCTATCTCCCTCTCCCTTCGGGAGAGGGTTGGGGTGAGGGCGAACTCAATTCGGAATTGATCGGTCAATGAGGGCGCGACACGCCCCCTCACCCTGACCCTCTCCCGAAGGGAGAGGGAAACAGGTCATCCGTGTTCTCGGAGTGATCGCCTCGGTCGCAAGATCTCGCGGGCCCTCTGCGCGATCACTTCATCCGCGACGGGCCGCAGCTCCACGCCCTTCTTCGCGAACACGTAGAAATCGAAGAACCCGGCGAGATTGAACTCCTTGCACGCCTCGTAGATCCCCTCCTCCACCGCCTCGCACCGCACGAGCCCCGCGCGTTCGAACACGCCACGCCATCGCCTGAACGAAGCGATCGTGATGTGCCCCTCGAGCGGACTTCCGTTGGAGTCCACGGCGAGATCCTCGACCGGAATTGGACCGTCGTACTCAGCACCGAGCGCCGCGTACTTCTCCTGCGCAGCACCATCGCGCATCTTCCCGTCGAACCACCCCGCAGGCAGCGGAGGCCGCGGCCCGAACGAAGGAATGCTCGCCACCACGTAACCACGTGACACGCGCGCCAACTCAGCGACCGCCTTCTCCGACAGCTCCTGCGGCAGGTGCTCGAGCGTCTCGAAGCAAGTGACCAGGTCGAACGCGCCATCGTCCCATGGAATCCGCTGACTCAAATCCGCCCAACGCAGCCGCCCACGCGCGCCACGCGCCGCCGTGTTGATCGCGTACTCGCTAAAGTCGCACCCCATCGCATCGACGCCGAGCTCCACCAGCGCCTCCACGACGAACCCGCGCGCGCACCCGACATCGAGCGTCTTCCTCAGCGGGAAATGCGCAGCGAGCAAAGTCCCGAGCACATCAGCGTGCGACGAGGAGCGCTCATACCGCCCGTACCCGCTCGCTCCGGCCTTCGCACCCGCGTTGAAGTAGCTCCCGCCGTAGAAATCGCCCGGCGCCGAGTCACTCGGAGTCAGCGATTGGTCGAGCACGGTCGCCGCCGTCTCCACCAGCTTCTTCCCCTTCAAAGACGAAGAGGCGAGGAGCCGAAAGCTCCTCGCCGCCACGTTCAACGCTCTATCGATGCGCTTGCCCACTCGGGGCAGAGCACTACTTCAGGAACGCGCTGACCGCATCGGCCTTCGTCTCGCCCGCGGTCGGCTCGATGATCACGCTCTTGTCCTTGCCGACCACGATCACCAGGCGATCCGACAGCGCGAGCGCGGCCTTCAGATCCGGACGAGCCTTCAGCAGCGCGAAGTACGCATCAGAGAGGTACTTCACCTTGATGCTCTTCGGCGTGCCGCTCTGAGCCTCGGTGTCGATCCATCCGCCGTTCCGGTACACGAAGGTGCGACCCGAGGCGCTGCGCACTGGATCCGTCACGCGCTCGCCCTCGGTCTCCTCCTTCATCTTCCTCACGGCCTTCGACATCGCGATCGCGTCCTTGCCGTCGGCCTTCTTCATCGCCTCTTCCTTCGCGGGCCCGCTGCTGCCGAAAGCCCTGTCGAGGTCGTCAGCAGGAGCCTCAGCCGTGGTCGTCGGTGCAGGAGAAGGAGCGCTCGGCTGGGTATTGCTCCGGCCCAGGCCACCACCCATCGAGAAGCCGCTCGCCGCGCCCTTCGGAGCCGACTTCTCCTCAGCTCCACGGTTGAAGGTCCACGGGTCCTGGCGCGGAGGAGGCGGAGGACGGTTCTGCGCCACCGGCATCGGCGTGTCCTCGACCACCAGGTACGAGGTGTACGGAGTCACGATGCCGTACTTCTTTCCG
>CBIHPJ010000885.1:0-3078 GCA_966211295.1 uncultured Myxococcales bacterium | reverse complement strand
TTCTCGAGGCTCGTCATCGAACCGGCGGTGCCTTCGACGCTCTTTCCGTCGAGTCCGAGCACGACCTTGGTGTCTTTCGGCACCAGCGCAGTCAACGACTGGAGCGTTGCGAGGAATGACTCCGCGTCGCGCAGCTCGAGCGTGAACTCGGAGTTGCGGTGCCACAGCAGCACCTTCTGTCCCGTGCTCTGTCGATGGGAGAGCTGCACGTAGTAGTTCTTCTGGTTGCGGCAGCGGACCTGGATTCGCTTCACCGGATCCTTCGACAGGTCATGCGCCACGCCTCCGATGTCGAGCGCGTCGAAGGTGACGCCGAAACCAGTCGTGAGCGCCTGCCACACCTTCTCCACGTGCTCGTCGCTGCGCAGCGGCGCCTTCAGGTCGAAGCTCACGAGCGGAGGACCCTGCCGCGTGGCAACCTTCATCCTGGGGAACGCAGCGAGCACCGCTGCTTCCTCGCGGCTCGCGCCATCCCGGATGCGCTCCAGCGTGGTGAAGCCGTTCGTGAGACGGCAGCCTTCGCACTCCACCGTCTTCACCCCGGAGCTCTCGACGAGGCGCCACTGTGACTCGGTCGGCAGGTCGTCGATGCGGAGCACCTCGAGCTGAGGCAGCAGTTTGCGCACGTACTCGATGGTCGAGGCGTGCACGCTGAGCTCGCGCACGCTCTTCAACTTCTCCCACGCCAGCGGCTCGTGTTCATCGCGGAGCGACACGGAGATGCGCTCGAGGCGTGCCCCTGCTCCGGACTCGATGAGCGGGGCAAGCTCGCGGGCGCCCAGCATGAAGCGGAGTTCCTTCACTTGCGCAAAGTTCGGGTGCGCGAGCGCCTCATGAAGCGGGAGAGTCCTCGTCGGCCAGCAATTGAGCCGCTCGACGGTGCGCCACTCCGGTGCCTCGAGGATCTTCTTCGCAGTGGCCTCTTCCGCTCCGTACTTCTCGAACACGTAGCAGCTCGAGATGAAGCCTGCCTTGAACTCGGGCATCTCGTAGCCGCCGGTGTTCATGCGGGTGAACCAGTCGATGAGCGGGCCGACCCAGGAGCGCCAGTGCTGCTTGATCAGGCTGCGGATGCGCGCCTCAGATTTCGGCGTCGGCGGAGCGAGCTGCAGATTGATCAACTCACCGCGCGGATCTCCGTGCTGCGTGAGCCAGTCGCCGTACACCGCGCGCAACCCCAGGTCCGCGGGGTTCGCGTACACCGCGGCGAGCAGCTCCTCGCCGCTCTTGCCGCGCTCTTGCTGCGTGGCCTTCACGGAGGCGTACGAAGCTTCGAGCTGAGCGAGCAACTTCTCTTCGCTCGCCGTGAGCGCCGGCACTTTGACCTTTTTGATGGCCGCGACCGAGCGCTCCTCGAGCCTGCGGGCATTGCGTGCGTAGTACTCGTTCTTGCTGCGTTCGAGCTGCCGCTCGAGCAGCTCCTTCGTGCGCACGTCGGCCAGCTCGTCGAGCCGCTTGAACAGCGGGCGATAGAGCGCGATGGACGCGAGGCTGACGTACTGCATGAGATCGACCTGCCGCGCGAGCTCCTTCGCGACGCGTGGATCGTCGGGGAGCTTCACCAGCGCACGCACCACCGGCAGCGCGGGCTCCCAGGTGCCGGGCCACTCGGTGATCAGGACGCGGCCGACGCCGATCGCATTCGGCTTGCGCAACATCGAGAGCACCAGCTTGGTGCGCTCGGGCACCGACTTCGCCTTCACCGCTCCGCCCGCGGCGTTCACCAGCGGCTCGCTCACGCGATCGATCAGATCGGCGATGCGGGGATGCTTCTTCTTCCGCCACGCCGCGATCAGTGCATCGAGCTTCGTTGTTTCGTCCTTCGCCGCGACCGCTTTCTCCAGGCTCATCGGGCCCGCACAGTATTCGGAGCATGGAGGGTGATCTCTCAGAGAACTGAGGGCCCAGAACGCGCGCAACTACGCGAAATCCAAGTGCATCTCCTTGGCCCGCGACTCGCACATGGGACCCGCGCGATTTCTCGGCCGGACGGAGACCTGACGATGATCAAGAACAGCTGGATGAATCGATGGCGCACCCTCGCAGCTGCCGCGGGCCTCGCGGGCGCTTTCACCGCGTGTGAAGCGGAGCACGACATTCCTGCGCCTCCCGCGGTGGTGAACCGTGTCTCGCTGCAGTCCTTCAGCGGCGGCAACGCGTGCGCCGATCTCGAGCAGTACCTCGAGGACACCGCGGTGATGCAGATGCGCACGCAGCTCGAAGCGCAGCGCGACGGCGTTCCCGGTTGGGGTTGGTGGGGCGGCTGGGGCTTCGGGCGTGGACTCGAGGGTGACGCGACGCTCGCCGGCGCCGCCGCTCCGCAGAACGCCGCGGGTCCGACGAACGTGACGACCACCAACAACCAGGTCGCCGGCGTCGACGAAGCCGACTTCGTGAAGAACGACGGCACGCGCATCTTCGCGCTCTCGGGCAACACGCTGCACGCCGTGAAGAGCTGGCCCGCGGATCAGACCGCGGTGCAGGGCACGCTGAAGATCGAGGGCTACCCGAACGAGATGTTCCTCGACGGCACCGACAAGGCGGTCGTCTTCTCCAGCATCTACAACTGGTACCCGCTCTCGAACGCCGGCGGAGTCGCCTGCCTCGGTCTCAACTGCGGCTACTACTACGCGAACACCGTGAAGGTGACCGAGGTCGACGTCTCCGATCTCACCAACCTCCGCGTGACGCGCGAGAGCTACCTGCCCGGCCACTACAACTCGGCGCGCAAGATCGGCACGTCGGTGCGCCTGGTGCTGAGCGACGACTTCAACTTCCCGCCCGGCTTCAAGTGGAGCCCCGACTGGGACGAGAACCTCTGGAACGACAAGACCAGGCTGCGCAACGCGTACAACAAGATCATCGCGCAGAACGAGACGCTCATTCGCAGCCAGACGCTCGCCGAGTGGGTTCCCGCCGCGAAGATCAAGACCGCCGCTGGCACCACCATCGTGCCGCACGCGTGTGATGCGTTTTCGCGCGTGAATGCGCCGACGCGCCTGGGCCAGGTGAGCGTGGTGACGTTGGACCTCAGCGCCAACTCGCTGCACCGCACCTCGATCCTCGCGGAGCCCGGTG
>CBIHPJ010000884.1:0-3104 GCA_966211295.1 uncultured Myxococcales bacterium | reverse complement strand
TCCTCGGCCAGACGCGCCTCCTCAGCGAGACGTGCCTCCTCAGCCAGACGCGCCTCCTCGGCGAGCCGAGCCTCTTCCTCGCGGCGCGCCTTCTCCTCTGCCTCACGACGAAGGCGCGCAGCCTCTTCCAGCCGCGCCTGCTCTTCGAGACGAGCGAGTTCTTCAGCCTCGAGGCGCTTCCGCTCCTCTTCCTCGAGCCGCGCGCGCTCCTCTTCCTCCTCGCGGATCCGCTCTTCCTCTCGGCGCCGCATTTCCTCGGCAGGAATCGAATCAAGCACGCCGCTGCGGGTGAGCACCTCGAGCAGCGCGAGCTGATCGACCGTCAGCCCCTTCGCCTGCGTCCAATCCGTGAGCGTCTCGATCCACTTCCGATCTTCATCGGAGAGCTCCCACCGCCCCGCTTCGTCGATGTCATCGATGCGGAACCAGGCCGGATCAGTGGTGGCCGTGGTGAGCATCGCCCACGCCTCACGCACCACGCGCGCGCCGCTCACCAGATCGCCGCTGCCGACATCGCCCTGCTCGAAACGCACCCCATCCGCGAAGCGCACCGTCTCCCGAATGCTCGCGAGCACGCGGGCCGACTCCGCTTCTGCGGGGAGCACACCGAGCTCATCCAACGTGTCCGAATCGACCGCCGAAGCCTCACCCCGCGCCCACAACGCATCCAGCTGCGCGAGACCCAATCGGCCACGCTGCACGAGCGCCGGCACCGTGCCCTGCCAACCGAAACCCGTGCCCATGGAAGTGCCGACGACGCTGCCTTCCCTGAACGGGATGCGAGTCTCGCGGCCGTGCGCAGTACACGTCAGCCAGCCGGTGGCTCGATCGAGATAGGCCCGGTACAGCGCTTCGACGACCTGCGGGTTGCCCATTGCCGGGCGAGCCTACCCCCGAACCTGCCGGAGCGCCTCGAACGCGCCGATCCCCACCGCGGTCGATAAGTTGAGTGATCGCCGATCTTCGAGCATGGGGATCGAGAGCTTCGTCCCCTGCCCTCCCTCGAGCACTTCAGCGGGCAGCCCGGTCGGCTCGGAGCCGAAGACGAGGTGATCACCTTCCTCGAACTTCGCGTCCCACAGTCCCGTCCCGGCGCGCGCGGTGAAGAGCCAGCGGCGCGCGCCCTGCGTCCCCTCGAGGTACGCGGCCCAGCTCGGGTAGAGCTTCAAGAACACCTTGTCCCAGTAATCGAGGCCGGCGCGCTTGAGCTCCTTGTCCGAGATGGAGAACCCGAGCGGCTCGACCAGCACCAGCTTGCAACCGGTGACCGCGCAGAGGCGGGCGATGTTGCCGGTGTTGGGCGGAATCTGCGGAGACACCAGCACGAGCGTGAACGGCCGCGCCAACGTGGGGAGCTGAGAGGTAGGCTGCACGCCGAATGCGCTATCGCGTGATGAACCTGACACGCAACACGCCATTGGCCGATCAGGCCTCTCGCGCCGACACCTTCGTTTCCCGCTTCAAGGGGCTGATGGGGGTCACCGATCTGCCGGTCGGGCATGGGCTCCACATCGCGCCCTGCAACAGCATTCACACCTTCTTCATGAAGATCCCCATCGACGCCGTGTTCCTCGACGCGTCGCAGCAGGTGGTCGACATCTGCCACGCCATGCCTCCCTGGAGGATGAGCAAGGTCTATTTCGGGGCGAAGTCGGTGCTGGAGTTGCCTGCAGGAACAGCGGAGGCGAGTCAAACGAAGCCGGGTGACAAGCTCTCCTTCGAGACCAGTCCGTGAAGTCCAGCCCACACGCAGAGTCAGGGCTGGCGCGATGTCGCTTTACGTGATGAAGGACGTTTGCTTCAGTCTCGCTCTCCTTTGAGCCTTGCGACGCCCATGAAAATCGAAGTGTCCGGCCAGACCCACGTCGGAATGAAGCGGAACCACAACGAGGACAACCTCCTGCTGTTGCCGGAGGAGCGTCTCTTCGTGGTGGCCGATGGCATGGGCGGTCACTCTTCAGGCGAAGTCGCCTCGAAGATCGCCGTCGAAGAAGTCGCCGAGTTCTTCCGCATGACGAGCCAGGATCTCGAGATCACCTGGCCGTACAAGATGGATAAGCAGCGGAACTACGACGAGAACCGCCTCGCCACCGGAGTGAAGTTGGCGAACATGCGGATCTTCGAGAAGGCGTCCGCCGACACCAAGTACAAGGGCATGGGCACCACGATCGTGACGGTCTACTTCGCGAAGGACAGCGAAGTGGTCGTCGGCCACGTGGGCGACAGCCGGGTGTATTTCTTCCGCGACAACACGCTCCGGCAGGTCACCGAAGATCACTCGCTGCTCAACGATTACCTCAAGGCGAAGAAGCTCACGCCCGAGGAGATCGAGGCCTTCCCGCACAAGAACGTGATCGTTCGCGCGCTCGGGATGAAGGACACGGTGAACGTCGACATCAACCGGGTCGAGCCGAAGGACGGCGACATCTTCCTGCTCTGCTCCGATGGTCTGTCCGGCATGGTTCCGGACAAGCAAATGGAGCAGATCATGCAGTCGCAGCCTGATCTCGATAAGGCGTGCGCGATGTTGATCGACGCGGCCAACGCGAACGGCGGCAACGACAACGTCACCTGCATTCTGGCCCAGTACCGCCGAGGCTGATCGCGAAGCATCCCCTTGGGGGATCACACGAAAAGAACGTCGCTGCCGGGAGTGCGTGCGCGCGCCTTCTCGGCAAAGCCCTCCCAGAAGAATGGGATTGAGTCGGCCTTGTCGCCCTTGAGACGCCCGGCCACCTTGTCCCAGGTGATCATCGCCACGCGGCACTCGGGTTCGCCCACCACCAGCACCGGCTGATCGCGCCCTTCGTGCCAGAGGAACTGGCCACCGAAAGTCTTGAAGCCGACCATCAGCACGTAGCAACCGAAGCGCTGCGCGGTGAGCTCGCGAGCGTCTTCGTCGATGGACTCGATGTACTCGGTGATGTTCTCGAGGGCCTTCTCCACCACCGGGATGCTGCGCTCGGAGTAGTCGAGGGAGAGGTTCATCGCCTTCGCGAGGTCGACGGCCTCGGCCGCCATGCGCTCGATCTCGTCTTCCATGTGTTCTCCTCGCTACGCGGACGAGATGCTCTCGCCGGGGCCGATGAGCTGATCCATGAGGG
>CBIHPJ010000883.1:0-3140 GCA_966211295.1 uncultured Myxococcales bacterium | reverse complement strand
GCATGCTTCGCGGCCGCATCTCGTACTCAGTCGGAACCATGAGCCCCGGAGATCCATTCGGCATCTCGGGCCTCACCATCGACGTCGATGGCACCGCGCGGCTCGTGCAGTCCAGGCGGGAAGGCCGCTTCGTCTTCACGGGCAAAGTCATCGCGTCCGCGATGGCGGACTTCTGGAAGGCGCTCGAGGCTTCCGGCTTTCCGAAGTTCGAGATGCTCCCGCCCAAGTCGGGCTCGGGAACGCGCAATCTGCGAGTGGGCGCCGAGTCGGTCTTCTTTCCGTACTACTCGGTGCCCAGCCACTACGCGGGCGCCATCGGGTTCGTCTCTTCGGTCCTCACGCAGCTCAGCCTTGGCATGGTGAGAGAAGGCTCTGCGACACCGCTGATCGTGGAAGGCGCGCAACGCATGACCGTCGCGCGCAATCGCATCTCGTACTCGGTGGGAAACAAGAACAGCCCCGGCAATCCGTGGGGACGCTGCACGCTCACCATCGAGCTCGATGGAAAGGCCCGCCTCGAGCAGGACACCCTCGGAGGACTCTTCGTCTTCACCGGCACCGTCGCGCCCACCGCGCTCGAGCAATTCTGGAACGCGCTCGAGAGCTCTGGCTTTCCGACGGTACCCCGGCACGAGACGCCAGCCGGTTCGGCCTCGCGCGATTTGACGATCGGCGAAGTGAGCAACGAGCTCCCCATCGCGTACCACGCGGTCGGCCAGTGGCCCGGCTACGTCACCGCGTTCTGGATCATGGACCGCGTCATCCGGCAGATCAGCCTCGACACGGTGAAAGAAGGCCCTCCGTCAGATCCGATCGTCGAAGGCGCCACGAAGATCTCATGAGCTTCGTTCCGCGCCCCGCTCCGATGCAGAAACGAGTGATCGCGGGGCTGCTCGACGCCGCGTGCATCGTGGTGCTCTCGGGGATCTCCTTCGCGGTGCCCCTGCTCACGCGCGGCATCGTGCTCCCGATGTGGGGCGTACTCGCGGTGGTGGTCGGCTACGCGGTGGTGCCGCTCGCCTTTCTGAAGCGCACCGTGGGCCTCCACATCATGGGCCTCGAGCTGGTCACCAAGACCGGCCACTCCGTCGACCTCGCGAACCTGCTCTTCCGCGAATTGGTGGGCCGCGGCTTCTTCCCCGCTGCGTGGCTCTTCACCATCATCAGCAGCCTCATCGCGTTTCGTTTCGGAGTGGGCTCGAGCGCCACGCCGCCCGTGCTCGCTGGAGTGATGACGCTCGCCTGCTCGGCTGCAGTCGTGATCGCCGTGGTCGGACACATCATCGCGCTCGGCCGCCCTGATCAGCGCACGCTCGCCGATCTCCTCGCGAAGAGCTTCGTGGTCGAAGGTCCCGCGCTGCCGCCGCCCACCGACCTCGAGGAGTTCGACGAGTGGAAGGCACATCGCGTTCGCGTGCTCATCGGCATCGGCGTGTTCGAGTTCTTCCTGATGGGCTCAGTGCTGGCGCTCCCCGCGCTGCTCACCTCGAGCAGCGGCGAGTCGTCGGAAGGAAAGATCGCGCGCCTCAAGCTCGAGTCACTGAAGGCGAAGTTCGACGCGAACCCGGGCAGCGACTCGCTCGCGGCGGATCTCCAGCGTGAATACGACTACCGCGGCCTGGAGGCGGAATCGAGGGCCGTCGCAGAGAAGCACGTCCGCGCGCTGAGCCTGAAAGAAGCGAACCGTGAGGAGGAGCTGAGAGTGAAGCTCGCCCAGACGCACGATCGCCAGACCGCGGAGACGCTGATCAATCTCCTCGAGCGACAGGACCGGGTGGACGACGCGGTCGACGTGTATCGCGAGTGGCTCGGGCCCACGCCGAAGGCCTCCGAGCTCGCAGGCTTTGGAAATTGGCTCGCCACCAACAACCGCACCGAGCTCGCCGTCGCCGAGCTCGAGCGCGCCACCGCGATGGATCCGCTGGTGCCACTCGGCCACCTGCTCCTCGGCGTCTCATTGCAACGCCTCGGCCGCTACGAAGACGCGCGCGTGGAATTGGAGCTCGCCCTCCTCGACGATCCCGAAGACGAAGACGCCGACGACGCATTGCGCGTGGTGGAAGGAAAGATCGGCCGCCTCTCCGCGAAGGAGCGAACTGCGCTTCAGCGTCGTTTCGATGGGTGGAGACGCGACGCTGGACCTGCCCGGGAATAGCAACCCGATTGGTCTGTAGTGAGCAGGTGGGTGAGTTGTGCCGAGCACCCACTTCATCGTTTTCTCCTGCGCCCCCACACATGACACGACTCTCACGCCGACGAATCCTCCAGGGTCTCGCTGCATCGTTCGCCACTGGTCTCGCCACCAACACCGCTCGCGCTGAGCGGAAGATGATCGCCAGCGAGTTCTTCGAAATCGCAGACGTTCAGGTCCACCTCACCAGCCTCGACCCCGCGCACGACGGTCTGCGGATCGTGCAGATGTCCGATCTCCACATCGGCAACGGCGTGCCTGACGGCCGCATCATCTCGGCGGTGCGCCACGTGAACGAGCTCAACCCCGACCTCGTGGTGCTCACCGGCGACTACGTGACGAAGAAGAACGATCCGCTCTGGCGCGTGCCGCAGCTGCTGGAGCCCATCAAGGCCCCGCGCGTCGCGGTGCTCGGCAACCACGACTACTGGAGCGGCCCCGACGAATTGCACGACAGCCTCGAGCGCATCGGCATCTCGGTGATGCAGAACGAGAACACCGCGGTGCGCCTGCGCGGCGTCGACTTCAACGTGATCGGCGTCGACGACAGCACCACGAAGAATGACGACGTCGAGAAGGCGTACAAGGGCGCCGGGGTGAAGTCGCGCATCGTGCTCACGCACACGCCGTCGTGCGCGGCGAAGCTCCCCGCGTGGGAAGACGTGCTCTGTCTCTCGGGCCACACGCACGGCGGCCAGTGGGACGTGCCCAAGCTGACGAAGGGCGTCTACAAGGCCGCGGGACAGCCCTGGTACAAGGGCGCGTACAAGGTGCGTGGCAACCACCTCTACGTGAACCGCGGCCTCGGCTTCGGCAAGGGCACGCGGCTCCCGCGCATCAACTCGGATCCCGAGTTGAGCCTGATCCCCCTGCGTTACGCCGAACCGGCCTGATGTCTCCCTCTCCCTGCGCCGCGGGGTGAGGGGCAGGGGTGAGATTCCGTGTTGTC
>CBIHPJ010000882.1:0-3149 GCA_966211295.1 uncultured Myxococcales bacterium | reverse complement strand
GGAGAGAAGCGCCATGCCGCCGACGAGGGCCAGGTGAAGGCCGCGGTGCAGGCGATCGCCGAGTTGAAAGCGGAAGACTTCGTCACCGACAAGAAAGACAAACACGCCGAGCTCGAGGTCGACGACGCGAAGGGCCTGGTGGTGAAGGCGAGCACCTCGGCCGGAGTGGTGCGCGATCTGATCATCGGCAAGACCTCGCGCAGCGGCGGTGCGTACCTGCGCGAAGCCAAGTCAGACGCGGTGTTCACCAACAACAGCGGCCTGCCTTTCCTCGCGAAGAAGAGCCTCACCGACTGGCGCAAGAAGGCCATCACCACCGTGAAGACGGAGGACGTGACGAAGGTGAGCTTCCCTTCGTGGGCGGTGGTCTCCGAGTCGGGGACCTGGAAGCTCGAGGGCGAGACCGCGAAGGACTACCGCTTCGATAGCGCCGCGGCGCAGCGGCTGGTGAGCCAGCTCTCGTCCCTCACCGCGCAGGACTTCCTCGAGACGCCGCCTGATGCGCCCCTCACCGCGATCAAGCTCGACACGAAGGACGGCAAGTCGCTCGCGCTCAACTTCGGCGCGAAGCGGCCCGACGGCACGATGGCGCTCACGGTGGAGGGCGATCCCCAGACCTACGTGCTCCCGGGTTGGCAGTCCGAGAAGCTGCTCGTCGATCCCGAGGCGTTGCGCGACACGCGGCTGCTGCACTTCGACGCCGCGAAGGTCGAGAAACTGTCGATCGTCTCGGGCGCGAACAAGACGCTGCTCGCCAGGGAAGGAGAGAGCTGGAAGCTGGTGGAGCCGAAGACTCCGGGCTTCGACTTCGATCCCCACCAGGTGAACGCGGTGCTGAGCCGCCTCTCGAATCTGCGCGGCCAGAAGGTGATCCGCGACACGCCGCTTCCCAAACCGGGCACGCAGGTCGAGCTCTCGCTCAATGGCGGCGCCGTGCAGCGCGTGCAGGTCGGCGAGCTCGTGGCGAAGGGCGACGAGGGCCTGCTCTTCGCGATCACCGCGCTCGACAAGTCGTGGCTCGAGACGGGCCCGGAGCTCTTCAAGCGTCCTCCGCCTGCGCCCGGCGGTGGAATGCAGGGCCTCGAGCAGCTGCCTCCTGAGATCCGTCAGCAGATCGAAGCGCAGATCCGGCAGCAGGGTCAGCTGCCTCGGTGAAGCTGACAGAGCTGTAACCGGCGGGTCTCGTACGTGGTCTCGGGTTCCGCGCGCAGCCTGATGACCGATCTCGTCGCGTCTCAGCGCTCGCCCTTCTTCGGTCACTTCGAGCTGCTCGAGGTCGGTGAGTTCGAGGCGGAAGACGCGATCGCGCTGCTCATCGACAGCTCGGCGCCCGGGCGCAAGGTGAGTCGCGCGCTGGCCCAAAAGGCCTTCGACACCCTGGGCGGCAATCCCTTCTACCTCCAGCTGCTGGGCGAGCAGCTGGCAGCCCTCGCCACGCCGCTCGACGAGCCGGCCCTCAAGGAAGCGCTCTCGAGGCTGCTCTTTCATCGCACCGGCCGCCTCGCGCTCTTCTTCGAGAGCGAGCTGGCGCGGGTGGTGGGACGCTCGTCTCCGTCGCTCGCGATCCTCGAAGAGCTCGCGCGCGGCGCTGCCCGGCCCGTCGACCTGCAGCGGGCCACCCGGCAGAGCTCATCGTCGATGGTGAACTACCTCGCGCGGCTGGGCGACGTGGTGCGCCAGCGGCCCGACGGCCTCTGGGAGCTCAGCGACCGCGTGATGGCGCTCTGGCTCGCGTGGCGTGCACCGGGCGGGGCCGCGGTGCCCATGACCGTTATCGGAGACGAGGGCGAGCGGCGCGTGGCATCGGCGCTGGCCGCGCTCGGCTTCGAGCTCGTCTACCAGTCGAAGGCTTCGCGGGGCGCGTTCGACCTGCTCGCGATTCGCGCGGGCGTGATGGTGGGCGTGCAGGTGAAGCGCTCGCCGTTGCCGTTGCACTTCTCGGACGCCGCGTGGAAGCGCATGGCCGCCGAGGCCGAGCGGCTCGATTGGCACGCGGTGGTCGCGTCCGTGACCGAAGCGGGCGAGGTCACCTTCCTCGACCCGGCGAAGGGCAGGCGGAAGAAGGGCTTTTCGCTCACGAGCGCCGCGGTGATCGACAACCTGCTGCTCTGGGTCGACCGCGCCGCGCGCATGCAAGCGCGGTGACGTTACAAGTTTGTAAGGTACCCCTTCGGGCCTCTCCCGATGACCGGTGGGCTTCGCACCCACGCTGACGGATGCGTGACAGACCCAGACACATGTTGGGCCAATGGACATTGCCCTCGTGGTGAACCTCAACGCTCGCCGTGGCACCCAGCGCTTCGCCGACTTCGCCCAGAAGGCCCTCCCGCGCTCCCGCGTGGTGGCCACTCGCACCGTCGAAGATCTCACCCGGTTCGTCGAAGGCCTCAGCCATCACGGCGTGCCCCGCGTGCTGCTCTCTGGCGGCGGTGATGGCACTGCGATTGGGCTCCTCGACGCGTTGCGCGCGAAGAGCCACGACTTCCCCACGCTGGGCATCGTGAAGCTCGGCACCGGCAACGCCTGGGCGGCCAGCACCAGCGCTCCCACGCCGCGCAAGGCCCTCGAGCACCTCGCCCGCGCGATGGAGCGCGGCCACACCTCGCTCCCCACCAGCGACTACTGGCTGCTCGACGTCGAAGGCCGGCTGAGCCCGTTCGCGGGCAGCGGCTGGGACGCCGAGGTGCTGCACGACTACAAGCTGCAGCGGCAAGCGGCGCCCGCGAAGCTGAAGCGTTTCGTGGAAGGCGCGCCCGGTTACTTCACCTCGCTCTTCACCCGCACCGTGCCGAGGAACCTGCTCTCGCGTTCGCGTCCGCGCGTGAAGCTGATCAACCTCGGCCCCGACGCGCTCACGTTCGATCCGCACGGCAGGGTGGTGCAGGTGCCGAACTCGGGTCCGGGCACCGTGCTGTACGACGGCGTGTACGGAGTGGCCGGCGCGGGCACCAGCAACGAGCTGGGCTTCGGCTTCAAGGCGCTGCACTTCGCGCGCACCGTGCCGGGCCGCATGCACGCCCGTGTCTACGCCGCCGGTCCTGGCCAGGCGACGCTCCGTCTGCCTCAGCTGTGGAAGGGCGCGCACCCGCTGCCGCACAGCCACGACTTCCTCCTCACGCACTGCCGCTGGGAGTTCGATCGCGACGTGC
>CBIHPJ010000881.1:0-3162 GCA_966211295.1 uncultured Myxococcales bacterium | reverse complement strand
GATTTTCTCGCTGCTGGACCTATGCGGTGCAGGCGTCGGTGAAGGAAGCTGAGGCGCTCATCGGTGGCCGTGCGATGGAGCCGATCGCTCCGATCTCGAGCGGTGCTGAGAGCGTGCAGTCGAGCGGTGGCCGGGTTCGCGAGTAGCGCTCTGCATCGGGGACGGCTGTCTTCGGAGGATTCACTCCGTGCTCGTCGCGAGCAGGCCCCTCGAGCTTCGATGGTCCAGTCACCAGGGCACCAGACGTCGGGAAAGAGGGCGTCAGGACGCCCTCTTTTCCTGAAACCGGAGCCGGTTCCGGTTTCGGGAGAATGAGTCCGAAGCCGAGTCAGCTGGTCACAGAAAGCTCAGGGTCGAGAGGCCGGTTGGCGACGAGCAAGGGCGCTGACGCCCTCACCCACCGCGTTCCCTCAAGGCAGCCTCACTGCTCGACGATGTTGAACTCGGTGCGGCGGTTCTCGGCCTTACCCGCGGCCGTCGAGTTCGACGCGATCGGCTTGGTCTCGCCGAAGCCCACCGCTTCCATGCGGCCCGGGTCGACGCCGCGCTTGATCAACGCCGACATCACCGAGTTCGCGCGGTTCTGAGAGAGCTTCAAGTTCTTCGAGTCGTCACCCACCGAGTCGGTGTGGCCCTCGACGCGCACCTTCTTGATCTGCGCGTTGTCCTTCAGCGCCAGCGCCACCTCATCGAGGATCTTCTCGGACTCGGCGCCGACGATCTTCGCGGAGCCAGTCGCGAACTTGATCTGCTTCTTGATCTCGATTCGATCCTTGGTGACCGCGACCAGCGAGTACTTGCGCGGGCAGCCCTTGTTGTCGACCGGGCCCGGATCCATCGGGCAGTCATCGCGATCGTCGGGCACGCCGTCGGCGTCGTTGTCGAGATCCGGGCAGCCGTCCTCGTCCTGGAAGCCGTCCTTGTCCTCGGGCTCGTTCGGGCACTTGTCCACGTTGTCGTTCAGACCATCGCCGTCCTTGTCGAGGATCGGGCAGCCCTCGTTCTGCATCGGGCCGGCCTCGTTCGGGCACTTGTCGGCCTTGTCGAGAATGCCGTCGTTGTCGTTGTCGGGCTCAGGGCAACCGTCTTCGTCCTGGAAGCCGTCGACGTCTTCGGGCTGATCGATGCACTTGTCCGACGGATCCAGAATGCCGTCGCCGTCGCGATCCTTCGGGGCTTCGATCGGGCAGCCCTGGTTCGAAACCGGGCCGGGCAGCGAAGGACACTTGTCGTCCTTGTCGAGGACCGTGTCGCCGTCCTTGTCGGTCTCTTCGATCTTCACCACCACCGGCGGAGGCTCACGCACCACCACCTGCCGCGGCGCGCAGTCACGCGAGAGCGCGACGGCCTTCTTCGCCATCAGCTCGGCCTCGGTGATGTGCTCGTAGGCGCGCTGCGAGTTGCCCTGATCGAGCTCGCCCATGGCGAAGTCGAGGTTGGCCTCGGCGGCGGCGAGCTCACGAGGCGCGCAGCGGAGCGCGTTCGATCGACGAGCGCGCTCGATGTCGGTCTTGATGATGTCGCCCGACGCGCGGATCTGCGGACCACTGTGGCAACCCGTGACGAGCACGAGTCCCAGCGCCAAACGAAGCGCGATCTTCATGGAGTGGGCTCCGACGGAGGCGGAGGCGTACCGGTCGAGGGCTCGTTGCGACGGCCCACCTTGAGCGCGGTGTCACGCGCGCGAGTGGCGAAGTCGACGGCCTTCTTCCCGTAGTCGACGGCCTGCTCGTAGTCGGAGTAGCCGACCTCTTCCTTGGACTTGCTGAAGTAGAGCTGCGCCGCGGTCCACTCGTAGGGCGCGAGCTTGTCGGCCTGCGCCACGCGCGCGGCCTCGAGCATGTTCTCGGTGTCGATGAGGTACGAGGTCGACTGAACCGGCCCGCAGCCAGTCGCCATCAACGACAACGCGCACAGGAGCGCCGCGGGAATGACCCACCGCAGCACCGGCTTCGAACCGCTGATCGCAGAAGGTCCCGACATCGTTCGCGAAGTTCCCATGCTGCATGGGGTCGGTCAATCTTTTGAGGGACTTGCTCTGGCGGCGAGACAGTCAGGGGATTGCCCGTGCGCTCGGATCACTCCATATTGTTGTGTTTATGGCAGGCAAACTCCCCTCGGGTTCCTCTCCGTCCCTCCCCGGCGCGCGGCCACGTGCGCAGGTGTCGTACGAGGGCGAAGACGAATTCAGCGCCATGTCACTCGATCCGAACCGCAAGCAGCAGCTGAAGGACAAGCAGCAGCTGTCTCCGAAGGGTCCGGGCGAGCGGGAGCAGGTGAAGGTCGACGAGCTGAAGGCGACCAACGACCAGGGAATCGTCGGCCTGTTCCGGAAGATCTTCGCCAAGTAACTCACTCGAGAAATCCATCATGAGCGACAAGAAGACCCTGACCTCTTTCGAGGCCTTCTGGCCTTTCTATCTCGGTGAGCACTCGCTCCCGGTCACGCGGTGGATGCATTTCGTGGGCACCACGATCGCGCTGCTCAACCTGATCTGGGCGGTCGTCTACCTCGCGCCGACGTACATCATCAGCGCGCTCATCTCGGGTTACTTCTTCGCGTGGGTGAGCCACTTCTTCGTGGAGAAGAACCGCCCCGCGACGTTCACGTACCCGCTCTGGTCGTTCGCGGCGGACTGGAAGATGTGGGCGATGATGGCGACCGGAAAGCTCGGCGCTGAGCTCGCGAAGCACAACATCGTGCCGAAGGCTCCGGCCGCCACTCAGGCGAGCTGAGTTCTCAGAACGATCCGCTGACGTGAAGTGAAGCGCCGTTGGGCGATGCGCTCATCGCGACGGTCGTGGTGCGGGCGGGGAAGAGGAACATTCCGAGGACCCCTGCGGCCGCCGCGCCCACGCCTCCGCCGATCAGGGCGAAGGAGAGCGTGCGATTCGTATCGATGGCCTGCATGAGAGTGACCGCTTCTTTGCCGACGGTGAGCTCGTAGAGCGGCAGCTTCCCGTCCGTCTTCGTGATGGCAACGAGACGATTTCGATCATCGTTACCGACTCCGTAGACGATCGAGCCGACGATCACTGAGACGGCGCCGACTCCGATTAACGTGTACGAGGCGACGCGGCCGGTGCTCACCGAGCCAGACACGTCGAAGGTCGGCTGGGTCGCAGTGACCGTCGGAGGGGCGGGAGGCACCAGGCCAACGG
>CBIHPJ010000880.1:0-3173 GCA_966211295.1 uncultured Myxococcales bacterium | reverse complement strand
TACGGCGAGTTCGCGGCCGCGTACTGGGAGCAGCTCAAGACGAACCGCGTGGAGTGCGACTGCAAGACGCTCTCGCTCTTCGTGATGGATCAGTTCCGCGCGAAGGTGAAGACGGACCTCGGCGTGCAGCTGCCGCGTCCTGCCGGCCTTCCCTCGGCCACCTGGAGCGCCGCGACCGCGTCGAACACGAAGGGCTTCTT
The DNA here is from genome assembly GCA_966211295.1 of uncultured Myxococcales bacterium. Taxonomy (GTDB): domain Bacteria; phylum Myxococcota; class Myxococcia; order Myxococcales; family Myxococcaceae; genus Archangium_A. The sequence continues at coordinate 2,973 of CBIHPJ010000880.1, read as the reverse complement.
CAGCCGCTTCGAGACGCTGAGCGGAGTGCGCCCCGGCTACGAGAACGCGCAGGCGATTCAGCGCCTCGATCCGAAGGCCAGCATGATGGCCGGCACGAACCTCCGTTACGGCGGAGTCGACGCGAACATGGCCTCGCGCGCGGTGAAGGTGACGATTCCGTGGAACGCGACGCGCGACAACGCGGGCGATCAGACGGTGCCCGAGATCCCGGTGGCGAACCTGAACCCGGGCGACGTGATCTTCATCGACCACACCGGTGACGGGAAGGTCGACCACATGGCGAACGTGATGAAGGTGCAGCGCGACGCCGCGGGCAAGGTGACCTCGCTCGTGCTCGCGACCGGCAGCTTCGACGACATGAAGGACGCGGATGGATCGACCGCTCCGAACTCGCTCGGTGAAGTGAACAACTACACCGAAGAAGTCACCGTGCAGGTCGACGCGGCCGGCAAGGTGACGAGCTCGAAGGTGACCTGGAGCTCCGAGCCGTCGTGGCTGTCCGAGGGCCGCTACTCCGCGCGCACGCTGCTGATGGAGATGCGCCCGGGCGGCAAGATCTCCGTCGGCCGCTGGGCCCAACCCTCGTAACGCGAATTATCTCCCTCTCCCTTCGGGAGAGGGTCGGGGTGAGGGTGAGTCCTAAGACTCACTTCCCACGTAACCGCGATCTTCGAGCTGCTTCTGAACGAGCGCCTCGTGAATCGCGCGCACCCGGTCACCGAGTTCGACTCCCTCGAGGCGCGTAATCGCCTCCGCGATCGCTTCGAGTGAAGACATTCCGCCCGGCGGAGCGGCACGCAGACTGCGGCGACCTGTCGGTGCGGGAAGAGACCATCGGCGAAGACCTCTGAACTCGGGCACCCGCTGCATCATCTTCCGCGACTGACTCCACGAGCCGTCGAGCACGACGATGGTCGAGGGACGCGGGACCGACTCGTCTGGTTCGGGCTCGCCGGGCCAGAGCAGCCACGCGCCCTCGAGATCGTCGACCTTCAGCGGCACGTCCTTTTGGCCGAACACGCGCAGGTCGAGATTGCCGAGCGAGGCCGCAGCATGACGGCCGGTGTTGCTCGGTTCCTTCAGCTCGAGCACGTGCTGCACCAGGATGATGCGTGTCTTTGTGATGATCACTGCGCTTCTCTCGGTGACATCGCCCCTCACCCCGACCCTCTCCCCGCTTCGCAGGGCGAGGGAGATCAAAGCAGAGGAAGTTTGTCGCTCATCTCCGCGACCATCTGGGGCGGGTAGGGCACCTTGTCGTCACCTGGCTCGATGAACGGATCTCCGTAACCAGGCACGCGACCACCACGACTCGCGAACTTGGTCGCGTACGCAGCGTCGCTCAATTCGTAATCAGCCGGAGCGAGCCCCATCGCCTGCGCGAAGTTCGCGAGCAGCCGATTCTGCGGAATGCCCGCGTGCCACATGTCGCCGTACCGCCCGCGAATGGTGCGCGTGCGGTTCGTGTAGTCGACGTAATTCCCCGTCTGCCAATACCCGCCGCCACCACCCGCGATGATCGCCGGCACTGACTTCGCGTTGTGCGTCGACGGACCGCTCTCCGAGCTCCAGTGCACCAGCGCCTGGTCGAGCATCGTGATGCCGGGCAGCACCTGCACGCTCGCCATCCTCCGCACGAGATCGATGAAGCCGTACTGCATGAAGAACCGCTGGCTCTGCAGCAGATACAGCTGCCGATCATCCAGGAAGTGATTGTGGAAGAGCATGCCGTGCGCGTCGGTGCGCTGCGTTTCCCACATGCTCGGCGTGTTGAAGATCGTCGGGTCCCACTGATCTCTCAGCGCGCTGAACGAGAGCACCGCCATCCGCGAAGTGCCGCAGAGGAACGCGTTCACCAACATCTGGTTCCGCAGCTCGAGCACCGTGCGCTGATCCGCCACGCGCTGCTGCGGCATCGGAGACGCCGTGTCCCAATCCCAATCAGCTTCACCTTCACGCAGGTACAAAGCGCGCTGCCCCGTCGCCACCGTTGGCAGCGAACAACCCGCCGACACCATCGCGCGCATGCGAGCGGTGATGCTGTCGATGCCCGAGACGTATTCCTCGAGGCGCAGGCGATCCTCTTTGCTGATTCGCCGCCCGGGACCGAACGAACCGCGCGCGAGCCGCCGGTAGTCCGCGTTCACGCGATCGAGCAGCGACACGCGAGGATCCGGCATCTGCCCCGGAGTGGTGTTCACTCCATTGAAGAGCAGGTCGTAGAACTCGCCCAGTCGCGACACATGGTACGGGTTGTTCGCCACGCCCGTGCCCGAGGGGAAGGAGCTCAGGTGCGGGTTCGCTCCGTTGAGCACCGGCGCTTTCAACAGCGCGCGATCGCCCGCCGAGTAGAACTTCGCGCTCGCGGAGATCACCGCGTCAATCGTCGGAATCGGAGCGTTCGCCGCTCCATTGTCCGTGCCGCCGTCGCGATTGTTGAAGTTGCCCAGGTAGCCGCGCGTGTGGCCGCCGAAGGTGAGGAAGTCGATCCCGCGCAGCACGTTCAACTTCGCGAGCAGCGAGTCTTCGATGAACGAGCCCAGCAGCGGAGAGAAGCGCGCCGCTCCCGAATCGAAATCGGGAATCATCTGCGTGCGTGCGGCGAGCGCCTCCGTGTGCGTGCGCTTCAGGTCGGTCACGCGGCCAGACTTCGCGACGTGCGCGGCCTCGCTCCCCATCGCCGGCATGATGGTGTTGTCGGTGAGCGTGACCGTGGAGTCGATCGGGTACGAGTTCTCCTCGCTCAGTCCTCCGTGACCAACCCACGTCGACACGAAGAACTTCGGAGCCGTCATCCCCTGCGCTTCGGCGCGATTCCACAACGAGGGCAACAACGGCAACGCGAGCGACGCGCCTCCGAGGCCCTGCAGGAAATGCCGCCGACTGAGTCGATTGAACTTCATGTCAGTTCCCCGCCGGCCTCAGGCGCTGTGCAAACGCCGTCGACTGAGTGAGCCCGCGCACCACGTCCA
>CBIHPJ010000879.1:0-3197 GCA_966211295.1 uncultured Myxococcales bacterium | reverse complement strand
GAGGGGCGGAGTCCGCCACAGCGACAGACGAGGCGCTGTAGGCGCAGAGCGGACATGAGATCCGCTCGAGCGCCGAATTACTGAGCGGCACTCTCGACGCAGACGACCTCACGCACGATGGAATATCCGCTGGCCGCGCAGAGGGTCGCCCGCTCATCGAGGTCGACGGTGCCGAGCACCTCGAGCGGACACTCGAGGTTGTCGGAAGTAGTGACGAGCGAGCCCCGTCGGCAACCCGGCCAGTCGATGGGAGGAGTTCCTTCGAATACGGCCCAGCCCTGACCGCAGTTCCCGCCGACCTCGTAGCGCTCAGCGCTGCCTCTGAACTTCTCGGGGCGGCAGCCACAGGTGCGGTGACACTCGCCGGCGGTCTCGAACACGGCGCCGTTGGTCTCGCCGTGGGAGCCACACACTGAGATGCAGCGGCCCTCAAAGAAGACGTAGCCCATCTCGGCGTAGCAGTAGCCACTTCGCCCATTCCACGCGCACGGGTCGAAAGGCGGTCCGGCATCCTCTGGCAAGCCGACCACGCCCGCGTCGACCCTCTCAGGGGAGTCTTCCTGTCGCAGACAAGCGCTGCTCAGCAGCACCACGACCGTCACCATCCATCGCATGGGGACTTCGTACACCAGGGGCGAGGCTCAGCGCATCTTGCCGCGCAGATGAGGTGCTAGAGGCACGTCTTCAAGCAGCGCGCGAAATCGATGCCGCAGTTGGCGGCGCAGTCGAGACAGCTGGTCGCGCGCGCTTGCGGGCAATCCATCTCGCAGGCCTCGCGCGCTGATTTACAGTCACACACCCCGCCGTCATTCTTGAGAGAGCCCGCATCCGCAGGCATCACGGTGCCTGCGTCGCTCGAGCAGCCAGCCTCGAGGATCGCGCCAGCGGCCATCGCGTTGCAAGCATCGGGGCAGTACTCGACGAGATCCATTCCTGCATCAGCACAGACATCTGGTCGCGGCTCTGCCGGGAGCCGCCCGCCGCACGCCTTGAAGGAGCGACACGCCTCGAGGGAGCAGCGAGGATCGGCGGGAGGACAGGCGCCACAACTCAATCCACGGCATGACCGCGGCGCTGGCTTGCAACAAGTCGATGCGAAGTCGCAGCAGTCGTCGCCGCAAAAGCGGGCGCTGTTCGGTCCACATTCGTAGTTGCAGAAGTTGCAGTCATAGGCGGTCGCTTCGCAAGACACGCTCGTTGATGAAGCGAGAGTGCATCCCGGCAGATTGAGCGGCCGCGCTCCACACCACACCGAGGCACAGACGGTCGCGCACTCCGCCTGGGTGAGCACAGTGGCGGGGACAAGCATCGTCCGCACGGCGACAGAGGCCCCGCAGGTGTTGCAGTTTCCGGAGTCAGGAACGTCTGCCGTGATTCGAGGGATTGGCGGAGTCCCTGAATCCGGCACGTCTGGCGTTCCCGCATCGTGAGCGCCTGCGTCGGGGATTCCACCGTCGTCGGTCGGCACCCCCGCGTCCATGATTCGGGAGGCTGAGCAACCCGTGAGAACCAGAAGCAGGGCAAGAGCCGCGCGCATAGGCCTCAGACACTACTGCTCGGCTGGGAGGGACATCTTTCTCAGCTTCTGAACCTCGGCCACCGCGGTTCCGATAATCAACGCGGTCAGCATCCACGCGACGGCGTAGCCCTCAGTGAGGCCGCGGTTCAGGTGCACGTACAGGTAGAACACCATGAAGATCACGTGCAGCCCGATGAGCATGCCGAACGCGGGCCGCTGATTCGGCCGCTCTGATCTGATGAACAGGCCCAGCGCGAGTAGCCCGAGCATGTTCCAGTAGTACATGTTCACCGTCAGCCACGTGAACACGAGCAGCGGGCCGAGCAGGAAGACCTCGGTGTCTTCTCCGCGCCAGATGAGCACGAGGATCACCAGGCTCAGCAGCAAGCGGCCCACGAGAAATCCGAAGGAGTAGTCCTTCGGGAAGCCGCATTCCTGCTCGAAGAGCCGCGTCTTTTCGGCATCTGACTGAGCGCAAGCGAGCTCGCGCGTGAAGCTCTTGGTGGCCGCTCCATTCTTCGCGCACGTGCAGTTGCCCTCGACGGAGCAGGAAAGGGCGTAGCTGTGCCCATCACCGCAGCCCTTCAGTTCCTTGGTGCAGCTGGACGCCGTCGCCGAATCGCTGCTCCCCTTGCACAGCTCGACGTCGTTGCGGCGCTGCGCGAGATCCGAAGGGAAGATCGCGTCGCCCCAGCGCTGCGTGGGGTTCGCCGCGTGCTGCAGGTAGACCGATCGGAACGAGTACTGAATCGCGTAGAACTTCTCGACCTGCGCCACTTCGATGCGTTGCGCGTATTCCTTCCACGCGCCCGTGCCGAACATCAGCGTGCTGATGACCACTGCGGCCGCTCCCGTGGCAGCGGCGGCGATGCCGAAGCGCAGGTAGTCCTTGTTGAAGACCTTCGTCTGTCTCCACACGATGAGCGCTCTCGCTCCGAGCGCCACTCCGAAGAGGACCGGGAACAACTTCGTCGCGAACGCGAAGCCGAAGAACCCGCCGGCCCAGCCGTAACGTTTCTGCTTCAGGAAACACGCCGCGATACCGATGGCGAAGAGCCAGTCCCAGCGCAGAAAACTCCCCGACAAGTAGTCGAAGACCAGCGGCGGAGCGGCCCACATGAACAACCCCACGCTCGCCGCGCGGTGCCCGAAGGTCTGCCAGATCGCCAGCCACAGCCCGAGCATCAAGAGCATGTCGAGCCAACCGAGCAGCGCCTGGCCGTGCGCAGAGATCGGAACGAGCTTCGCGATCGGGGCCGCGAAGATCGCCCACGCAGGCGAGTTCGAGTTGCCGTGATCGTTCATCACCGACGTCCAGTTCATCCCCCACAGCTTCGCCATGGTGGTCCAGTCGGTCTTGAACTCCTCCCAGCGCTCGGGACTGAAGCGCGCCTTCACCTCGGCGGAGTCGCGCATCGCCGTCTCGAGCGGCACCTGCTCGAAGGTCGTGAGATCGCGCGTGGTGCCCATGTTGCCGAGCACGTTCACGGTCTCTTTGTCGGCGATGATCGCGGCCTTGTAGAGGTTGAACCAGCCGACCTCGCGTTGGTACTTCGCGCCGAGGAGGAAGTGGAACTGCTCCCACTGGTGAATGAGGGGGAGCTTCCCCGCGGTGACTCCAGCGCCCACCCAGCCCGCCGAGAGCAGCACCACCAGCGCGACTGAGAGCGGCTTCGAC
>CBIHPJ010000878.1:0-3200 GCA_966211295.1 uncultured Myxococcales bacterium | reverse complement strand
CACGTCGAGATCGCTCGGGTGCGCGTTCTCGCCGATGACCATGCCCTCGTAGAGCGCCGTTCCCGGAGCCACGAAGAGCTTGCCGCGCTCCTGGATCGAGAAGAGCGCGTAGGGGATCGCGTCGCCGAGGCGGTCCGCGATGATCGCGCCGTTCGCGCGGCGGGGGATGTAGCCCATGTGGGGCTCCCAGCCGTCGAACTGCGAGCTCATGATGCCTTCACCCTTGGTGATGGTGAGGAACTCCGAGCGGAAGCCGACCAGGCCGCGCGCGGGAATGCGGTACTGCACGCGGGTGCGCGCGCCGCCCAGCGGAGCCATGTCGACCATGCGGCCCTTTCGGGGGCCCATACGCTCGGTGACGATGCCGACGGAGAGCTCGGGCACGTCGCAGAACACGAGCTCCATGGGCTCGTGGCGCACGCCGTCGATCTCCTTGATGATCGGCTCGGGGTTCGACGCGGTGAGCTCGTAGCCCTCGCGACGCATCGTCTCGATGATCACCGCCAGCTGGAGTTCGCCACGGCCGACGACGCGGAAGGCGTCAGCGGAGTCGGTGGGCTCCACGCGGATCGACACGTTCTTGTACGACTCCTTCATCAGGCGGTCGCGCAGGTTGCGGGAGGTGACGTACTTGCCCTCGCGGCCGGCGTAGGGGCCGTTGTTCACCTTGAACACCATCATCATGGTGGGCTCATCCACCTTGATGCGGGGCAGGGGCGCGGGCTTCTCGAAGTCGGTGATGGTGTCGCCGATCGAGAGGTCCTCGATGCCGGCCACGCACACGATCTCGCCCGGGCCTGCTTCGGCGATCTCGACGCGCTTGAGACCAGAGAAGCCGTAGAGCTTCACGATCTTGCCCTGCTCGATCTTGCCCTGGTCACGGGCGATGGCGACCTGCATGCCGGGCGCGAGGCGGCCCGCGCTCATGCGGCCGATGCCCAGGCGGCCGACGTAGTCGTCGTAGTCGAGGTTCGCGAGGAGCAGCTGCGTCACCGCGTCGTCCGGCGGCTTGGGCGGCGGCGACATGTGGCTGACGATCGCGTCGAAGAGCGGGTTCAGCGAGTTCCCGATGTTCTCGAGGTCGTAGCCAGCGCGGCCTTCACGCGCGATGGCGTAGAGCACGGGCATCTCGAGGTCTTTCTCGTCTGCACCGAGGTCGATGTAGAGCGAGTAGACGAGATCGAGCACGTCCTTGGCGCGGGCGTCCTTGCGGTCGATCTTGTTGATGACCACCACGGTCTTGAGCCCGAGGCCCAGCGCCTTGCCGAGCACGAAGCGGGTCTGCGGCAGCGGACCTTCGGCGGCGTCGCACAGCAGCAACACGCCGTCGACCATGCGCAGGCCGCGCTCGACCTCACCGCCGAAGTCGGCGTGGCCGGGGGTGTCGACGATGTTGATGAAGTTGTCTTTCCATCCGATGGCGGTGTTCTTCGCCATGATGGTGATGCCTTTTTCGCGCTCCAGATCGTTGGAGTCCATCACGCGCTCGGCGACCTGCTCGTTCGATCGAAAGGCACCGCCCTGGCGGAGCATGTGATCGACGAGGGTCGTCTTGCCGTGGTCGACGTGGGCGACGATTGCGACGTTGCGGATTTTTTCTCGGGGGAACATCGGGGGCGCCCCTTCGCAGGTTCTTCATCGGAAGACAACGACTTGCCGTGGTACAGGCAGGAGCGATGTTGCTTCCGATTTCTTCCGTTCCCGCGCTCAGGCAGGTCGATACCGGCATTTTCACCCTCCGTTATTTCGGGCACTGCATGCAGTGCACGTACTGCGCGGACGGGTGCTGCCAACACGGTTGTGACGTGAACCTCGCGGAGCGAGACCGGATTCTCGCGGTGAAAGACGAGCTGGCGCCCTTCATCGCCTCGCCACCTGAGCAGTGGTTTCACGATGAGGTGAAAGAAGACCCGGAATACGAGTCAGGGAAGTTCGTGCGCACCCGGGTGGTGAAGGGCGGGTGCGTGTTCCTCAACCCGAAGGGACGGGGTTGCGGGATTCACGCGTACGCGCTGGCGAAGGGCCTGGACTACCACTCGATCAAGCCGGCGGTGTGCTGGCTGTTCCCGGTGACGTGGGACAAGGGTGTGTTGAGGCCGAGCTGGGACGTGACGGAAGATCTGATCTGCCGATCGACGGGCCCGTTCCTCTACGACATGTGCCGCGACGAGCTCGGTCACTTCTTCGGCAAGGAGCTGCTCACCGAGTTGGACGCGCTCAAGACTCAGCAGGCGTAGGGCGCTGCTCATAGACGTCGCGCTCCACTGAGACGTCGACCGTTCCGTCGCGCCGCATCGTGACGTTGATGCAGGCGTCGCCGACTCGCATCCACCAGGTGTGCGGGCTCATCATCTCGAGGTGGAACCAGTCATCGACGCACAGTTCGTCGAAGTTCCCGTCGTCTTCTGCGCTGATCTCTCGCTCACCATTGCGAGCGAGAAAGCGCCACTTCGATCCAGGCACCGTGGACCGAAGACGTTGAGGCTCGCTCAACCTGAAATGAGACGCGGCTCTAGGGATCGCCGCTCAACTGTGCGATCGCCGATTCGAGTCGCTCGGAAAGCTGTTGAGCTTCTGCGAAGGCCACCTTCTCGCCGATTTCGTCGAGCTGGAAGATCCGGCGTAGCCCAGCCAAGCAGGCACGCGCTTCCGCGACCGCCGAAGCCGGTTCGATGCCGCGCTGAGCGAGCTTGACGTCCAAGTCGTTGAGCATCCCCTGGGCAGTTACCTTCTCAGAGCCACCCATGCCCGGCGAAGGGGGTCTCGTCGGATCCATGAGGCGCACCCGCATTCGTATTTTCTCAAGCGCATAACTCGTCCAAGCCGGTGGCGATCGGGACATGGGCAAAGTAGACCAAGCCGGTTCGAAGAATGCACGCGCGCGACGATCAAGTTGAGCGCGAGATCGATGTCAGCCCAGCGCGGTACTGTCGTCCGACGGAGATGCGATCAGAGCGATTGCGATGGCTGAGTTCCGAATCGTCATGTCCGTGCAAGAGCGGACAGTTGACCGGAGATTGCCATCCCGCTCTCACTCGAGCGCCTAGCGAGGAGGAATTTTACGACGCGATCATGAAGGGCGTGGGCGCATGCGAGCATCTGCGGCGCGTGCTCCCAACGGGCTACCCGCGAAGCGGCAAGTCTGCAGTTGAGTATGAGAGGGCCATGGACTTCGAGTGGGACCGAACGCTCCGCTACCC
>CBIHPJ010000877.1:0-3205 GCA_966211295.1 uncultured Myxococcales bacterium | reverse complement strand
AAGACCTCGGCGTCGGCGATGGGCTTGCCCCCCGGCTCCTTCACGATGCCGGTGAGGGTGAGCCCCTGCTGTGCGCCCGTCGCGCGCACCTCGACCGCGCGGAACTCAGGAGTCAGCTCGACCGGTGCCGGGTCCGCGACCGGCTCAGGTGGCGCTGGCCAGAACGCAAAAGCCGCGACGAGGAAGGTGAAAATCCCCCCCGGAATGATGAACGACCAGCGGCGCATGAGGGTGGACAGGCTAACCCTACGGACACCTGTGTGCGCCCCCCTGTTCCCCCGGGGTCATCCGCTACGGTTTCGGTTTCAGGCTGAGCGCACCCGACGGGCACTCAGCGACCTGCGCCTCGATCTGCGCTGTGGTCGCCTTCGACAGATCGATCCACGGGCGGCGCTTGGGATCGAACACCGCTCGAAGTCCGTGCGCGCAGATGCCGGAGTGCACGCACTTCTTCGGCTGCCAGATCACCGTCACTTCGCCGTTGGTGTACTCGCGCGTCTCGTCGCTCATGACTCAGAAATCGTAACGAATTGCCGCGGTCACGCCATAGACGTTCGCGGAGTACGTGTAGCCGGGCTGGCTATCCACGGCTTCCTTGTTCGCCTCGCGCGGCAAGATGAACTGCGCCTGACCGGCGACATCGATCTGAATCGGGTGCTGAAAGATCTCGAGGGGGTCAGGGAAGTTGAAGCCGATGCCCCCCGCGATCCCGATGGCGGTGTTGTCCATCAGGTTGGTCCCCGCGGTGTCCTGCTTCGGAACCGGCGTGGGACGCAGGAAGGTGCCGAGCCGCGCGGCGAAGCGCTCCGAGATGCGGTACTCCGCGCCGAGCCGTCCGCCGAAGGTGTCCTTGAAGCCCGTGCGTTGCGTCGCCGAGGTCACGTCGAGCGCGGAGCCGAGGCCGAGCGCCTCGAGCGTGGGACCCGAGAGATCGATGTTGATGCCCATGTACGGCGACGGCGCGGAGCTCCAGTTCTGCCACTCACCATCGAGCGTGAAGGTCAGATCGTCGGTCGCATCGAAGGCCGCGCCGAAGTTGAGCGTGTGCGGCGTGTAGTGCGCGACGCCGCTCACCGTGAAGCCGAGGGTGCCGATGCCCTCGAGGTCGACCTTCGCGGGGATGGCGTAGAGCAGCTTCATCTCCCACTTGAAGGTGACGCCAAAGCGCAGCCGCTTCATCGGAGTGACCGCCAGCGAGAACACCGGCGCCACGCGCGTGCCGAGGTACGCGTTGATGTCGCCGCCGTTGATCTGCTTGCTGAAGAGATCGACCGACACGTTCGCGCCGCTGCCGATCAGGTCGGCGAGCGCCTGGATACCCAGGCCGATCTTCAGCCAGTCGACGATCTTGATGCCGGCACCGAGGTGAAGAATCAGGCGCTCGGGGCTCGCGTGGTAGCGGTACCAGTACGGCGTGTTCGGCCCCGGCGAGTTGAGGCGCAGCAGCACCGCGGTCGGGAGGAACACTCCGAGTCCGATCGCGAGGTGGTTCTTCACCTTCCCTCCGAGCGGGAAGAGCAAGCCCACCGAGGTACCGACCGAATCAGGCGCGTTCGAGTTCGAGAGATCGAGCGGCTTCGCGAGGTCCTTCGAGGCGACCTGCGACACCATTCTGTAGAACTGGAAGTTGAAGCCGAAGTTGACGTCCTTCCGCTCCACCAGCAGCGCCGGATTGTAGAAGACGGCGGTGTAGTCGTTCGCCTCCGCGGTCATCGCGCCGCCCATCGCGGTCGCGCGCGGGCCGTAGCCGAAGGTATTGAACACGTCCGCGCGCGCGAGCGCCGGGGTGAGCGCAAGCACGACCACCACTGAAAGCCGCATTCGTCGGACTCCCGGGGGAAAACTACGTCCTGCTTATTCTTCGGCGAACGGCTGAATCGCTTGAGCGGCCGCGAGCTCCTGCCGAGCTTCGGAGAGCTCGGAGTTGGTCTCGCGCAGACGATCAGAGAGCACCTGCACGAAGCTCCACAGCAGCTTCACCGCGAGAATCGACTCGCGCTTCATCAGGCCCATCAAGTCGCCGCGGCCGATCACCATGGTGCGGGTCGGCTCGATCGCGCGCACGGTGGCGGAGCGAGGAGCGTTGTCGATGAGGCCCATCTCTCCGAAGTGTCCGCCGGCGCGCAGCTCGGCGATCTCCACTCCGCCCTTCTCGACCGACACGCGGCCGCGAATGACGACGAAGAGCTCTTCGCCCGGCTGGCCCTCGGTGACGATCTCGCGCCCCGCGGGGAACGTACGCGTGCTCGCGGTGGAGAGGACCGCCGTCTGCTCCTTGTAGGTGAGGTGCCGGAAGAGCGGGATCTTCTTGAGCGCCTCCATCCGGCTCTGCGCTTCGGCGACTTCTTCAGTGGCCGTCGCAGGATCGCCGGAGCAGCCGACGACCACGGTGGTGATGTTGTCCTTGCCGCCGCGCTCGTTGGCGAGAGCGACGAAGCGCTCAGGCAGCTCGGCGAGCGGAGCCGACGCGACGACCGAAGCCACCTCGTCGTCGTTCAGGTAGCCGTGCAGACCGTCGGAGCAGAGCACGAAGATGTCGCCCGGCACCGCGTCGACGATCAGCGTGTCGACCTGCACCGATTCCTGAATGCCGACCGCGCGGGTGATCACGTTGCGGTACTGGCTGGTGGCGGCCTGCTCCTTGGTGATCGTGCCCGCCTTCAGCTGCGCGGAGATCAAGGTGTGATCTTCCGTCAGGCGGTGGCACTGACCGTTGCGCACCAGGTACACGCGGCTGTCGCCCACGTGCCCGATGACGCCCTTGGTGCCGCCGATCGCGAGGCACACGAAGGTGGTGCCCATGCCGCGCTTCGAGGCGTCGGTGGTGGCGGTCTTGTAGATGTCGGCGCAGGCACGCTGAACGGCCACTTCCACGAGGCTCGCAGCCGCGGCGCGATTCGCCTGGCTCGCGTCCTTCGCGAGGTCCTTCAGGATGCTGCGGTTGGTGATGAGGTGCTGCTTCACGACCTCGACGGCTCGCGCGCTCGCGACCTCGCCGGCGGCGTGACCACCCATGCCGTCGGCCACGATGTAGAGGCCCAGACCCGGGTCGACCAGCATCGCGTCTTCGTTGTGCTGGCGTTTGCGGCCAACGTCAGTTTTGCCGTGCGCTTCGGTGGTCAGCACCAGAGATTCCCGAGTGAAAGAGGGCGTTTCACCTTAGGTAACACGACACCCACTCTCAAGGTGAAACACTGTATCGCTG
>CBIHPJ010000876.1:0-3217 GCA_966211295.1 uncultured Myxococcales bacterium | reverse complement strand
TGTCACAAGCAGCAGCTGGTGCTCGCTCCTGATTCACACCAGGAGTGCAAGCAGTGCCATCAACCCCACGCCACGCGCGCGCAGCCCAAGGCGTGCGAGTCGTGTCACCAGAAGATCGCGACGACGAACAAGCATCCACCTTCGGACTCAGGGCAGAAGTGCACGGGCTGTCACGTGCCGCATCCGAAGGAGCCCGCGCCGATCGCGATGCCCTGCATCAACTGTCACCAGAAGCTCGACACCGAAGTGGTGCACGCCGCTTCGCTCTCGTGTGATTCGTGTCATCCGCCGCACACCGCTGCTCCGAAGCGCGCGGTGCTCTGCGTGAGTTGTCACGAGGCTCAGGTGAAGGCGGTGAAGTTGAACCAGGGCCACGCGGAGTGCGGCGACTGTCATGCAGGTCTTCCACACGCAGAGGCCGCTGAGCCGAAGGCGTGCCTGAGCTGCCACCAGGACAAGGTGCCTCCGCAGCAGGGGCACAAGGAGTGCGCGAGCTGTCACGCGAGCCACTCGGCCGCGGTCACCAAGACCTGTGCGACCTGTCACCTCGCTCCGACCTCGGCGCCGCTGCCGGGACTGCACGCCGTGCAGAAGCATCGCGAGTGCTTCGTCTGCCACGCGCCGCATACGCCCGAGCCCGTCCGCGGACCTGCGACCTGCAAGACCTGTCACCAGCGGCTGCCGCCCGCGAGTCATCCGACTCCGCCGACGCAGTGCGTGGGATGTCATCTGTTCAAGCAGCAGAAGTGAGAATCACCCGGCCGGCGCGAAGCGACGAACGATGTCGTCCCACGAGCGCACTCGCTCGTCGTCCTCGCCCATCGTGTCCACCATCAGCGCGCGCACCCGGCCCTTGTCGAGCGCGGGAGCAGTGGCGACGAGCCGCTCGAGATCCAGCAGGTCCTTCGGTCGGAAGAAGAGCAGCTTGAAGCAGCACAAGAGCTCCGGCGAGAGGAACCAGGTTGAGGCACCCTGCACCTCGACAGCGACTCTCGTTCGCAACGCCTCCCAGGCCGAGAGCGTCACCGGCGCGCATGTCTGGCTTTCTCACGGAGGCGAAGGAGTGCGCGAACCGAGGAATCAGGGAGCGGATCTCGATGCGCGAGCGCGCGCGCACGAGCTTCGGGGGTCATCGCCTCCAACACGCGCTGCGGTCAGACTGGCGGCCCGAAGTGCTTCGACACGTTGTTGCTGCGTCATCGCGCGAACCCGGGCGAACTCTTCCTGGTCGGCGCGCTCATGTGCCGCCCTCATCTGCTCGATCCATTCGTGAATCTGCTGCGCCATGAAGCCAAAGCTACTCCGCTGCGCTCCTCGATGCAGTGCGTCGGAATTACCCGCTTCCCGGGGGAGTACTGGCCTCGCGGCCGCTTGACTTGGGCCTGGCCCGCTGAGATTCCACGCCCATGAAGCTCTTCAACTACTGGCGGTCCTCCGCGAGCTACCGGGTGCGCCTCGCGCTCTCGTTCAAGGGCCTCGCGTACGAGTACGTCGCGGTGAACCTGGTGAAGGGCGAGCAGCACGAGAGCCCGCACCGCACGCGCAATCCGTGGGGCGGCGTGCCGGTGCTGGAAGTCGTCGAGAACGGAAAGACCTTCGAGATCCCGCAGTCGGTCGCGATCGTCGAGTACCTCGAAGAGAAGTACCCCGAGAAGCCGCTCTTCCCGAAGAACCCGATCGACCGCGCCCGCATGCGCGCCATGGTCGAGCTGGTGAACTCCGGCATTCAGCCGCTGCACAACCTGCAGGTGCTGAACAAGGTGAAGGAATACACGCCCGACACCAAGCCGTGGGCCGAGCTGTGGATCGGCAAGGGCCTCGATGCGCTCGAGCTCATGGCTCAAGCGCAGGCGAAAGAGACCGCGGGCACATTCCTCGTGGGCAACTCGTTCACCTTCGCCGATGCGTGCCTCCTCCCGCAGCTCTTCGGCGCGCGCCGCTTCGCTTCCGTCGATCCCGCGAAGTACCCCACTCTTCTCCGCGTCGAAGCCGAGTGCCTGAAGCTCGACTTCGTCCAAAAAGCCCGGCCTGAAAATCAGCCGGACGCGGTTTCTTGATTCAGTTTCCTGATCAGCTGAACACCTGAAGGAGCAGAACCAACATGGCCCTCGAATCGCTCGGAATCATCAAGGTCGAATCAGTGCACTGGTACGTGAAGGACATGGCGCGCACGCGCCGTTTCTACACGGAGCTGATGGACTTCGCGGAGCTGGGCGAGTCGAGCCCCGAGCTCACCAAGCGCGGCCGCCAGCACTCGGTGGTGTTCAACGCGAACGACGTCACGCTGATCTGCTCCGCTCCGGTCGGTGAAGGTGGCCGCGCGTGGCGCTGGCTGCAGAAGCACCCGGAAGGCGTCGGCACGGTGAACTACCTCGTGAAGGACGTGGAGAAGACCTGGAAGCTCCTCGAGGAGCGCGGCGGAACGATCATCGATGATCAGCTCCAGCGCTTCACCGACGACAAGGGCGGGAAGATGTCGTTCTTCTCGATCACCACTCCGTTCGGGAACACCACCTTCCGCTTCATTCAGCGCGACGGCTACGAGGCGCAGTACCCGGGCTTCGTGCGCCACGCGACTCCGAAGGGCGGAAAGAATCGCTTCGGCTTCGCGAAGATCGATCACATCACCTCGAACTTCCGCACCCTGCAGCCGATGGTGTTGTGGATGAAGCACGTGATGGGCTTCGAGGAGTTCTGGAACATCGCGTTCCACACCGAGGAAGAGATCGCCAAGGGCGACCAGCACGGCACCGGCCTCAAGTCGATCGTGATGTGGGATCCGCACAGCACGGTGAAGTTCGCGAACAACGAGCCTTCACGCCCGCGCTTCAAGAACTCGCAGATCAACGTGTACGTCGAAGATCAGCGCGGCGAAGGCATTCAGCACCTCGCGCTCATCGTGAAGGACATCGTGCCCACGGTGAAGGCGATGCGCGAAACGAACGGCCTCGACTTCCTCGGCACGCCGGCGAGCTATTACGACTACCTCCCCGAGCGTCTGCAGAAGAGCGGCATCATTCGCATCGACGAAGACCTGAAGGACCTGCGCGATCTGCAGATCCTGATCGACGGTCACAAGGAGCATCAGTACCTCCTCCAGATCTTCATGAAGGAGAACTCGCAGCTCCTGAAGGATCGCGAGTCGGGCCCGTTCTTCTACGAGATCATCCAGCGCAAGGGTGACAAGGGCTTCGGCGGCGGCAACTTCAAGGCGCTG
>CBIHPJ010000875.1:0-3236 GCA_966211295.1 uncultured Myxococcales bacterium | reverse complement strand
CGCCGCGCCCTGTAGACCGCTGCGGCGAAGCGAGGGAGTGCTCCGGAACTGCGTCCTACATCCGG
Organism: uncultured Myxococcales bacterium; assembly: GCA_966211295.1. Taxonomy (GTDB): domain Bacteria; phylum Myxococcota; class Myxococcia; order Myxococcales; family Myxococcaceae; genus Archangium_A. The sequence continues at coordinate 3,171 of CBIHPJ010000875.1, read as the reverse complement.
TCAAAGCTCTCCAAAACCGCGCGTCTATCCACCACGGCGTAGGGGCGAGCATCGCGCGCGACGATCAACATCAGCGTCGTCCACGGCATCGGTTCCTTCCCGGGAGCCCGGAACATCACCTTCATCCGATGAAGGCCGGCCGAGACGAAGTATCCGGCGTCCTTCAGTGCGGAGATGTTGGGAAGAAGGCCAGACAACATTTCACGCTGCCTGACGGGGCCGGCCTCCTTCCAGATGTCCCCGATGTCGAGCAGGTCCTGCCGAAGTTCCGCGATGACATCCTCAGGTGGCGGCTGAGCCTCGTCTCCAATCACTTGGAGCATGTGCGCGTGAGGCGGCATGAGCGCAGCGAGTTCTGCGCCAAGTGCCACGTGCACCAGCGGGATGTTGTCGTAGTTGCGCAGTTCACGATCGACAGCTTCCGCCGCCTCGTCGCGCCTGAGTTGCTCGAGCGGTACGTTGAAGGCCCCTGCGAGCGCCTGAAGCGATTCTGCTGCAATGGGTTGACCGGCCTCCGCACGTTGAACGGTGCGTTCAGTGACCCGTGCGGCTTCGGCCAGATGCGCTTGAGTCCATGACCTGGCTTCCCTCAGTTTCTTGATGTTCGTCCCAATGACCGTGTGCATGCCGAACTCCCGAGTGTTGGTTTGCGATCGGGAGTGTTTTCTCTTCGTCATCGGGGTGCCACGACAGTAGGCCGACAGCCAGCCGACAGTCAGCCGCGGCCCGCCTTCGCCGTGACCTTCACTCGGGCACCGCACTCGGATTGAAGTCGATTAGCTGGAGGTCTTCAATCGCGGCCAGCAGCTCATCAACGTGAGGGAGCACCTTGATGGCCATCGCCTGCGCGCCTGAAGCCTCGTTCTCGTGCAACTCCGCCATGCGAGCCCGAATCGAGTCGAGTTCGGCGACCGAGAGTTCGCGACCGGCAACTTTTCGAGTCTCCTTGAGCTGGCCGTTCTCCTTGAGCGAAAGGCCGTCGCTCTCAACGCCCATGTGGCAGTTGTAGTTTCTCGTGAGCCACACTGTCGCGCGCTCATCGAACGAAAGCGCATCCCGAACCGCCAGCGCGCTTCGCGACAACCGCGCCCGACAGGCGAGGGCCTCGCGGAGGATTGCCTGATCGGTCGCGGATGCTGCGGCCATCCATCGGTCGGTTTCAGTATTCAATAGTGACTGTCCGGCCTCGAGGATTGGGACCAACTCCTCGACCACTCCGTGAAGCCGAACGTAGAAAATGGCCACCTGCGTCCACATTGTTGTGAGGTCGAAAGGCCCTTCATGCCATGCGAGTCGCCGACAGACTTCGGCAAGCTGGGAGATCCAGCGACGGCTCTCCAGTGCGCGGCCATCCGCACGCCGCGCGAAGTCAGCGAACCAACGAGAAGCACTCGGCTGTGCGAGGAAGGTCTGCAGGAGGGTCATCACGCGCAGACTGCCCCGTCTTGACGGTTCTGACGACCCTCCGTCGTCTTGCGGCGAGCGGCGCGTGCCGCCCACTCACGACGAGACTTAGCCAGCGGGACGCAGATGGGCGGTCCCCTCAGCCGACAGTAGGACGAGGCGACATCGAGGGAAGACGAGTGGGTGGTCCCAACCCACGGCCCTTGTGTGAGTCCGCCGCCTCGAGCCCTGACCGACGCAGCCGCAGGGCGTTGGCGATGACGGATACCGAACTCAGAGCCATCGCAGCACTGGCCACCATCGGGCTGAGCAGCAGGCCAACGAACGGGTACGCGATCCCCGCTGCGATCGGAACGCCGAGCGCGTTGTAGACGAGCGCGAAGAAGAGGTTCTGCCGGATGTTCCGCATGACGTGCATGGACAACCGCCTCGCACGGGCGATGCCTCGGAGGTCACCCTTCACCAGCGTGACTCCAGCGCTCTTCATGGCGACATCAGTGCCGGTGCCCATCGCGATGCCGACGTGAGCCCGAGCAAGTGCGGGCGCGTCGTTCGTCCCGTCGCCTGCCATCGCCACCATCTTGCCGGCGGCTTGCAGCTCCTTCACCACTTCTTCTTTCCTCGCCGGCAGCACCTCGGCATGGACCTCGTCGATGCCGAGCTTCATCGCGACGGCGTTCGCGGTGGTCTTGCTGTCGCCGGTGAGCATCACCACGTGAACACCGGCTTCAGCCAGCTCTCGAAGCGCAGCCGGAGTGGTCGTCTTGATCGGGTCCATCACGCCGAGCAGCCCGAGAACCGCATTTCCTTCAGCGACGAACACCACGGTCTGCCCCTCGGCCTTGAGCGCCTCGGCGGCAGCACTCAGCTCACCCGCATCCAGGCCGAGCTCCTCCAACAGCCGCGCGTTGCCGAGCGCAGCTCGCTTGCCCTCGATCATCCCGGTGACGCCCCGGCCCACCTTCGCCTCGAAGCCGCTGAGGGGAAGGGCGCTGATCTTTCGCTCCGCCGCACCCTCGAGCACCGCCTTCGCCAGCGGGTGTTCACTGCTCACCTCGAGCGCAGCCGCGACCGCGAGGATCCGCTCCTCAGTCACGCCACGGTTCGGCTGAACGCTCTGCAGGCGTGGTTTGCCCTCGGTGAGGGTGCCGGTCTTGTCCACCACGAGGGTGTCCACCTTGCGCATTACCTCCAGGGCCTCGGCATCTCGGAAGAGCACGCCAGCCTGCGCTCCACGGCCAGTGCCGACCATGATCGACATCGGGGTCGCGAGTCCGAGCGCGCAGGGACACGCGATGATGAGGACGGCGACCGCGTTGACGAGCGCGAGCGTGAGACGCGGTTCAGGGCCGAGGAAGCCCCAGACGAGCGCGGTCACCGCGGCGATCACGATAACCGCAGGGACAAACCAGCCCGACACAGTGTCCGCCAGGCGCTGAATCGGAGCGCGGCTGCGCTGCGCCTCGCTCACCATCGTGACGATCTGCGCGAGCAGGGTCTCCTTGCCGACGCGCCTCGCCTCCATCACAAAGCTCCCTGTGCCGTTGAGCGTTCCGCCGGTCACGGAGCTCGCGGCCGTCTTCTCCACAGGGATGGGCTCACCGGTGAGCATCGACTCATCCACGGCGCTGGAGCCCTCGAGCACGACCCCATCGACGGGGATCTTCTCCGACGGACGAACTCGGAGCTTGTCGCCGGCGACGATCGTCTCGAGCGGCACGTCCTCTTCCTTCCCATCAGCCGCGATGCGCCGTGCGGTCTTTGGCG
>CBIHPJ010000874.1:0-3241 GCA_966211295.1 uncultured Myxococcales bacterium | reverse complement strand
CGGCCGCTGCCGCTAGGTGCTGCTTGCGACGCAGAAGTCTGCGAAGCCGGCGCGGTGTGCCAGCAAGGCACCTGTTTCAACCGGGCGCTCGCGTCTTGCCAGTGAACGAGCTCAGCGACCGGCTGCGGTGAGATCGATGCCGAGACCTTCGTTCGCGAAACGACCCATGCGCTCGAGCAACGTGGCCAGCGCGGGGAGCGGACTCACTCCGTTGCGATTGGCTTCGTCTTCGATCTTCTTCGCGCACGCGATGTCGGTGCATACGAATACGCCCGCGGTCCGCTTGCCGCTGATCTTCGCGGTGATCACTCCGACGTTGCCGTTCACCGCGCTCATGTGACACCAGTCACACATCTGCGGCACCGAGGGTCCATCGCCGGCCGTGTTGAACGCGATCCCGGTAGGCACTCCGCCAGGCACTGAGAACACGAGGTACGTCTTGCCGCCCGCGGGATGGGACCAGGCCACGTAATTCCGCACGAAGAGCGGGAACTTCATGTCGCGGGGCAGCTCGACCGACTTGCGGTCCTTCGGGCGGAACGCCGTCATCAGGTCCTTTTCGGTCTCGAGCTTGAACATGGGCTTCAGTCTTCCAGAGAGTGCGTAATCACGGAACCTGCGCGGAAGTAGGAAACCTTCACCCCGAAGGGAGAGGCAGACTGTTCGCTGATAGACCGCCTGCCGTGAAACGTACGGCCAACAACTCGTGGTCAGCAGTGATGGGATCGATCGCGGGCATTCAGCTCGAGGTGCACGTCACCTTCGTGATGGTGCTCGCGTGGCTCACCATCAGGCAGGCCCATCGAGGAGCGACCACGCGCGAAGTCCTCGCGCTCCTCTTCTTCCTGCTGGGACTGGCCGCCTCGCTGATCCTCCACGAGCTCGGGCACGCCCTCGTCGCGAAGCGCTTCGGGCTCAAGACCCGGGAGATCTCCCTCACTCCGATGGGTGGGTTCTCGAACATCGACGAGATGCCCGAGACCCCGCGCGTGCAGCTGCTGGTGGTGGCGGCCGGTCCACTGGTGAGCCTCTCGCTCGCCGCGATCTGCTTCGCCCTCGCCGGAGCAGGTCCTGCGGAGATCACCGGCCCGGTCGCGTGGTCCGACCCAGACGCGAGACCCATCATGCAGCTCGCCTGGCTCAACCTCGTGATGGGTCTCTACAACCTGCTCCCCATCTTCCCCATGGATGGTGGCCGCCTGCTGCGCGCGGTGCTCGCGTGGTTCATGCCGTACGTGCGCGCCACGCACTACGCGTCACGGGTCGCGCAGCTGCTCTCCATCGGCCTCGCGATCGCGGGTCTCGAGTACGGCCCCATCTTCCTCCTCACCGCGGTGTGGATCTGGATGAGCGCGCGCCGCGAAGTGAAGGACGTGCGCACTCGCTTCGCACTCCGCGCACTCGAAGCGCGCGACGTGATGGTGCGCGGCCCCACGCTCGACGCCGAGCACACGCTCGAAGAAGCGAGCCAGGTCTTCCGCAAGACTTTCCAGACCGAGTTCCCGGTGATGCGCGGCACCGACGTGGTCGGCACGCTCGGCTTCAAGGAGCTGATCGACGGTCTCGAGAAGAACGGTGGCCTCGCGAAGGTCGAGACCGTGATGCGTCACGAGTTCAACGGAGTCGATTCACGCGAGCCGCTCCACAAGGTGATGGAGCAGATGAAGAGCAGCGACGACCCGATGGTGATGGTCACGCAGGGAGAGCGCTACGTGGGCGTGCTCCCGCGGCAGAACCTCGACGAGCTGGTGAAGATCGCGCACGCCCTCGAGAAGAACGAGGCTCAGAAGTAGTAGCGCGCCGCCAACGTCGAGGTGAACAGGTCCCACGGGTTCGCCACCAGCGAGGTCGCGAAGCGGGTCTCGGTGCGCCGTCCTTCCTGAATCGGTCCTCCCAGCGGCGCTCCCACCGGGAACGTGCGGATCTCGTGCACCAACCCGGCGCGCACACCCGCTTCGAGCGAGAGGTTCGGCAGGTTGATGAAGCTGAAGAAGACCTCCACGCCCGCCTTCAGGCTGATGTCGTAGGTCATCGAGAGCAGCGGGTTGCGCGTGTCTCCGGTGCTCTCGGTGGAGCGCCCGATCCGAAACTCCGGGGCGATGAACACGATGGTGTGCTCGGTGCTCGCGATCGCGAGCGGCGCCGAGAAGTGGAAGAGCAGCTCGGTGGTGGTCGGCCCGTCCATGATGTTCGAGCCGTTGGCGGTCGGAACGTCAGTCGCCGCCGCGGAGACCATCGCGCCAATTCCGAACTCGAGACCCAGCCACGGGACGGGAGTCCACCAGCGGATGCCGAGCATCGGCACGCTCACCCGCTTGAAGGCGTTGCTGGGCATTCCGGGGAACATCGAGACCGGCGTATCGCTGTCGGCCTGCAGCACCGGCGCAGTGCCCAGAAAGCCGAAGCCCGCTCGGTTCTTCAAGCGTTGCCGCGCGGTCTTCGCCACCACCACCGGCGGGGCCACCACGGGCGTTTCCGGCGGGGGATCGCTCGGCTCCTCGACGAAACCGCCCGTGTAACCCGCGAAGGCCTGCGCGCTCACCAGACACACCACCATCATCGACCGCATCTTCAGAACTCCTGCCACCAGGTGGCGTCATTCTCTGCGTCCGGCGTGAGCACGTGAACGTGCCCGTCGGCCTGAGGCATGAGGAACTTCGGCTTCAGTTGATCGACGAGATTGCTGGCCGCCAGACCGATCGGGAACTCGCTCTTGGGGCTCAAGGTCAGTGCGTTGACCGTTCGGAGCAGCTGCAGCGGCGGGTTTCCCTGTTGAGCCCAGGTCAGCGAAATGTCGCCGGTCGTGCTCTCGGCCAGCGCATCGAGGCGGGTGATGGACTGGAGCATTCCTCCGTAGGCGAGCCCTCCGTCGGCGCGCACTTCGTACGACTGCCCGCAGCCGCTGAAGAAGCGTGTGCGGCGTCCGGTCTCCCAGATCAACTCACACGCTTGCTCGTAGCCGCCGGAGCCGACGTTGGTGACGCCACTCGAAACGGGGCGAGTCCGGATCCAGGAACTTTCGTGGATGACGAACCACCCGCCGTCGGCAGAGAAGAAGCCGCGCTTGACGTCCGGTGCGTTCAAGCTGTTCTGCGCCAGCACGGTGCCTCCGTCGATCCGCACGCGAAGGGCGATCTGGTTGCCGTTGGTGCCTTGGCGGCCGAAGACCCAGGCCGTGGCGTCATCTGCGATCACCGCGGAGACGCTCGTGTCCACCTGCCACTCGTCCTCGCGAGTGAAG
>CBIHPJ010000873.1:0-3241 GCA_966211295.1 uncultured Myxococcales bacterium | reverse complement strand
AGCTCACGGCGGCGCGTGCCCGAGAGCGAGAGCTTGAACTGACCGAGCCGATCTCCGGTGAGCACATCCGCGCCCGCGAGCACGAAGCACAGGCCGACGTCGGGCATGCGATCGAGCAACGCCTCCACCGCGGCGAGATACGTGGCGTCTTCGGTGCCTTCAGGAAGCAGCGTCTCGTCGACTCCGGGAAGAGGTCCCCAGTCAGCGCCGGAGATCGATCCGAGCCAGACCGTTCCATCCTTGCCCAGGCATTCCGCGGTGCCGTCGGGGGGATGGAAGTCGAAGTCGAGCACGCCGATCTTCCCGTCGTAGCCCTCGCCTCTCACTGCCGCGATCGCCACCGCCACGTCGTTCAGCGCACAGAACCCCGCGCCTCGCGAGGGAGCCGCGTGATGAAAACCTCCGAACAGGTTCATCACCGAGTGCTTGCCGTTGAGCGCGTGGCGAGCGGCCTCCACCGTGCCGCCCACTCCGAGGCGCAGCGTGCGGAAGAACTCGTCGACGTAGACGTCGCCGGGATCCACCGCGAAGATCCGGCCGAGGTTCTCTGGATCGTGGAGCGACTCCAGGTACTCGGGCGTGTGCACCTTCGCCAGCAGCTCGTAGCTCACCGGCTCAGGGTTGATGACCTGGTCAGTCGAGAGCGCGTGCTCGTGCAGCAGATAGTGAAGCGCGTCGTCCGAGCGGCGCGTCTCGATCGCCGCGGGTCCCGACTCAGCGCCAGAGAGCGGAGGCCGGTACGCCTCGTCGTAGAAGACCCGAAGCGGACGCCGCCGCCCCTTCGCGATCAACGCGAGGAACGGATTCATTTCCTAAACTCGCCTCAACTCGTGGTGAGTCCGAGAAGATTGGTCAGAGTTCGATCTGGGCCAGCTCGATGTGCACGATCGGACGCGCAGGAATCACCGGTTCCCGATCCTGGGGCTCTGCCTCTTCATCCTCTTCGCGCTGGGCGATGGGGATTTCGAGGGTCGGCCGCTGACGCTCACGTTGGATGCGTTCCCGCTCCCGTCGTTTCAGCTCTTCGATGATGTAGGAGTCGAGCATGTGGTCCGGGAGTGGAAGAAGACGGCTTGATTGTAACCACCCGCCAGACAGCTTCAACCCACCTTCCGGGTGAGATTTGAAGCTGCCAACCCGCCGGAATTACTTCTGAGACTCGATGCGCTTCTTGAAGTTCTCCAGAAGTTTGGGGAGCTGCGTGTCGACGAGCGCGTTGATGATGGTCTTGGGGACCAGCATCCCGACCTCCACCGCGATGCTGTACGTGGCCCTGGTGGTGCCGCTGCCACCGTCTTCCAGCACCCAGCCGCCCTTGTTGTCCTTCATGAACTCGCCGTCGATGAAGGACCAGCTGAGCTTCTTCGGTGCCTCTTCCTTCATGTGCACCGTGTACTTGATGACTTTGACGACCTCGGCCTCGTACTGCACGTCGACTTCGGCGCCGCGCCGGTTGAACGTGCGGATCTTCTTCACCTCGGGGAGAAACTCCGGGTAGCGCTCGTAGTCGGAGATCACCGACCAGCACTTCTCGACGGGGGCGTTGATGGTGATGGTCCGCTGCGCGCCTGCCATGGGTATTGCTCCGATTTCTTTCAGGGGGTGAAGTGGTGCCGCACGTTACATCGGCTTCTTGTCGAAGTTGTGGGTCGCGGTGATGTGACGAACGGTGCCGGTCTTGGAGCGCATCACGATCGAGTGCGTCTCGCAGCCGTGATGGAAGAAGCGCACGCCCTTCAAGAAGTCGCCGGTGGTGACGCCGGTCGCGGCGAACATCACGTCGCCCTTCGCGAGCTCTTCGGCCTTGTAGATCTTGTGCAGGTCCTTCACGCCCATGCGCGTGGCGCGGGCCTCTTCTTCCTTGGTGCGGAAGCGCAAGCGCCCCTGGAAGTCGCCGTCCACGCAGCGCACCGCCGCGGCGGAGATCACGCCCTCGGGTGCGCCACCGGTGCCCATCAGCACGTCGACGCCAGACTCGGGGAAGCAGGTCGCGACCGCGGCGGCCACGTCGCCGTCGTCGATCAAGCGCACGCGCGCGCCGGCGACGCGGACTTCCTTGATCAGGTCCAGGTGACGATCGCGGTCGAGGATCACCACGGTGAGCTCGGAGACGTTGCGGCCCATCGCCTTCGCGATCGCGTTCAGGTTGTCGGTGGCTGACTTGCTCAGATCGATCGCGCCGCGCGCGGCCGGCCCCACCGCGATCTTCTCCATGTACGTGTCGGGCGCGTTGAGCAGGCTGCCCCGGTTGGCGAGCGCGAGCACGGAGATCGCTCCGGGCTTTCCGTACGCGCAGAGGTTGGTGCCCTCGAGGGGATCGAGCGCGATGTCGACGGGAGCGGCGCTCTGCGTGCCTCGGCCGACCTTCTCGCCGATGTAGAGCATGGGCGCCTCGTCTCGCTCGCCCTCACCGATCACCACGGTGCCGTCGATGTTCAGCATGTCGAAGGCCTTGCGCATGGCATCGACGGCGGCCTGGTCTGACTCGTTCTTGTTGCCGCGGCCCATCAGGCGGGCCGAGGCGATCGCCGCCAGCTCGGTGACACGGACGAACTCCATCGCCAGGTTGCGGTCCATCGTCTTCGGTTGATCGTCACTCATGATGTGGAAGGCCTCAGCAGTTTCACCAGGAACTCGGGAAGTCCAGTTGGTTTTCCAGAAGGGCCGATGCAGGCGTGCATCGTGTAACCGGTGGCGAGCACCTCGTCGTCCTTCTCTCGCCGCACTTCGTATTCGAAACGCATCGACGCGCGGCGGAGCTCAGCGAGGTGCACGTCGATCACGATCAGGTCGTCGTACTTCGCGGGGCGCTTGTAGTCGCAGTGCGCGCTCACCACGGGCAGACCGAAGCCCGCTTTCTCGAAGTCGGTGTAGTTGCCGCCGCGCGCGCGCAGGTATTCGGAGCGGCTGAACTCGAAGTAGCGAAAGTAGTTCGCGTAGTAGACGACGCCCATCTGATCGGTGTCGCCGTAGATGACGCGGAGCTTCGCGAACACGTGCGGAGAGTGGGACATCCGGGCCACTTTCTACCGGAGACAGTCGACGCTCGCCGGTTTTCTCCGGTCTCGAGTCCCCGAAAACTTTGTGGGGAGGCCGTGGAAGTCATGCGAACGTCCGCCGCCATGCTCCGCGCCGCTTTGGTTGGTCTCGTGTTGGTGTCTGCAGTCGCGTTTGCAAAGCCCCCCAAGTTGACTCTCTTCGTCAGCGTCGACTCGCTCGGCACCGACGTGATGGAGCGCAA
>CBIHPJ010000872.1:0-3250 GCA_966211295.1 uncultured Myxococcales bacterium | reverse complement strand
TTGTCCTGCCGCTTGTCCTTCAGCATCTCGAGCGCCTTGATGAGCTTCATGCGCGTCTGCTCGGGACGAATGACCTCGTCGATGTAACCGAGCTCGGCCGCCTTGAACGGGTTCGCGAACTTCTCGCGGTAATCCGCGACCAGCCGATCCTTCTCGGCCTTCTGATCCGTCGCGGTCTCAATCTCCTTGCGGAAGATGATGTTCACCGCGCCATCGGGGCCCATCACCGCGATCTCCGCGGTGGGGTACGCGAAGTTCATGTCCGCGCGGATGTGCTTGCTCGCCATCACGTCGTACGCGCCGCCGTACGCCTTGCGGGTGATCAGCGTGACCTTCGGCACCGTCGCCTCGGCGTACGCGTAGAGCAGCTTCGCGCCGTGCTTGATGATGCCGCCCCACTCCTGCGTGGTGCCGGGGAGGAAGCCGGGCACGTCGACCAGGGTGACCAGCGGAATGTTGAAGCAGTCGCAGAAGCGCACGAAGCGCGCGGCCTTCACCGACGCGTCGATGTCGAGGCAGCCCGCGAGCACCGCCGGGTTGTTGCCCACGATGCCGACCGAGCGGCCGTTCAAGCGCGCGAAGCCGATCACGATGTTCTTCGCGTAGTGCTCCTGCACTTCGAAGAAGCGCTTGTGGTCGACCACCAGCTTGATCACGTCGCGAATGTCGTACGGCTTGTTCGGGTTCGTCGGCACCAGGGTCGCCAGCGCGGTCTCTGCGCGATCGATCGGATCGTCCGTCGGACCGCTCGGAGCTTCCTCGGCGTTGTTCGACGGCATGTACGAGAACAGCTCGCGGGTGAGCGCGATCGCTGCCTGCTCGTTCTCCGCCGCGAAGTGCGCCACGCCCGACTTCTGGTTGTGCGCGTTCGCGCCGCCGAGCGCTTCCTTGCTCACCTCCTCGTGCGTGACCGTCTTGATCACGTCGGGGCCGGTGATGAACATGTACGAGCTCGCCTTGGTCATCAGGATGAAGTCGGTGATCGCCGGCGAGTACACCGCGCCACCGGCACACGGCCCGAGGATCAGCGAGAGCTGCGGCACCACACCCGAGGCCAGCGTGTTGCGCAGGAAGATGTCGGCGTAGCCCGCGAGCGACTCCACGCCTTCCTGAATGCGCGCGCCGCCGGAGTCGTTGAGGCCGATGATCGGCGCTCCCACGCGCGTCGCGAGATCCATCACCTTGCAGATCTTCTGGGCGTACGCGCCCGAGAGACTGCCGCCGAACACCGTGAAGTCTTGCGCGAAGACGAACGCCTGGCGGCCATCGATGGTGCCGTAGCCGGTGACCACGCCGTCGCCGGGGATCTTCTTGTCGGCCATGCCGAAGTCGGTGGCGCGGTGGGTGACGAACTTGTCGAGCTCCATGAAGCTGCCCGGGTCGAGCAGCAGATCGATGCGCTCCCGCGCGGTCAGCTTGCCGTCCTTGTGCTGCTTGGCGATGCGGTCAGCACCACCGCCGAGCTCTGCCTGCTCCTCCAACTTCTTGAGGCGCGCGCGGAGAGGATCGTTGTCGAGAAGATCAGTCATGGCGCGCGGGACGTACCAGACCCCGCGCCCGATGGTCACCCGATTACATGGGGCGGGGTTGAAGGTCGGTTGGCCTGGGCCACGGCATCGTCGAACGCAGAAAACCCACGGCCCAGGTGGTGACGAAGACCAGCACGAGGGGAATCCACATCGCGCCGATGCGGAAGATCGCGAGGTCGAGCACCGCGGCGACGAGCGTCCACACCAGCGCGGTGAACACGGGCTCACGAGCGCCGCGCGCGCGGAAGTAGTGCACCGCGAGCATGGTGAAGATCATCGGCGTGAGCAGTGAGACGAGCGTGAGCGCGACGCCCCTCGAAGTGAGCCGCAGCAGCGCGAACATCACCGCGGTGAGTGCTCCCCACCCGAGCGCGCCATGGGCGATCAATCGCGGCAGCGAGCGAGCGGGATGATCGACAGCGACTCCGGGCCGCGCTTTCGGGAGCTCGCGCGAGAGCTCATTCGCCCATCCGCGAATGTGAGGCGTGCTCCGCCAGTCGCCGCTCTTCGTCTGCGCCATCGCAGCCGCGGGGAAACCCTTCGCATCCGCCGGGAGCCGGCCGCCGAAGGTGACGTGTCCGAGCGCTCCGATGCGCTCCATCAGCACTCCGACTTGAACGGTCGGCGCGATGTGTCGCAAGTCGGCGGAGTCGTCGAGCGGGCCACTGGAGAAGAACCACACCGGGCGACGCCGCAGCGCTTCGACGTTGCGTTGCACGAAGCGCTTCGCCTCGTTGTGCCAGCGATTCGCGTAGAGCGCGCCGCCGACGATCACCGCGTCGTAGGGCTTCAAGTCGTGCACTCTCGAGGCGCGCTCGACCATCACGTCGAAGCCGGTGCGGCGCAGCTCATCCGCGACGAGCTCCGCGATGCCCTGCGTTCCGCCCATCTTGCTGCCCCACACCACGAGCACGCGCATTTCGGTCTGGCTCATGCCGATGACGACTGCATCGGCTGCGCCCACGGAAATGGGGAGTGATTCCATCGATCGAGGGGAAGGCGCCCACGCAGAATCTGCGGACGCGCAGCGGTTGCGGATCGCTCAGCTGATCAGTCGAGCGGCTGCTCCGGCGCTGAGGCCGATCAACGCGCCCGCCATCACGTCGAGCGGGTAGTGCACGCCGAGGTACACGCGCGAGAAGCCCACCAGCCCCGCGAAGGCTGAGGCGAGCAGGCCCAGCCCGCTCCCTTCACCCGCCCACGCGACTGCAAGGGCCACCGACGCCGCGGTGTGGCCCGAGGGAAATGAGAACGCATCGGGGTTCTGCACGAGCGCGTTGAAGCCGAGGATCCCGACGTTCGGCCTGCGTCGCTTCGAGAGCCGCTTCACCAGTTGCGCGATCATCGCCGCACCACCCGAAGCGAAGAGGAGCAGCACTCCGAGTCGCCGCGACTCGTTCCCCGCCAGCAGCAGCACCAGGCCGAGGAAGGTGAGGCTCTGCGCATCGCCGAGGTGCGTGACCCCGCGGAGCGCGCGCGTCATCAACGGGCGCTGCAGCCGGCTCACCGCCACCAACAACGCCTCGTCCCACTTCAGCAGCCGGCGGACCGTCTCCATGGTCGAGCTTCTCGCAACGCACGAGGGCAGGGCGATGGAGCCCATGCAACGTCTTGGTGTCAGCGCGTGCCAGCGTCGGCGGGAATTCCCGCATCAGGAGCGAACTTTGACGCCTCGAGCCGCCACACCAGCTGCGACGTGTGCACGCCGCCGCTCGCTGAGT
>CBIHPJ010000871.1:0-3272 GCA_966211295.1 uncultured Myxococcales bacterium | reverse complement strand
GGAGCCCGTTCTGCAGCAAGTTGAGCACCACCTGCCCCAGCTGCCCGGGATCCCCGTAGACCTCGAGCGGCGAGGCGTGTGGTCGCACCACCAGCGTGGCCATCGGGTAGTTCTTCAGCTGCGCCTTGAAGAGCCGCGCCGCGTCTTCCACGCAGGCGCTCAGGTCGAACGGTCGTCGATCTTCGACCCGAGGGCGGCGGCTGAACTTGAGCAGGCTCTCGACGATTCGCTTGCAGCGCAGCGCGCTCTCTTCGATCAGGTCGAGGGCCTCGAGATCGGCCTTCGAGCGCCCCTCGTCGCGCTTCATCAACTGCGAGAACGCGAGAATTCCGCCGAGGGGGTTGTTGATCTCGTGGGCGACGCCACCCGCGAGGTTGCCGATGGCGATCATCTTCTCGGTCTCGAGCATGCGGCGCGCGAGCGCGCGCTCCTCGGTGACGTCCCGGTAGTGGCAGACAGCGATCCGCTCTTCTTCCATCGGGTACACGTCGGCCACATACGTCTGGCCGAAATGGACGAGCTCGAACTTGCCCTGCGTGCTCTTCGCGCCGTGGACCGTGCACCCGGGACACTGGTCGCCGCGGTTGAAGAGCACCTCGTGGCACTTGAGGCCCCGGTTGAGCTCGAGCACCTCGCAGCCCGCCATCTTCGCGAACGCGCGGTTGCCCCGGCGGAGCGTGAGATCGTCGGTGTTCACGATCGAGAGAGGGGTCTCGATGGTATCGAACGAGAGCTCCCACTCCCGCTTCGCGCGCGAGAGCATCTGGGTGCGCTGCTGCACGCGCTGCTCGAGATCGGCGTTCAGCTGGCGAAGGTTGATGTTCTGCTCGCGCGTGAGCTCGGCGAGGCGCGCGTTGTCGGTGACGAGGTAGTGCTGCTCGAACGCGCTCTTCACCGTGAGGAGCACCTGCGCGTCGTTCCACGGCTTGCTGATGAAGCGGAAGACCTGGGAGCGATTGATCGCTTCTTCGATCGCCTGCTGATCGGCCTGGCCGGTGAGCATGATGCGCTGGGCGTTCGGCATCAGGTGCTTCACGCGCTCGAGGAAGTCGACGCCGTTCATCCCCGGCATGCGGAAGTCGCTCACCACCACCGCCGGCTGGAAGCGTTCGCAGATCGCCAACGCGGTCTCGGCGTCGGGAGCGGTCTCGATCTCCCAGTCACCGCGACGCAGCACGCGCCGCAGCGATCGGAGGATGTTTTCCTCGTCGTCGACCAACAGGAGCTTCCCTTTGGTCTCGGTGTTGAGGTTGGCGGCCGGTTCCACGGTGACTCCCTGTGAGCAAGCGGGTTGCCACGACCCGAGTCGTCGTAACCTGTTGATTTAATTGAGACGCGGAGCGTGAAAAGCCCCGTTCAGTGGGTGTCACTGTACCCACCTCACACGTTTCGAGCGACCCGGGTCCGGGTAGGCTCAGCTCACCGACGCGAGGGCGGGCGCCTGGAAGAGGCTGATTTTATTGCGACCTTCGCGCTTCGACCGGTACAGGGCGTCGTCCGCCGTGCGGACCAACTGCTCTGAGGTGTTTACTGACCTACCCGGAAAGCCAGAAACGCCGAAGGAAGCCGTGATTTTCAGGCCCGCCGGCCCCGCGGTGATCTGCTTCATCTCCGTGGAGATGCGCTCGGCCACGGTGAGCGCTCCAGCGAGGTGGGTCTTGGGCAGGAGCACCGCAAACTCTTCGCCGCCGATGCGCGCGACGAAGTCGGTTTCGCGGACGGCGTACTTGAGACAGGTGGCCATCGCGACGAGCACCTCGTCGCCGATCTGGTGACCGAAGTTGTCGTTCACGTTCTTGAAGTGATCGAGGTCAGCGAGGATCAGCGCGAGGGGATCGTCGTAGCGCTGCGCCCGGCGGAACTCTTCGCGCAGGCGATCCTGGAAGTGGCGGTGATTGGCGACCTGGGTGAGGCCGTCGGTGACCGCCAGCGCGTGGAGCCGCTCGGCTTCCAGCTTCGCGGCATGGAGCGACTCGTGGAGCTCGATGCGGCGCAGCGCGCGCGCCACGATCTCGGACGGAGCGACCGGCTTGAGGAGGTAATCGTCGCACCCCTGACCAAACGCAGCGGCGCGCGCCACGGTGTCGTCGATGCTGGAGAGGAGCAGCACCGGCGTCTGCCCGCCCTCGGAGCGGAGGTGCTTGAGCACGCTCAGACCCGACTCTCCCGGCAGCTCGACCTCGACCACGGCGACGTCGATGGAGCTGTCGATCAGATGCGCGATGCCCTCGGTGGCGCTGTGGGCAATGAGGACCTCTGCCCCGGCGTCCTGCAGCTCGCGCACGAGCGCGGAGGCGGACTCCGAGGCGTGATGATGAACGACCAGCGCTGTGAAGCGATCGGTCATGAGGAGTGCCGAGGCATAGCCCGCTTCGAAGGAGGGCGCATCGCTTGGCGTGCCCAAAGAGGTATGGGATACGCCGGACCCATGCCCCGTCCGAGCCTGAGCCTGTTCTTCCCCGCCTGGAACGAGGAGGAGTACGTCGAGCGCGCCGTCAGTCGCGCGAAGGTGGTGCTCGAGCGTCTGAGCGATGATTGGGAGATCATCATCGTCAACGACGCCTCGACCGATCGCACGAAGGAGATCGCCGAAGGCCTGGCGCGCCGCGATTCGCGGATCCGCTGCGTGACCCACGAGGTGAATCAGAAGCTCGGCGGCGCGATGAAGACGGGCTTCTCGTCGAGCACGAAGGACGTCGTCATCTACTCGGACATGGATCTGCCGTTCGATCTGAACGAGCTCGAGCGCGCGCTCCACCTGATGGAGTACCTCGAGGCGGACATGATCAGCGCGTTCCGCTTCGATCGCACCAGCGAGGGCGCGAAGCGGATCCTGTACTCGTTCGTCTACAACGGCCTGATCAGCGCCGCGTTCGGCGTGGGCATCAAGGACATCAACTTCAGCTTCAAGGTGGTGCACCGCCGCGTGCTCGAGTCGATCGAGCTGCGGTCGCAGGGCTCGTTCATCGACGCCGAGCTGGTGGTGAAGGCGATCAAGAAGGGCTTCAAGGTCTTCCAAATGGGCGTCGATTACTTCCCGCGCACGCGCGGGGTTTCGACGCTCGCGAGCCCCTCGGTGATCGCGAAGATGATTCGCGAGTTCGGCGCGCTCTACGAAGACACGCGCAGCCCGAAGAACCCGGTGCGGCCGGTGCGGTTGCCTCCTGACGTGGCGGAGTTCCGCTCGAAGAAGGCGTCTGGATCGTGATCGTAACTAAGTACTCCCTGCGCAGCGGGGCGCGAGCCGTCTCGCGGCGCCGCGAAGCGGTGCC
>CBIHPJ010000870.1:0-3275 GCA_966211295.1 uncultured Myxococcales bacterium | reverse complement strand
TGGCGATGACTTCCAGTTTCTTAGAGCTGAGTCGCGCGGGTTCCTCGCGGGTGTGCAGGTTGCCGACTCCACTTTTCTCTTGGCCAGCGGCGCCGAAGAGTGCGCCCTCTGTCTGAAGAGAGGAGTCCGCAATTCCGGACGCAAGCAGCCAAGTAAAAGCAGCTGCCGTGAAGGTGACCGCTCCTGCGGCTATCGCGACCCTCAAGAACCGTCGACCTGAGTGCTCACCCGTCATGGAGCGCGTTATCGCTCAGCGCGAAGCTCGCATCTCGCTGATTCCACTGGCGCGCAGGTCACATGTCAGTGCCCCCACGTAGGGTGCTCGCATGCTCAAGAATCGCTGCTGTGAAATCTGCGGTGGGAACGCTGAGTTCATCTCAGCGAGTTTCGTACGCGTCCTCTTCTTCTGTCAGGAGCACGGACAGCGCTTTCACATGCTGTCGTTCCTCTGGGACGGCGACTCGACGGAAGACGTGCTCGCGCGCATCGATCTCTGGATCCGCATGAAGCGGGGCGAGTTCCAGCGAGGCCCTGCCACCGGATTCACGGAAACAGCGTCGGCCAGTTACGGCTGAGCCAATCTCTCCGCGCCTCGACTTCCTTCCATCCGGCCTTGCGGAGATCGACCGGCCGCGCCGCCACCAACAGCGGCTCGAGCTCAGCGAGCACGCTCTTCGCGAAGCCCACGTCGTGCACGAGCAGCACTGCCTCACTCTCCCAGTACGCGGAGGTCACGTCGGCGTTCGCGCTTCCCACCGCCACCGTGTCTTCGTCGCGCACCATCAACTTCGCGTGCACGTGCGTGAAGACCGGGCCCAGTCCCTCAGCGGCGTAGCTGTACTGAAAGCCCTCGGCACCCGCGCGCAACACGGGACCCATTCGCGCGCGCACCAATTCATCTGCGAGCGCCCGCAAGGCCCCGCGACCGAACGGTTGATCATCGCCCCAACGCGGACGCACGCTGCCGAAGAGACACTGCACTCTCACGCCGCGCTTCACGGCTGAGACGAGCGCGCGCTGCAGCTCCACCACGAGCGGGAACGTGTTCACCACGACCAGCCGCGTCTTCGCGGTGCGAATGAGCTCGAGCTGCGTCTCCAGCGTCGTCGCGTCCTGCAGTCCCTGATGCGTCACGAAGCGGCACGCCATCGTCCCCGCGACGGGCGAGGGAGAAACGTCGAACGGCGCGCCACCGGCGAGGATCCAGTCGTCGAGGAACGAGCGATCCACCGACTCCACGAGCGGTCCTTCGAAGCGAACACCCGCATCGAGCCACGGCACGTCGTGGAAGTTCGTGGTGGCGGTGAGCGCGAGCTCCTTGAAGCCCCGGTAATACGGCGCGCCCAGGTTGCGACCGCTCACGAAGCCCACCCGCCGATCGACTGCGCAGATCTTCCGGTGATTGCGCTGCTTCAAATCCACCACGTGCGGCAAACCTGAGAGCGGCTGGGACGCGCGCACCTCGACGTTGGGCGCCGCGCCGAGCCGCTCGAGCACTGGGTTCTTCGTCCCGTAGGCGCCATGCAGGCTGTAGAGCGCATCGACGAGCACGCGCACCCTGATTCCCTTCGCGGCCGCGACTCGAAGCGCGTCGGCGACCTCTTCGGAGATGGGATCGTCGTCGACCATGTACGACTGCCAATGCACCCGCTCCTTCGCGGCACCGATGGCGTCGATCAGTCCGCGCCTCGCTGCTTCGTTCTCGAGCTCGAGCGTGACCGTGTGTCCTTTGACGAGCGGCGCATTGGTGACCAGCCGCCACCGCGTCTCTTCATCGGTGACCAGGGTGAGAGGCGAGCTCAGGGGCGCGGTGGGGCTCCGCGATCGCAACGAGGCGATCGTCCAGCTCTTGATCAAGGGAGAGAACGGAGCGGGCACCGACGCAGTGATCAGCGCGACCACCGGAGCGCCCTGACCAAGCAACGCGAGCGCGACTCGCTGCAGTCTCACGCCATCGACCAACTCGGACACATCGCCCGCGCCTCCGTCATCGAGGAAGGCGCTCGCGTCGAGAACGGGAACCGGTCCACCCCAGGGCACCGCGGCGTCGAAGTGGGCGCGCACGGACTCGAGTGGCTGATCAGCGCGCAGCCGCACCACCACCACCGTGTGCTCGAGCACGAACGGTTCGACATCGGCGAGCGAGTCGAGCGGATACCGCGCGTCGAGCAGAACCACAGGCTTCTCGCCGAGCACGTTCACGCTCGCGACGGGAACTGGCGCTTTCGTCGAGCAGAGCGCGAGCGCCTTCGCGTTCTCGGGGAGCCAGCTGAGCGGCACCTCCACCACGCCGCGATCGTGCGAGAGCGGCCCGCGATCCTCAGCGCCCACGAGAAAGAACTGCTCCTTCTCGGGAAGCGCGGCCCGACCGAGCGTGCTCGAACGCTCCACCAACACGCGCAACGAAGCGCCGCGAAGTCTGAACGTGTCCGTCGCCGAGAGCCGCGCCGCGAAGAGCCCGGTGGACGCCGCGTCGTGGTGAAGAATCAGCACCGGCACCTTCGCGTCGTCGAGCGCGTGCCCGGAGAAGATGCTGCTCATCAACGTGCTCGCCGAGACATCGGCGCTGGGCACCACCAACACATCCGCGTTGCGTCCGTGCGTGCCTTCCGCGAGCACCGTCGGCTCGACTTCACCCACGTCGACCAGCTCGAGCTCATGCGCCGGGAAGAGCGAGCGAATGATGGTCTCTGAACTCTCGGCGCGTCGGCCTCTCAAGAGCAGCGTGACCTTCTTCATGCGCGGCAGATCTCGAACTGCCGCCGCCGTCTCCGCGAGCGCGCTCGAGTTCGGATCCAACGCGACGCACGCCTCGCCGGTCTCTGGAGTGAGCTCACACTGCGCTCCCACCGAGAGCACGGTCACGTCGTAGCGCGCCACCCATTGCAGCACGGCCAACGCGCGCGCCCGCGGCGTGCGGCTCGGCCACGGCCCCACCACCACCAACGACGCTTCACCGTGTGAAGCGAGCGCGATCTGCGCGGCGTCGAAGGACTCTTCGAACGAGTACTCGTACGGCGTGAGGGAGAGATCACCGAGCAGCTGCTCGAGCTCTTCCCGCGCGAAGGCTCCATCGAGCGCGACGACGTGCAGGTGCGCGAGGTCAGGGCAGAAGCGACGCGCGAACTCGAGCACCGGCATGGCCGGCGCCGTGGGATCGATCACCAGCACGACGTGAACACCGCTCTTCATTCAACTGCCCTCTGACTCCAGTACGCGCTGCGTGGCCGCCTTGAACAACTCGTCCGGCACCGTGGCCAGCACGTCGTCTCGCA
>CBIHPJ010000869.1:0-3279 GCA_966211295.1 uncultured Myxococcales bacterium | reverse complement strand
GGTGGAAGCATCTTCCTGGTCACCGTGCGGCCTCCCGATGAGCAGCTGTGGCTCATTGGTGAATTGAGCGATCCGAAGCACGACGGGAAGGCGTGGAGCTCATCACCCTCGAAGCTCGTCGTGCGCGACATCACTTCGCTGATCGGGAAGATCAAGTTCGTCAACGGCAAGGGCATCAGCGCCAAGAAGGGCGCGCTGGGGATGAGCTTGCAGACTCCGCGGCAGCTGAGTGCGGAAGATGTGGCGTTGCTTCGTGGCGAGGTCCGCCCCTCTCCCCTGCCCCTCTCCCCGCTGCCGCAGGGAGAGGGAAAAGCGTCACTCAGTCTTTCGTCCGTTCTCGCTGAGTGGCGCGCGACTCGCGCTCCTGAGCTTGAAGAGCTGATCGAGACGCTCTCGAAGCATCATGCGCGTGCGTATCCAGCGCTCGATCCTGAGGCAGATGACTACGACACGCAGTGGACGGCTCGCGCGAACGCGGCGACGGCGGAGTCACTCGCTCCGCTGCTTCCGGGACTGTGGAGCGATCCGCGCGGCTCCATCCCGATGCGACTGAGGAAGCTGCTCGATCTCGGCGCCGATCCGCGGCTGGGTGCCGCGCTGCTCACGATGATCGACGACCCGCCGCTCACCGCGTCGTCCAACTTCTCTGCGTGGAGCCTGCTCTTCAAGAATCTCCCCTCGATGGTCGATACCCGCGCGGCCAAACGTCTGCAGGCGCGCGCGAAAAAGAAGAGCGGCGATTCGCAGTTCTGGCCCAAGCTCACCGCGTGGATCGAAGCGGCGCTGAAGCAGCTCCCCGAGCCCGCGACGCTCACGAAGGAGCAGCTCACCTCCGTCACCAAGCGGCAGAAGGAAGCGGCTGCGCTGCTGAAGGGCCCTCCCCCGTCGAGCTCGGTCAAGGAGAAGGCGACCGTCGTTCAGCCGATGAAGGGCAGCCCCCGCGAGACGCTGGAGGCGGCGCTCACTGCCGCGCGCGGGGGGAAGTTCCTCTCGGTGCTCGAACCGCTGCGTCTCTACTGGGTGGCCACGCGCGCACCCGCCGCCGCTGATCTGCTCACCAAGTTCGCGAAGCTCGGACAACCGAGTCAGCCCCGCTTCGATGAAGGCAAGGGCGCCGCCATCCACGCGCAGTGGCTGAAGACCGCGAAGTCGTACGACGCGACGCTGGTCACTCCGCTGCTCGACGCGCTCCTCAAGGGCTCGCTCGCCGACGCCGAAGAGCGGTGCGAGGTGATGCTCAGCTGGCCTCCGGATCCGCGCCTCACCGACGTGATGCTCAACGTGATCATCTTCGGACGCACTCCGTACATCGGCGCGCGCCCGCAGCTCTTCAAGCGCGCCTACGACCTGATGGTGATCAGCGCAGACCCGCGCTTCCGCCAGGCCGTCGAGGAGAACGCCGCTCGCCTCGAGCGCGCCGCGGGCTTCGATCGCAATCGCGCAGAACGTCCGCACGCCAGTCGCACGTTGGTTCCTTACGCGAGCGCCTCTTCCAACGGTCGAGCGCCGAGTCCTGACGAAGAGAGGCTGCTCACTGAGCTCGCCACCCTCGCCTCTGGCGCGAAGAACAAGAACACCGCAAGCGCGAAACCCGACGAGGAGCTCGCGCTGCTGCTCACCATCAACGCCGCTGGCGACGATCACACCCCGCGCGTGGTGTACGCCGACTTCCTCGCCGAGCGCGGAGATCCCCGCGCCGAGTACATCAACCTCACCCTCGCGTTGCTCCGTGGAGAGAAGGTGAAGGGCAAGCTCACCGCGTGGGAGAAGGCCAACGAGCGCGCGCTCAACGGCGGCGTGAAATCGGTCTCCTTCACGCACCACCTCGGCCTCCCCGTGAGCGGCCAGCTCGTGCGCTACGGAAAGTTCAACGACGCAGAGACCGACGCGACGATCGAAGATTTGCGCTGGGCAACCGTGCGCCAGCTCACGCTCATCGAAGGCCCCTCGCAGCTGAAGTTCCTCGAGAAGGCCGCGCTCCACGGAGTGAAGCAGATGAGCCAGGTCACGAGCGCGCATCTCACCGCAGCCGCGAAGAGCAAGGTGCCCTGGTTGGTCGAGCACCTCGACATGGCCGACTGGCATTTCCCCGACGCGCCCGCTGCGTTTCCGAAGCTTCAAAGCATCCGTCTTCCGCTCTGGGGCGAGGTGAACGAAGCGTCGCTGAGCTCTCCGCTGATCAAGTCGGTCAAGCGGATCACGCTCGGTGGACAGAACGTCTACGGCCGCGCACCGATGGATCTGCTGATCAAGCACGCGCTCATGCTGCCGAAGCTCGAGGCGATCGAGCTGACCAGCTCCGCGTTCATCGTGAAGGCCACGAAGGTCGAAGAAAAGTTCGACCTCACCTTCGAGCTCGGCTCGCAGCCCTGGGCGAAGGACGACTACTTCATCGCGACGCTGGCCTCTCTCGAGCGCGTTCCCGCGTCGAGCGTCCGTTCGTTCAAGCTGGACACGATCAAAGAGAATGGCCGCGAACCAAGAGCCGACGCGCTCGAGGCGGCGAAAAAGGCCACCGCGCACTTCCCGGCCTGATCAGAGACTCCTGATCAGCGGAGCTACGTTCTCTGGCTCGTCGAGCATTGCCCAGTGACCGAGCTCGGGAAATCGGTGCAGCTTCACGCCGAAGCGCTCCGCCGTGCTCTTCGGAATGTACGGATCGCGATCGCCCCAGATGATCTGCGCGGGGAACTTCTGCAGTGACGCGAGCAACCGCTTGTCCCAGCCCTCGAACTTCGAAGGCGAGAGGTAGCGATAGAACCGCAGCACCTGCTGGCGCGTCTTGCTGCCGTACGAATCGTACGCGCGCTCCAGGTACTCGCGGGGGATCTTCGGGCTGCCCTTGTTCGTCTCCTTGATGAACAACGCGCGATTGCCGAACGCCATCGAGATTTCCCCGATGATCGGAATGCGCCACACCTTTCCCCAGAAGTGCCACTCGTAGTCGGGGAAGAAGGTGCCGTTGAACGCGGTGAGCTTGCCGACGCGCTCGGGATATTTCGCCGCGAACGCGAAGCCATAGGTGCCGCCGACGTCATGAATCACGAGGTGCGGCTTCTCGATCTTCAGCTCGGTGAGCAGGGCTGCAACCCAATCGGCCATGCGATCGAGATCGCACGGGTCCTGAATCGCCGACTCACCGAAGCCCGGCACGTCGGGCGCGTAGCAGGTGAACTCGGTCTTCAGCCGGTCCACCACGTAACTCCAGACATCGTGCGTGTCGGGGTTGCCGTGGAGCAGCACCATCGGAGGCCCGCTCCCCGTCTCCGCGACGAAGGT
>CBIHPJ010000868.1:0-3281 GCA_966211295.1 uncultured Myxococcales bacterium | reverse complement strand
ACTGCAGTTGGCTTCATTGCGCCCCTCTCCCTGCCCCTCTCCCCGCTCCGCAGGGAGAGGGAGAAAGTCAGCCGAGTGACGGATAGCCGCGGGCCGCTTCGACGGCGGAAGCGAGCGACTCGTCGAGCGCCTCAGCGTCGTGCGGTGAATAGACGATCAGCGCCGCCGCTTCGGCCAGACGCGCGGTGAGCTTCTCGCCCTGCAGACACGACGACATCGCGCGGCGCACGGTGTTCAGCGCGCGGCCGTGCGCTTCGTTCGCGTAGCGCTGCACCACCGCCTGGCGCCACGGCTCCACCGTCTTCTGCTTCGCGAGCTGACGATTGCGCGCGGTCATCGCGTCGAGCGCGAACGCGTCCATCGTGAGATCGGCGACCGCGGCGAGAATGCTCTGGTGCTTCTCGAGCTGCGGGCCGTGCGCTTCCACCGCGACCTGCAGGGTGAGCCGCGCGAGGCGCTTCAGGTTCTCCACGCTCGCGTCTTCGGTCGCCGGAGTGCCTGGCTTGTCGAACAGCGGCAAGGTGCCCTTCATCGCGCGCTTGAGCAGCGTGCCGCCGATCAGGAGCCGATTGATCTCGTTCGTCCCCTCGAAGATCCGATTGATGCGCGAGTCGCGGTACGCGCGCTCGACCGGGTACTCCTCGATGAAGCCCGCGCCGCCGTGCAGCTGCACGCCGTCATCCACCAGGCGATCGAAGTACTCGCTGCCGAGCACCTTCAAGATGCTCGCCTCGATCGCGAACTCCTCGATCGCACCGAGCAGCGGCGCTCCCTTCGCGACCTTCGCGTCGATCAGTCCCGAGGTCCGGTACGCCATCGACTCGACCGCGTAGAGGTTGGTCACCATGCGCGCCAACTTCTCGCGCGTGAGCCCGAAGCGAATGATCGGCGTGTCGAACTGCTTTCGATCGCTGGTGTACGTGGTGCTCCCCGCGAGGTGCAGCTTCATCGCGCCCAGCACGCCCGCGCCGAGCTTCAAGCGGCCGAGGTTCAGAATGTTGAAGGCGATCTTGTGACCGCGGCCGATCTCTCCGAGGAGGTTGCCGACCGGCACCTTCGCCTCCTCGAGGATCAGCGGGCAGGTGGACGAGCCACGGATGCCCATCTTGTGCTCCTCGGGCCCCACGGTGAGTCCAGGCGTGTCGCGATCGACGATGAAGCAGCTGAACTTGTCGCCATCGATCTTCGCGAACACCACGAAGACGTCAGCGAAGCCGGCGTTGGTGATGAACTGCTTGCTGCCGGTGAGCAGGTAGTGCGTGCCTTCGGCGTTCTTCACCGCGCGCGTCTTCGCCCCGAGTGCGTCGCTGCCCGAGCCGGCCTCGGTGAGCGCGTAGGCGGCGACCTTCTCTCCGCTCGCGAGCGAAGGGAGGTACTTTGCTTTCTGCTCGTGCGTGCCGAACCACGCGATGGGCAGCGTGCCGATGCAGGTGTGCGCGGCGAAGGTGACCGACCAACTCCCGAGCAGGCTCTTCGCCTCTGCGACGACGAGCGTGGTGGTCTTGTCGAGGCCGAAACCGCCGTACGCCTCTTCGATGTCGATGCCGAGCAACCCGAGCTCGCCGGCCTTCCTCAAGAGATCACGAAGCAGACCGAAGTCCTTCTTCTCGATGCGATCCGCCTTCGGGAGCACCTCGTCGGTGCTGAAGCGCTTCGCCGTCTCGTAGAGCGCCTTCTGCTCAGGGGTGAAGAACTCGGGGGCCATCACCGGGCGGTGGCCGATGGGCTCGAGGAGAAAACCGCCGCCAATCAGATCGTCGTGCATCACGTACTCCGTGCTCGCTGTTGAAACCGCGGGCGAGATAATCACGCCCCATGAATCGATTGTTCGTGTTGTTGGTGTCGGTCGTGCTCGTCGGCTGTGGGCCGGTCATGGGAGACCCGTGCACCGTCGCCACCGAATGTGGACCGGGCGTGTGTCTGA
The DNA here is from genome assembly GCA_966211295.1 of uncultured Myxococcales bacterium. Lineage (GTDB taxonomy): Bacteria > Myxococcota > Myxococcia > Myxococcales > Myxococcaceae > Archangium_A. The sequence continues at coordinate 1,357 of CBIHPJ010000868.1, read as the reverse complement.
ACCGCGCCATCGCTCCGGGAGGGATGTGCACGCTCGCTTGCACGGTGGGCGGCGCCGCGTGCCCCGCGGGGAGCGCGTGCATCCCTCACGTGATCGACAACGACACGCCGGGGTGTCTGAGAATTTGCACGAAGGATGCAGATTGTCGAACTGGATACACCTGCCGCACCGAGGAAGGCAACTCGGTGTGCCTCGGTCCGGGCAGTCTCTGAGACGAACGGCTCAGCGCGTTTCCATGCGCGCTTGAGCGTTCGCCTTGCTGCGAGCGGCGGTGGCGTTGGCCCGCTCGACGTCAGCCTGCGCGAGGGCGACGGACTTCTCGTACATCGCCGTGGCATGGGCCTTCGCCTCGACGGCGTCAGCGTGCGCGCGGGCGATCTGCCGCTCAGCGGATCCCTGAGCGAGCACGCGCTTGTATTCGGCCTTCGCTTCCTTCGCGGCGGCCCTGGTATGGCTGTTCTTGTTCGCCTTCATCTGGGCGTGGGCGATCGAGCTGGCGCGGAACGCCTCGCGCTCCTTCTTCTCCCACTCGACGTCCACGATGGCGAACGAGCGCTTCTCGGCCCGCGTCACCCCGACGACCTTCTCATCCGCGACGGCCTTCGCCCTCAGGTACTTGCCCCGCGCAGCGTGCTGGCGCTTCTCCCAGACCGCCTTGTTCACCTTCTTCTGGCCTTTGTAGGTGAGGTGCTGCGGCTCCTTTTCAGGAGTGGGGGCGGTCGTGGCAGCGAGAGCAGAGAGTGAGACGAGAGAGGAAAGCAGCAGGGTCCTGATACGCATGTGAGCTCCAAGTGCGAGACGCACCGGAACAAATAAGAAGGGCAGAGCCCTTTGGGGCCCTGCCCTTTGGTCCCACTGGCAGAAGAGCCGGTTACGGAGCAGGAGCCGGCGCGGGAGCGGCGGCAGCTGCGTTGGCGTCAGCGTCGGCCGATTCCTTCTCGGCGTCAGCGTTGGCCTTCTCGATCTCGGCCTGGGCGGTGGCGGTGGCCTCCTCGAGCTTCGCGTCAGCGGCAGCCTTCGCGTCACCCGCGGCGGCCTGGGCCGCGGCGATCTTCTGCTCGGCAGCGGCCTGCGCGGTCACGCGCTTGAGCTCGGCCTTCGCCTTGGCAGCAGCAGCCATCGAGGGCGCGTCCTTCTTGGTCTTCGCCTCGGCATCAGCGCTGGTGCTCGCGGTCTTCGCCTCGGCGAGCTTCTTGGTCCACTCGTCCTTCGCGGTGGCGACGCCCTTCTTCCCCGCCTCCTTCGCATCGGCGATCTTCTGCTTCGCCGCGGCCTTCGCGTCGGTGACCTTCTGCGCGGCGGCCTTCTTGCGTTCGTCGGCCTTCGCCTTGTTCGCCTTCTTCTGCTCGTCCTTCGA
>CBIHPJ010000867.1:0-3282 GCA_966211295.1 uncultured Myxococcales bacterium | reverse complement strand
GGTTCCCAGAAAAATCGGGTCGGCCGGTCTTCCCTGAAGAGCGACGAATTCATCGTCGCATTTTCAAGGGAGCACCCATGTACAGCCGTCTTTCCGTTCTCCTCGCCGCCGTCACGTTGATGGCTTGTCCCGCGCCTCACCCGCAGCCGCCTCCGCCTGCCCCGCCCGATGCGGGGCCCGTGCAGCAGCCTCCCGACGCAGGGCCAGTACAGCAGCCACCGGATGCGGGACCGATGAATCCGCCTGATGCAGGGCCGCCTCCGCTCATTCACCTCGAGGGACCGCTCGAGCTCCAAAGCAACGTCACGCTTCCGCAGAACCTGCGAGTCGGAGTCCTCTGGTTCGCGGGTATCGATCCGCAGCTGCCTTCGGGTCCTCGTGCTTCGGAGAGTGGCAACGCACTCAGCCAGCCGCTGCCTTCGCGTTGGCAGCTCGATGTCCGCGCGGAACCGCCGGCTGAAGCGCGCTCGCAATTCCAATCACCCGGAGGTGGCGCGGGCACGTACGCAGTCGGCGCGCTCGTGATCTACCGAGACGCGGACGGCGACGGCACGCTCACCATCGAGCAGGACGGCAGCACTTCGGATCAGATCGTCGGCAGCTCGGCTGGAGCGATGCCGTTCGATCTCGAGAGCGATCCACTCCGCACGCTGATCATCTGGCGCGAGGGCACCATCGGTACGGACGAGACCGGCTTCACGCAGGGCTTCAACCTCGTCACCATCAACGAGCCGTTCGCTCAGCCCACTCGCGTGCCGCTCGACACCAACGTCACGCTCCGCCCCAACCTGGACCCGCGCTTGAACTTGATGTTCTGCCCGCCCGCGTTCGTTGCAGAGACTCCAGAGATCGCCTGTGGTCAGCGCGTGTACAGAGCGCCGCGGATCGCCGCGATGCTGATGGCGATGGATCAGTTCGGCTTCGTGGCGAGCGTCGGCGTGAAGGCTGGCCAGCGCGATGTGACGAACGCGCGAGTGCTCCTCAACGGCGTGGTGCTCCCCGTGGATCCCGACGGCAACTACGGCCTGCTCGAGTTCATTCCATCCGTGATCCACACCGGCGTGAACCAGGTGCGCGTGGAAGTCGCTGACATGGACTCCGTGGAGTTCGAGGTGACCTTGCCCGCGGTGCCCACGCTGTCGACGCCCTTCTCCGGAGCGCAGCTGCCCACCGCCCAGAGCGTCACCATCGCGTGGCAGCCCGTGCCCGGCGCGACCAGCTTCGACGTTTCCCTCTTCCCGGACAGCGGCCAGGGCGGGGCCTACGAGACCACCACTCAGACGCACCTCGACGTGATGACTCCGGCGGATCCCGGCGCGGCGACCCTGTCGATCGGCGTCATCGCGGAGGGGCGGGTGGGCCGACACCTGTCACTCGGCACTTCGAACCTGACCGTTCCGGTTGAACTCGTGACTCCGTAATTTTCTCGAACTCGGGTTCCCACGTTTGGTGGCGGGGGCAGTCAACGCTATGGAGCCCCCGCCGCCGTGGACAGTCAGCAGCTCGCCAGCCTCTATTCCCAGTACGGGTACTACGTGCACCGCCGGTGCATGGCGCTGATGGGATCGGCGGCGGAAGCGGATGACGCGCTCCAGGAGGTCTTCTTGAGAGTGCAGCGCTACGGCCGCCCCGAGGCCACCGGCAGCGATCAGGGGTGGCTGTACAGCATCGCGACGCGCGTCTGTTTCGATCTGAAGGCGCGCAAGAAGGAGACCTCGGTGGATCCGATCGAGCTCCCCGCGATGGATGAACGAAACAACGGAGCCGATGGTGATGTGCGCGCGGTGGTGGGCATGGCGCTCCGCAACATGGACGCGAAGACCGCGGAGCTGGGCGTGATGCATCACCTCGACGGCTACACGCAGGAAGAGATGGCGGAGCGCACGGGCATCTCGCGCAAGACCATCGGGAAGAAATTGGCCGTGTTCGAGGCGCTGGTGCGCCAGGTTTTCAGAGGGACTCCGGGATGATCACGCCTCCTCAACGCGGACCTGAGTGTCCGCCTGCTGCCGAGCTCGAGGCGTTCGCCGCGGGGGAGGAGCGGCCCTTCGGTGCTCACGTGGCTGGTTGTTCGCGGTGTGGTCCGTACGTCGAGGCGCTGCGTGCCGAGGCAGCGGCGTTTGCGCGGGCGAGACCTCCTGAACTTTTCTTGAAGCAAGTCGAGCGTCGCGCTGCTGCTGCGAAGCCGGAGCGTCCGTGGTGGCGGTGGTTGATGATCGCTGCGCCGCTCGCTGCTGCGCTCGTGGTGTTCTTCTTGTTCCCACGTGGTCCCGTCGACGACGGAGTGACCATGCGAGGTCCCCCGCTCCGCGTGTTCCTCAAGCGAGGCGATGCGGAGCCCTCGGTGTTGGCCCCTGATGCGCGCGTGAAGCCCGGTGACTCGTTGCGCTTCTCCTACGACGCTCCCTCCAATGGCTATCTCGCGGTGTTCGAGCTCGATGGCACTGAGTCGACCACGGTGTTCTGGCCGTACGGAGGCTCCAGCGCTGCGCCCGTGAAGCAGGCCGAAGGATTGCTCTCAGGAGTGGTGGTGCTCGACGACAGCCGCGGCCCGGAGTGGTTGGTCGCGGTGTGGAGCAAGAAACCGTTCGAGACCGCTCCGATCCTGCAAGAGCTCAAGGGCCAGTCGACCCGCGCCTCCATCACGCTGCAGTGCGCGGACTGCGTGGTCACCACCCAGAGGTTGCTCAAGCCGTGAGTCGTATGTGTGTATTGCTATTGGCGCTCGCCTCCACCACTCACGCGGCTGAGCCCACGCGAGTGCTCGTCGCGATCGGTCACAACCTCGGCGATCCCACCGACACTCCGTTGGCCTGGGCGGAAGCGGATGCGCAGCGCGTGGCGAGCCTGTTCGTCGAGTTGGGCGACGTCGCTCCCGAGCGTGCGTTGGTGGTGTTGGGGCAGGGCGCTGACGTGGTGCGCGAGAAGTTGGCCGAGGCGCGCGGCCGCGTGGACGAGCTCACCGCCGAGGGCAAGGAGGTCGTGCTCATCATCTACGTCTCCTCGCACGCTCGTGCGGGTCAGCTCCACCTGGGCGGTACGCACTTGCCGCTCGAGACGTTGCGTACGCTTCTGCAGAACGCTCCCGCGCGGCTCAAGCTCGGCATCGTCGACGCGTGTGACAGCGGCGTGTTGGCGAGGAAGAAGGGTGGCGCGCCCGGTCCAGATTTCGAAGTGTCGCTCACCTCTGGCGGCGTGCGGGGAATGGCGCTGCTGAGCTCGAGCGGACCCGCGGAGGCGAGCCAGGAGTTCTCGGTGCTCAAGGGAGGACTCTTCACCCAC
>CBIHPJ010000866.1:0-3293 GCA_966211295.1 uncultured Myxococcales bacterium | reverse complement strand
TGCGAATGAAGCGACCCGGCACCGTGCCGCCGAAGGTCCAGAACGTGTAGTCGACGCCGTCGGCCATCTGCATGACCTTCTCGACCACTTCGAGCTCCACCTTCACCTTCGCAGGCGTGGAGCGGGTGATCCGAGGAGGCACGTTGGGCGGCTCCGTGAGCACGGCGGTTTCTTCGGGAAGGGCAGCGGCGAACAGGGCGATGGAAAGCAGTGCGGCGGACATGAACGTCCTCCTCGATGAGTGAGCTTGAGCCTTCTCTGCAAACAACAGTCCTACTGATTCATGAGTAGTTTCGAATCAGAAATACTGCTCTTGTTCTGAAACGGAACACGACGGAACGACGGCTCATCTGAAGAGACCCAACTATCAGAGCGGTTGGGTGATGGCACGGCAGCTGAAGGGCGCCGCGCTTCATGCTCTCCAAATCAGCCGCGAAGGCGTTCTTCCTCGGAGGCACGGCGATGTGTTCGACCGTCTTCCTCGGGCTCACGTGGGACACGTTCGAGCAGATGCCCGTGCGTACCAACGCCGCGGCGCTCACCGAGGCGGTGAAGAGAGGCAAGCACCTCTGGGAAGACAAGAACTGCATGGGCTGCCACACGCTCTTCGGTGAAGGCGCCTACTACGCGCCCGAGCTCACCCGCGTGTACGAGCGGCGCGGCGCCGCCTTCATCACGGCGCAGCTGAAGGACCCCGACACGATGTTCCCGGGTCAGCGGCGCATGACGAACTACCACTTCACTGATCAGGAGATCGCCGACCTGGTCGCGTTCTTCGAGTGGGCGCAGACGGTGGACTTGAACGGCTTCCCTGCGAAGCCCACGCTCGGAGCTGCCGCGCAGCGCGCCGCTTCTCCCTCGGCTCAACACAAGCCGCAGGTGTTCTCGCAGCTCTGCGTGACCTGTCACTCGCTCGAGGGAAGCGGAGGCACCGTGGGCCCCGCGCTCGATGGCGTGGGCAGCCGCTTCGACGCCGCGTGGATCGAGAAGTGGCTCAGAGATCCCCTCGCGGTCCGCCCCAACTCACGCATGCCGAAGATGCCGCTCGATGACTCCCAGATCACCGAGCTCGCCACGTTTCTCTCGTCGCAGAAGGAGAACCCCCGATGAAGTTCCAGAGCCAGAAGGTCGCGTGGGGATTCTTCGCGACGTGCATGCTGCTGTTCTCCCTGCAGCTCATCTACGGCTTCATCATGGGCTTCGCGCACGCCGGCTTCGACGTGCTGCACGACTGGATTCCCTTCAACGTCGCGCGCGCCACGCACACCAACCTGCTCGTGATGTGGCTGCTCGCCGGTTTCATGGGCTCCGCGTACTGGATCATTCCCGACGAGTGCGATCGTGAGCTCGCCTGGCCGAAGCTCGCGTGGGTGCAGTTGATCGCGCTGGTGGTCACGGGCGTGAGCGCGATCATCGGCTTCCACTTCGGCTGGTGGGAAGGCCGCAAGTTCCTCGAGATCCCGCGGCCGCTCGACTTCCTGGTGGTGATCGACGTGCTGCTCTTCATCGCCAACATCGGGTGGACGGTGTGGAAGAGCGAGAAGAAGTCGACCACCGCGATGGTGCTCTTCTTCGGGTTGCTCGCCGCGGCGCTGCTCTACCTGCCGGGCATGATCCCCACCGACAACCAGACCGTCGACAGCTACTGGCGCTGGTGGGTGGTGCACCTCTGGGTCGAGGGCGTGTGGGAATTGATCATGGGCGCGATCCTCTCGTACCTGCTGATCAAGCTCACCGGAGTCGACCGCGAGATCATCGAGAAGTGGCTCTACGTGATCGTCGGCTTCACGTTCCTCTCGGGCATCCTCGGAACGGGCCACCACTACTATTACATCGGCACTCCGAAATACTGGCTGATGGTCGGCGGCGTCTTCAGCGCGCTCGAGCCGCTCGCGTTCCTCGGCATGGCCATCTACGCGTTCACGATGGCGAAGAAGGGTGGCCGCACGCACCCCAATCGCCCGGCGCTGTTGTGGACCGTGGGCTGCGCGTTCATGAGCTTCGTGGGAGCGGGCTTCCTCGGCTTCGCTCACACCCTGCCGCAGGTGAACCTGTACACGCACGGCACGCTGGTCACCGCGATGCACGGCCACATGGCCTTCTGGGGCGCGTACGCGATGTTGGTGCTCGGCATCATCACCTACGCGATGCCGCTGCTCACCGGGCGGAAGCTGTACGAGCACGTCACCGCGGGCTTCGCGTTCTGGTGCTCGAACGTGGGGATGACGGCGATGACCCTGGCCTTCGCGGTCGCGGGCGTCTCGCAGGTGGTGCTCGAGCGGCGCGCAGGCATGGACTTCCTCACCGTGCAGAAGGAGGTCGAGGTGCACTTCGTCGGCCTCATCCTCGCGGCGTGTTTGTTCACCGCGGGGATCATCGCGTTCGTATGGAACTTCACCCGCTACGGCTTGCCGAAGGCGAACGCGAGCGGAGTGCGCGTGGAGACTCCCGAGCCTGAGTCGCTCCCTGCCCTGCACGCTGCGCGGAGCTGAATCATGAGCACCTGGTACCGGCCCGTCGGTGACGAAGTCGCGATCTTCGAGCGCGCCGCGGAGAAGCAGCTGCCCGTGTTGCTCAAGGGTCCCACCGGGTGCGGAAAGTCACGCTTCGTCGAGTTCATGGCGGAGCGGCTCCAACGTCCGCTGATCACCGTGGCGTGCAACGACGAGACGAGCGCGGCTGATCTGGTCGGGCGCTGGCTGGTGCGCGGTGGAGACACCGTCTGGCAGGACGGTCCCGCGACGCGCGCGGTGAAGCAGGGCGCGATCTTGTACCTCGATGAAGTCGCCGAGGCCCGCGAGGACGTGGTGGTGCTGCTGCATCCGCTCACCGATCACCGCAGGCAGCTCTTCGTCGATCGCAATGACGAGGTGCTCACCGCGCCTCCAAGCTTCATGGTCGTGGCGAGCTTCAACCCCGGCTACCGCAGAGGACTCAAAGAGCTGAAACCCTCCACCCGCCAGCGCTTCGTCTCGCTGCACTTCGGTTACCCCCCCGAAGAGGCCGAGCTCGAGGTGCTGGTGGGTGAGACGGGCGTCGACAAGAAGCAGGCGCGGAGATTGGTCGCGTGGGCGAAGAAGGTGCGCTCGCAAGACACGCTCGGACTGGCGGAGACGGTGTCGACGCGGTTGTTGGTGATGGCCGCGCGGTTGATCAGTGCGGGACTTCCGCCGCGCACGGCGTGCCAGGTGGCGATGGTGCAACCGCTCACGGACGATGTTGCGACCGCGAGAGCGCTGCAGGACCTGGTGGATCTCTCTTTCTGACTTTCTCCCTCTCCCTGCGACAGCGGG
>CBIHPJ010000865.1:0-3297 GCA_966211295.1 uncultured Myxococcales bacterium | reverse complement strand
GTGCCCTACGCGATCGCCGCGAAGTTCGCGTTCCCCGAGCGCACGGTGGTGTCCTTCGTCGGTGACGGCGCGATGCAGATGAACGGCAACGCGGAGCTGATCACCGTCGCGAAGTACTGGAAGGAGTGGAAGGACCCGCGCATGGTGATCGTCGTGCTCAACAACCGCGATCTGAACCAGGTCACCTGGGAGATGCGCGCGTTCGCCGGCGAGCCGAAATACGAGGCGTCGCAGAACGTGCCCGACTTCCCCTACGCGGAGTACGCGCAGAGCCTCGGGTTGCGTGGGCTGCGCATCGATCATCCCGAGGAGATTCGCTCGGTCTTCGAGCAGGCGTTCACCAGCGATCGTCCGGTGATCGTCGAAGCGAGGACGGATCCGAACGTGCCCACGCTGCCGCCGCACATCAGCTTCGAGCAGGCGAGCAACTACATGAGGGCGGTCACCAAGGGAGATCCCGACGCGTGGGCCACGGTGCGCGCGTCGATGCGTGACGCGGTCGAGAGCTACTTGCCGGGCTGAGGCACTCACCCGAGGATGCGCCGCGTGAAAAAGGTGCTCCTCGGTCTGGTGGCGTTCGCGGTGGTCTACTTGTCGATCGCGGCGGGTCTCGCGGTGCGTGCGGCCGGCCGGAACGCCGCGTACCTGGCGCAGCTCGACAAGCTCGATCAGCTCGGCACGAAGGCGGCTGGAGAGCTCGACTCGGCTCCTTCCGGCACGTTTGCACAGGCGTGCAAGGCGGTGCCCGAGGCCGAGTGGAACAAGGTGATCGCCTATTTCTCCAAGACCTCGTTCGACGTGGCGGACCTGGAGTGGGTCCCGCAGCGCGGCTTCTATGCCTCCTCGAAGGACGCGAACTTTCCCTGGTCGAGCCACGCGCGCGACGCCGAGTACTTCATGTTCCAGTTGATGAGCGACTTCCCTCCGTACTGGCCGATGTACCTCGACTACTGGGACGACCCGTTCGATCGCGGCGATCTCTCGGACACGAAGTATTTGGTGGTGCACCAGCTCACCGGCGTCACGCGTCCGAAGGTGCTCGACGAGGAGGCGTACGAAGCAGGCGAGCTCCTCTTCAGCAGCGCGGTGGTCGACGTGACGACCGGCAAGGTGCTCTGCGCGGGCAGCACCCGAGTCACCAAGACCGGCGACGTTCACGTCACGGGTCACGGCAAGACCGACGCCGATGCGAAAGCAGATGCAGAGAAGAAGACGGTCGAGGAGCTGCTCACGGGCCTCGGCTGGGCGACGCGAGACTTCGCCCTCGGCGAGGTGTGCTGGATCGGCGGAGAGGTGCTCTGCAGGGGGACGTCGAGAACACGTCCGGAATAATTTCGCAGGCTAAATGCAAATTGAACTCTGGGCCTGGTGCGGGGTCCGAACAAGCGAGCCAGTGCCCGGGCCTCAGTACTCAGGGAGCGCGAGCTCGTCTCTCAGGTCTCGTCCGACGGCCAGCTCGGCGACGAAGGGGATCGCCATCAACTTCATCACCTGGCTCCTCAGGAACATGCCGAGCCGAGAGCGAGGCGCGAAGAACGGCGCGAGGTCGATGGCCGCCTTCTGCTTGCGCGCGAGGTACCCAGCCAGCCGCTCCTGGTACCGGGTGAAGGCCGCCAGGTAGTCACCTTTCGCAAGCTTGAGCTCTCCCGCGAGCACGTAGGCTCCCACCATCGCGAGCGCCGAGCCCTGGCCGCCCAGCAGAGACACGCAGTACGCCGCGTCGCCGACCAGGGCCACCCGCCCGCGCGTCCAGCGCTCCATTCGAACCTGGCTCACTCGATCGAGGTAGAGCGTGTCCGCGCTCCCCATCGCCTCCAGGATTTGCGGGCACTCCCAACCCGAGCTGCTGAACCGGGCGCGCAGGAGCGCCTTCTGCTTGCTGAGCTCTGCGGGGATGCCCGGAGCAGGGTCCGCGAAGATGAAGAGGAACATCGTCTGATCGCCGCGCATCGTGAAGCGGCCGACTTGCTGGCCGAGCTCCGAGTGCAGCACGTAGATCAGCTCGTCTCTTGGGCGATACCCGCTGGCCGAGAAGGCAGCCACCTTGAGGCCGAGGTAGCGCTCGAAGCCGGCCTCCTCACCGAAGGCGAGCCTCCGCACCTCGGAGTGCAGCCCGTCCGCACCCACCACCAGGTCGAACGTGCGCGGACCGCTCTTCTCGAAGCGCGCCCGCACCTCATCTTCCGTTTCTTCGAGGGCGATGATGCTGTCATCGAAGAGCGTCTCGATCTTGCCTTCGAGCGTGGCGTAGATGGAGGCAGCGAGATCGCTGCGCAGGAGACTGGTGTAGCGGCCCCTGGTCAGGCGATCGAAGACGCTCACGGAGAAGCCGCTGGTCCGCGCTCCGCGCTGATCCACCTGCCACACTTCCTTCATTCGATAGCCGTGCTCGCGCAGCTGCGGCCCGAGGCCCATTCGTTGGGCGATGTCATAGCCAGCGCCCCAGAAGTCGATCACGTAGCCCCCGGTGCGCAGCTGAGGCGCGCGCTCGACCAGCGTGGGCTCAAACCCGTACCGGTGAAGCCAGTACGCCAGGCAGGGACCCGCGATGCCCGCCCCTGAGACGAGGACTCTCATCGGTGAAGTGTGTTGCTCACGTCACTCAATCACAACTCGAGTCGCCTCCCGGTCAGTGTGGGACGGGCTCTTGCACTCCTGGGTGCGTGCTCGACTCAGCGCGAGCGCACTCAGTGATGCACACTCGAGCGGAGCTGAGACGTCGCTCGAAGAGAGTGCGCTCTTTCGCCTCACGAGTGGCGAAGAGGAGGTCGCAAATGCGTCTTCAAGGTCAGGTGTGCGTCGTCACCGGAGCATCGAGTGGAATTGGCCGAGCGATCGCCCGGGCATTCGCCGAGGAAGGCGCGAAGGTCGCGCTGATCGCTCGAGGCCGTGAAGGTCTCGCGGCCGCGTTCAAGGAGATCACCGAACGAGGAGGCGAAGCGCTGGTGATCCCACTCGACGTCTCTGACGCGACGGCCGTCGACTGCGCGGCGAACGAGGTGGTGGCGAAGTGGGGACACATCGACGTCTGGGTGAACGACGCGATCGTCTCGGTGTTTTCGCCCGTCGAGAAGACGGAGCCCGCCGAGTACCGCAAGGTGATGGAGGTGAATTTCCTCGGCTACGTGCACGGCACGCAAGCCGCGCTGAGAGCGATGCGTCCGCGCGACCGCGGGTTGATCATGCAGATCGGTTCGTCGCTCGCGTACCGCTCGATTCCCCTGCAGAGCGCGTACTGCGCGTCGAAGGCCGCGGTGAGCGGCATCACAGATACACTCAGCAGCGAGCTCATTCGCG
>CBIHPJ010000864.1:0-3323 GCA_966211295.1 uncultured Myxococcales bacterium | reverse complement strand
CTCCGCCTCGACGACGTCCTCACCCAGGTCGCCAAAGACAAGGGCATCGACAAGACGATCCTCGTCGCGACCCTCGAAGACGCCATGAAGACCGCGGCCAAGAAGCACTTTGGCCAGGACCGCGCCATCGAAGCGAAGTTCGAGTCCCAGAAGGGTCAGGTCGAACTGTTCCAGGCGATCACCGTGGTCGATCAGGTCACTGATCCCATCAACGCGGTGAACCAGATCACCGTCGATCAGGCGCGCACGCTGGGCATGGCCGAAGTGGCCTCGGGCGACGAGCTCGTCTTCCCCATCTATTACCTCGAAGAGAACGCCGCCGAAGCGAAGGCGCAGGACGAGCAGTACGGAGACGTGCTCGGCCTCAAGACCTTCCGCCGCGGCTTCGGCCGCATCGCCGCGCAGACCGCGAAGCAGGTGCTCCTGCAGCGCACGCGCGACGTCGAGCGTGAGAACGTCTTCAACGAGTACAAGGACCGCAAGGGCGAGATCGTCACGGGCATCGCGCGTCGTCTCGAGCGCGGCAACCTGATCGTCGACCTCGGCCGCGCTGAGTCGGTGCTCCCCGTGCGCGAGCAGGTGCCGCGCGAGGTGTACCGCCCGGGCGACCGCGTGCAGGCCTTCGTCCTCGACGTGCTCCGCGAGGCCAAAGGCCCGCAGATCATCCTCTCGCGCGCCTCGGTGAACTTGCTCACCAAGCTGTTCGAGATGGAGGTCCCCGAGATCGCCGAAGGCATCGTGGTGATCGAGGCCGCCGCTCGTGAGCCGGGCCGCCGCTCGAAGATCGCCGTCTCGTCGCGTGACGCAGACGTGGATCCCGTCGGCGCGTGCGTCGGCATCAAGGGCAGCCGCGTGCAGGCCGTGGTGCAGGAGCTCCGCGGCGAGAAGATCGACATCGTGGAGTTCGACGAAGATCCCGCGCGCTTCGTGTGCGCCGCGCTCGCGCCCGCCGAGGTGAGCCGCGTGATCATCGACGAGGCCAACCACGCGATGGAGATCATCGTGCCTGACGACCAGCTCTCGCTGGCCATCGGCCGCTCGGGCCAGAACGTGCGCCTCGCCGCGCAGCTCACCGGCTGGAAGCTCGACATCAACAGCGAGTCGCGCGTGAAGGAGATGCGCGAGTTCGCCGATCGTTCGCTCGGGTCGCTGCCCGGCGTGAACGAGATGCTCGTCGAGACCCTCTACGCCCACGGCTTCCGCATGGCGAAGGACATCGCCGAGGCGAACCCCGAGGTGCTCAGCCAGATCCCCGGCCTCGACGCCGCGAAGGTCGCGCCCATGCAGGAGACCGCGCGCAAGCAGATGGTCAACGACGCCATCGAGCTCGAGAAGATGCAGAAGGACCGCGAGCAGCGCCGCCTGGAAGAGGAGCGTCGTCACCCCGACGAGCTCTCCCAGGAGGAGCGCCTGGCCCGCGTGCGCGGCATCGGCACCACCAACGTGGACAGCTTCAAGCTGGCCGGCTTCGGCACCGTGGAAGAGATCGTGAAGGAGACCGACCTCACCCGCATCGGCAACGTGGCGGGCATCGGCATCAAGAAGGCTCGTCAGATCAAGGCTGCTGCCGAGCACTACATGAACGAAGAGAACAAGCGGCGCGCCGAGCTCGACGCGCTCAAGAAGGCCCAGGCCCCGTCCGCTCCGGTGAGCAGCACGGGCGCCTCGGCGTAGTTCCACAATTCCAACGCGCACTGACGGGTTGTGCTGATGCAACCCGTCAGTTCGTGGTTATAGGGAACATCCATTCATGACTGAGGAGCCCAGACAGCCGACACGAACCTGTCTGGGATGCGGAAAGAAGCAGACGAAAGAGCTGCTCCGGAGACTGGTTCTCGACGAGAAGAACCAGCCACTGTTGGACAGGTCACAGACAGCCCCTGGCAGGGGGGCGTATCTCTGTGGACCAGGCTGCTTATCGGCAGCTGTGAAGCGGAAGGCTTTCCATCGGGCCTTCAAGAAGGACGTAGCGGTGGACGTACCCAACCTGGAGGCAGCCTTCCTGCGGACCGACGACTGAGCATCACCACAAATTGGTTCGCATCACCCCGTTCACCAAACGGGATCTCTGGTTGCCCGCAGTACGTCCCAGCTCGTCGTGGTTCCTGCCTCGCCCCCCGCGATTTTCTCGGGTCGATGGCACGGTTCCTTCACTGTCTTTCTCTCCTCACCTGAAGTACGGGGGTCTCGCCCTATGTCAAAGAAGCGCGTTCACGAAATCGCCAAAGAGCTCAAAGAAAAGCACGGCATTGAGTTCGACAACAAAGCCGTCGTCACAGAACTGGTGAGCCTCGGCTACGACGTGAAGAGCCACTCCTCTTCACTCGAAGACGACCAGGCCATCGCCGCCGTGCAGAAAATCGTCGAGAAGCGCAAGCCGAAGGCTGCTCCTGCGCCCGTTGCGCCCAAGGGCTTCGTGGTGCGCCGCAAGGTCGGTGAGGCCACCCTCGCCACCGCCGTGCCCGCCGGCCCTCGCGTCGAGGCGCCCGCCGCTCCGACTCCTGCTCCCGCCGTTGCCGAGGAGCCCGTCGTCGATCTTCCGGCCGACAGCCACACCGCCGTCGCCACGGCCGTGCCTGTCGCGAACATGCCCGCGGCCACCGAGCACCCGCCTGTCGCTCCTGCTGCCGCCGCCGAGCCCGTTGCTCCGCCGCAGCCTGAAGCGCCGATGCCTCCTGTTGCTCCTGCCGCTGTCGTCGGCAACGTAGCCGAGCCCGTGCAGCCCGCTGTCGCCGTTGCTGGCGGCACTGCGGCTGCCGCCACGGCCGCTGCCGTGCCTGCGCCCAAGGCGTCGGCTCCGCGCCTGCGCGCTTCGGCTCCGCGTCCCGGAGCGGTCTCTGTGGCTGCTGCCCCCGCGCCGATCCCCGCTGTCGCCGTTCCCCCGATGGTTCGTACCGGTGCTCGCCCCTCAGCTCCGATTGCTCGAGTGGGTGTGACCATGCGTCCTACCGTCGGCTCGCCTGCTGGAGCGACGGCGACTGGCCTGGCGAGCCCCGCCCACCTGCGCACCGTGCCAACGGCGACCCAGGCCGTCGTCGTCAGCCGCCCGCTGATCCCCATCAAGCGGGTCACTCCGAACCAGCCCGGCGCCAGCCGCTACCCGATGGCGCCCGGCCGCAAGGCCGTGGGGGGGCCGGTGCGCGAGTTCAAGGTCGTCGCTCCGGGCACTGCCGGCGCGAAGGACTTCGGTGATGCCCGCCGCAAGGAGGCCGAGCGTCGTGGTCCTCCGGGCGCCGCTGGTCAGCGCCGCGAGAAGGAGAAGGAACAGAGCACCACCTCCGACATCAAGGAGCTGATCTTCGGTCGCTCTGCGATTCCGGTCC
>CBIHPJ010000863.1:0-3331 GCA_966211295.1 uncultured Myxococcales bacterium | reverse complement strand
TTCATTGCGGAGTGAAGCGCAGACCGCCGCCGCTGCTGATGCTGTTCGCGGTGTCGACGGAGTGAACGATCGCCGCGGTGTTCGCGAAGTTCTCGAGACCGATGGTCGCTTCGCTGCCGCTGAGCAGGTCGGGCGAGCCGCCGTTGAGCTGCAGCGAGCAGTAGTGGAATTCGATCACGCCCGAGGTCTCCATCAGCTTGGTCTGGAACTGCATCCGCTCGTTCGCGCCGTTGATGAACGCGGCGTCGAACCACTGAATGGTGAACACCCGATTGGGCGCGGTGCCGCTCGCCTGCGAGCGCAGCGTGGTGGTGGGCGTGGGAATCAGATCATCCCAGAGCGCCGCCAGCATTCCGCTCGGCGCCGAAGTGTCCGGCAGCGCGCTGTTCTGGAAGGCGCAGTTCGGCAGTCCGCCAGTCGAGGGGTACAGCTGCGCGAGGCCGTTCATGCACACCGAGTACTGCGTCGCCGGCATCGAGAAGTACGGGAAGCTGAAGCCCGCGGGGAGCGAGAGCGGGAGCGTGCCCTGATCATCCGAGAGCACCGGCATCGTCATCGGCCCGAGCAGATCGGGCGCGAGCGAGAGATCGTCGCAGCTCGCGGTGATGCGGCTCAGCGAGTACGGGGTGCGCGTCACCGAGAGCGCGTAGAGGCCGTTGCTCGTGGTGGGCGAGGAGCTCACCGCCACGAAGTACGTGCGCGAGGCGCTCAGGTTGTCGTTCTGCACGGTGAGCGTCTCGGGCCCCACGCCCACCACCGTGTCGCTCGAACCGAGGCACGTGGTGGAGGCGCAGGTGTCGAGCAAGCGCAGGTTCGCATCGAAGTTCGTGGGAGTGACCCGCACCTGCACGCGCTCCTGCGGCGCGAGGGTGAAGCGGTAGTACTTGGTGAGGCCGGTGTTGGAGAGGCAGCTCGAGCTCGGCGGCCCGCCGCCCGTGAGGCTCTCGCCCGGCAACGTGGCGCCCACGGAGATCGCCGTCGCTCCGGTGCACGTCGCGTTCGGAGAGGTCGGCGAGACGTTCGCGATCACGTTGTACGTGCTGCTCGCCGAGACGTTGGTGTTCACGGCGCTCGCCGCGAGCAGGTACGTCTGCGCGAGGCCCGCGGTGTTGCTGACGATCACCGACTCCGCGCTGAAGGGTCCGGAGCTCACGTCGCTCGAGGCATTGCACGAAGTCGCGCCGCAGCCGGCGAGCAGGCGCAGACCGACGTCGAGACCGCCCACGCCTCCGCCCGTGAGCACCGCCTGCATCGTCGAGCCCGACGGCACCAGCACCGAGTAGTAGCGCACGTAGCCGCTCTGCTGCGGGAGGCAGACGTTGGTGAGCGGCAATCCACCCGTGACCGAGAGCTCTCCCGCGGCGGCGATGCCCGGCGGAAGACTCGTGGGCGTGTTGCAGAACGCGTTCGACGCAGGACCCGGAACCGAGTTCGCCGCGCTGATGGAGAAGGTGCCGCCCGTGCCCGCGAACGAGCTGCTCGCGGCCACGATGAAGGTCTGGCTGAAATTGTTCGAGTTGGTGATGCGCACCGACTCCGGACCCACCGAGGTGGTGCCGTCGGAGAACGCCGCGCAGGTGGTCACCGCTCCGCACGAGGTGAACACGCGCAGGCCGAGGTCGAACACGTTGGGCGTCGCGCTCACCGTCACCGCCGCGCGCGAAGGCACCACCACCGAGTAGTAGCGCACGCGCCCCGCCTGGCCCGGCAAGCAGCTGGTGTTGAGCGGCGTACCTCCGGAGTCGATCACCTCTCCGACGATCGGCATGCCGCCGATCAAGAGCGGCGAGGCACCGCTGCAGGTGACGTTGGAGCCCGAGGGAATCGGTCCCACCTCGGCCAGGATGTCGTACGTGCCGTGCACGCCCGCGGTGGTGGCGCTCACCGACACGATGATGGTCTGCGTGGCGAGGCTGCGATTGTCGTAGGTGAGCTGCTGCGCGCCGGCGCCCTGCACGACGCTGGTGCACGTGGTCGCGGTGCAGTTCGCGAGGATGCGAGTGGTCATGCTCGCCGTCGGTGAGTCAGTGGTGATGAGCGCGCGCTGATTCGCGCCGACCAGCACGCGGTAAAAGAGCTGTCCTCCTGCCGTGGGGAAACAGGCGCTGCTCGTGGCGCCGCCATTGCGCGAGTTCTCTCCACGCAAGATGACTCCCGGATTCAGCGGAGTGGCGTTGGTGCAGATCGAATTGGTCGCGGTGCTCACCGTCGCCGAGAGCGAGTACGGGCCGCCCGCGGCGGTGCCGCCCCACTGCTTCACGAACACCGCGTAGGTGCCGGGCTGGAGCGCGGTGATGATGCGGCTGCGATTGCCGATGCCGGGCGTGTCGTCGTTGCACGCGATGTCGGTGGTGGCCGAGCAGGTGTTGCGCAGGAACATCACGGTGTCGATCGAACCACCGGTCTCCAGCGTCACCGTGCTCGGGGTGGTGATGTTGAGCGTCCAGTATTCCTCGTAGCGCGTGGACTGCACCGAGCAGGACGGCAGGGGGAAGCGCGCCGCTCCGCCGAGCAGGTTGCCCATCACGGTGGTGTTGATGTTGAGCGTGCCGACCGGTCCCGCGGGGCAGCCGCCGCACGAACCGTTGGTGCACATCTGGCCCGCGGTGCACGCGTTGGTGCACGAGCCGCACGTCATCGGCGAGTTGAAGTCGGTCTCGCAGCCGTTCATCAGGCTGCCGTCGCAGTCGCCGAAGCCCGGGCGGCACTGGCTGCCGCAGGTCGTGCCCGAGCAGCTGGCCACCGTGTTGGGGCCGCCGCCGGGGCAGGCGTTCGAGCAGCTGCCGCAGGTGGTGGGCGAGCTCAGGTTGCTCTCGCAGCCGGTGGACGGGAACGTGTCGCAGTCGGCGAAGCCGGGCTGACACTGCGTGCCGCACATTCCCATCAGACAGGTGGCGAACTGGTTGTTACCCGGCGCGCAACGGTTCCCGCAGGTGCCGCAGTTCGCGGGGAGTGAGAGATCAGCTTCGCAGCCGTTCGCCGCCACGAAGTCGCAGTTGCCGAAGCCAGGCGCGCAGGTCAGTCCGCACACGCCCATCGAGCAGGTCGCGTTCGCGTGCGGTCCACTCGGGCACGCGTTGCGGCACGCACCGCACGTCGCGGGATCGTTGAAGTTCGCCTCGCACCCGTTCATCGGGTTCAGGTCGCAGTCGGCGAAGCCGGGTGCGCACTGCAGACCGCACGTTCCGCCGGAGCAGGTCGCGGTCCCGTTGGTGCCCTCGGGACACGGACGTCCGCAGCGGCCGCAGTTGTCGACGTCGATGCTCGTGTTGGTGCAGCCATTGAGGCACTGCGTTTCGCCGGGACGGCAGACCGAGCCACCGCCCGTTCC
>CBIHPJ010000862.1:0-3342 GCA_966211295.1 uncultured Myxococcales bacterium | reverse complement strand
CTGCAGCGCAGACCAGGAACCAGAACCCCTCGTAAATCAAATAGAAGCGCGGGTTTTTTCTTAACTTAGCTATGGTATGCGCGTTCAACAACCACATGAAGCCCCCGAAGAAAAAAGAAAGCGGAGCTTTGTAAGCGGAAACCCGTAGTCGAGTCCATGGAGCCCCGTACCCGCGCATCCCCACAGTGACCGGTGAGAGTTGACGCAGATCAAGCGGAACTCGGAAGCGACCGGATTGCCGTGGGTGGCTTTCGGGGTTCTGCCCCCCTGTTGTAAGGAGCCGGCCCCGTGAGACTCAAGCATCCCAGTGACTGGCGGCAGCTCTTCATCGTGGCTGTCTACCTGTCGCTCCTGACTTCCATGGTGCTCGTTCCCCAGTGCCGGAACGTGGTCTTCCTCATCGCGGCTTGCCAGTTCAGCTTCTACGTCCAGACCGTGACGCACAACGTGCTGCACGGCGTGCTCTTCGAGAGCAAGGCGCTGAACCGCGCCTTCCGATTGATCCTGAGCTTCTGCGGGCTGTTCCCGGTCTCGTCGGTGATCCCCTCGCACAACATCGTGCACCACCACTTCGACGACGACGGTCAGCCTGACTGGGCCGCTCCGGAGCACGCGCGCTTCTCGTGGAATCTGCTCAACCTGCTCCACTTCCCGAACATCATCGGGCCCATCACCTTCGCGGGGATCAATCGCTGGGCGACGGTGAAGGGCCGCGCTGATTACCGCCGCCAGTCGATGCAGGAGTCGATCTTCGCCTTCGGTCTCACCGGCCTGCTGCTCGCGTACGACTTCTGGACGGTGCTGTTCTTCGTGATGGTGCCGCAGCTGTGGGGCGCGCGCTGGTTCCTGCGCGTGAACATCATTCAGCACGACACCTGCGACGTGGATTCCGAGATGAATCACTCGCGCAACTTCGGCGGGAAGATCCTCAACTGGTTCTCGGTGAACGCCGGGTACCACACGGCGCATCACAACAAGCCCGGCCTGCACTGGACGGAGCTGCCCGCGAGCCACGCGAAGGACGTGGCGCCACACATGAAGCCCGAGCTGCTCCAGTCGAGCCTGGTCTGGTACCTCGCGAAGACCTACGTGCTGCGCTTCTCGCGGCCGAAGCTCGAGCGTGCGCCCGCAGCGCCGGCGCTGCCCTCCCCGCAGCAGCAGCAGGAGGCGGCGTAAGTCATGCTCTCTCGTGAGTTGATGGCCACTGCGCTGCTCGCGCTCGCGTGGATCACCGCCTTCATGATCGCGCTCGATGCGTTGATCGATGCGCGCGCGATGCTCCGGCGGCTCTCGGAGTGGAAGACGAAGCTGATCAACGGCACCGTGGTGGCGAGTGAGCTCGCGTCGCACGAAGTCGAGCAGCGCGTGAAGCAGCTCGACGCTGATCAGCCGGGCCTGGTGTTCTTCGATCGCAAGCACGTGAGCCACGTGCTGGGCGGCGCGGTGGTGGTGGGGCATGAGCAGCTCGAGGTGAGCGGCGCTCCGGGCGCCGAGGTGTGGATCGACGCGGCCACCAAGGATGCGGCCGCGGCGTGCACTTCCCCTCAGCAGTTCGACTCACTCACCACCAGCGCTCAGGGAGCGGGCGGCGGGCTTCGTACCGTGCGCACTTCGATTCGCTCGGGCGCGCAGGTGTGGATGGTGGGGGAGAAGAGGGGCTCGAAGCTCGAAGTGAGCATGGTGTCGAACTTCGATCCTCGCTCGTGGGCGCGCGGTCGGCTGGTCGGCATCGCGGGACTGCAGGTGCTGAACGCCGTGTGGGTCGCCGCGGGGACGGTGCTCGCGCTGTGGCCGCCGGCGTTCGGGATGGTCAGCATCGGTGGCGCCATCGTGCTGATCGGCCACTTCCTGGGAATGACCGCGCTCGCGATGTCGAGTCGCGAGAAGTCGCGCGCGCCGGCGATCGCGTTCCTGCGTGGCTCGTGGCAGCGCCCAGCCGAAGCCGCCGCGTCGGTTGCCCTCGCTCGCTGAGGTTTTCCATCTCCTTGCGCCAGCGGGGAGAGGGGCAGGGTGAGGGGCCAGCACAAGGACGCCCGTCGCGTACGCGCCACCTTGCGCGTCGACTCCGCTGACCTTCCGGACAAGGTCGGTCTGAGGGTGAAACAAGCGCTCACCGCGGGCGCGGGTTCCGGGGCTGCGGCGATGATGTCCTGAACCAGCACCGATCGCTTCACGCCCAACTTCTTCTCTCCGCTTGCGGCTTTCCGAAGCGCACGCCGCACCAAATCCGAAACGTTCACCTTGGCGTGGCGCAACCCGCGCACGGCGCGTTCCTCTTCGCTCGTGAGCCAAACGGTCAATCGCATCGAAGAAGTGTAGAGGATGATCCAGCAACGCGTTCGCTGGTCATCAGCTCACAGCGGCCAGAACGCCGGGTGGACCTGACAACCATTCGGCAGAATCACGAGCGTCTTCTTCGACGGAGACAACGCGAAGCCGTCGTACCCGCCGGCATCCTGCACGCTCACGCTGGTCACGCTGTCGATGACGGTGATCTCCTTGCCCTCGATCATCACCGCCTCTGCGGAGCTCGCGACGTACTCACTCGTCTCGCCAGCGCGCGTAGTGAACTTCGCCTTACCCAGCTTGAGCTCGGCGCTCATCGGATACTTCGCGTTGATCTTGATCCCCGCGCTCACCAGCGCCGCCTCCGCTTCCTTCCACCGAGACGCGCGGAGCTTGCCGAGCTTGGCCATGTCCCCGTTCACGCCGTTCTCCGTGGCCTCGGAGTACGAAACGATCTCCCAGCTCTTCTTCCGCTTGCCGCTGGGCAGTTCGTAGAGATGGATGTCGATCGTCGCTTCGCTCTCATCGCGAAACGCCACCAGCGATTCCTTCGCGTCGAAGCCGATCACCTTGAAGTGGTGAATCAACTCGCACGCCAGCGAGGTAGCAGGCAGCAGCGCAACTGCGAGAACCACCGAGCGCATGGTCATGCGCGCGAAGTCTATTCGAGCTCGATCTGCGCCTGCGCGACGACGTGGTCCACGATCCACAAGTAGTAGCCGAGCTGACCGAGCGTGGTCGCGGTCTTCTTCGATTCCTTCAGCGCCGCGTCGAGATCCTTCTCACTCAGCCCCCAGGGCGCGGCGTACTCCGCGAGGAGCGCTCGCAACTCCGCGGGCTGAGGCTCGAGCTTCTCGGCCTGCGCCACCGCGCGCAGCGCCACGCCCACCTTGAGCCGCCGCTCGCACTCCGCACGCGTCACCGGATCAGCGAGCCATCCGTCGCGCGCTTCCTTCTGCTCATCCGCAGTGAACTGGTGGGCCGCCAACGCAGGGCCTTCGATCTGCGCCCAGCGCCGCTTGATCTCATCGTCCACCAGCGCCTTCGGCAGCTCGA
>CBIHPJ010000861.1:0-3354 GCA_966211295.1 uncultured Myxococcales bacterium | reverse complement strand
CGTCTCGTAGGGATCGCGCGCCACGAAGCCCAGCTGCGCCTCGGCCTTGCTCGAGTCGCACCAGAACCAGTGCTCGCCGATCTCCACTTCCTGCGGATCGAGCTGCGGCTTGTTCCCGCGCCAGCGAGCGAACGCATCGAGCGCGTGCGCGCCGAGAATGTTCACCTGCTTGTGCAGCTTGATGCGCGGAGCAGCCACTCCGGTGAGCCGCTCGAGACGCTTGAAGAACTCGGTCATCGAGAAGTTGAGGCCCATCAGGTGGCGGCCGTAGAGCTCGCCTCGGGTGAGCGCGTTCGCCGCCGCGCAGGCAGCGTCGCGCGCGTCGACGAAGCTCATGCCGCCGCCGGGCATCGCGGGGATGTCGCGCTGGAGGAACTTCACCACCGTCCACGTGGAGGAGAGGCGATCGTCGCCCGGGCCCATCAGCAGCGAGGGATTGAGCACGACGAGGGGAATTCCCTCCTTCTTGCAGAACTCGAGGGCGAGCTTCTCCTCGTAGATCTTCGAGAGGTAGTACGGCCAGCGGCCCACGGTCTCGATGGGGTAGTCGTCGGCCTCGGTGCCCACGCGCTCTTCTTTCGAGACCGCGATGGTGCCGGAGGTCGAGGCGAGGATGATGCGCGGCTTGGTGCCGAGCGTGCGCACGTCGCGCAGGAGCTCGCGGGTGCAGTCGACGTGCAGCTCGTACATCTTGCGGCCGTCTTCGTTCTTGAAGCTGACCAGTCCGGCCAAATGGTAGATGGCCTCGACGCCCTTGAGTGAATCGCGCACGGCCTCGCGATCCTTCAGGTCGGCCTGCACGTGACGCACGGGGTGATCGCCCTTGAGCCAGTCGGCGGGCGGCTTGCTGCGCGAGATCAGCGTGAGCGAGTGGCCAGCCTTCCTCAGGAGGGGGATGAGGTGCGTGCCGAGGAAGCCGGTTCCGCCAGTGATGAGAATGTTCATGGTTCCTGTCTCGCGGGGAGAGGGCTGACTCAGTGAGCCTTCGTGCGCCGCTCACGGGTGGGAATGGCTGGGACGCTCAAGTCTTCCTGCCGCACGCTGCGCCCTTCGCGAAGCGCGCGCACCGACTCCTCCGCCATCCTGGTGGCGAGCCGGTAGCCTTCGCTCTTCGCGAGGCCCTTCACCTTCTCGCGGAGCTTGTCGATCTCCAGCACGGGCCCGATGCGCACCTCGAGGTGCTCGAACTTGGGCCACCACGAGCCCTTGGGGAGCGCGTCGTGCGTGCCGTGCAAGTACATCGGGAGAATGTCGACGCCGAAGCTGAGCGCGAGGTAGCCGGTGGTGGGCTTGAACTCCATCAGCTCACCGTTCGGGCTTCGAGTGCCCTCGGGGAAGATGAGCAGGTTAAAGCCCTGGGTGAGCGACTCTCCGGCGAGGCGGAGTGATTCGCGCAGCGAGCCCGAGCGATCCATGGGGATCAAGTTCGTGAAGTTCTCGAAGTAGGCGCGCTTGAGCGGTGAATCGAAGAAGTAGTCGCGCGCGGCGAGCGCGACGAGGCGTTCACCCTGCTCTCCCATCGCGACCTTCACGAGCCCCATGTCGAGGTGGCTCGCGTGATTGGCGACCACCAGGAAGTTCCGGTTCTGCGGGATGAAGTTCTTCCCACGGACCTTCACGTCGAAGAGCCCGCCGAAGATCGCGCGCTGACCTGCGCTGAGCGCCGCGCGGCCCGCCTCCGCCACGCCGTCGGGAAGATCCAGCTCGAGGTCGGAGTCCTTCTTGCGCGCGACCTCCTTGGAGATCTCGCGGGCCTTCACCTCGGCCGCGGGCTTCCTGCCCGACGCCGCGACGATCTTCCGCAGATCCTCGAGCGTGTTGATCTTGGTGAGATCGCTGATCGCGTGCACGGGCACCCCGCGCGCTTCGAGAGCGGCGGAGAGCTCGGTGAGCATCAGGGAATCGAAGCCCAAATCCACTTGCAGGCGCGACTCAGGCTTCACGTCCCCCACTTCCTTCTGGATCACGTCGGCCACGACCTTGGTGAGCCAGTCGGTGTTGAGGCCTTCCTTCTTCGCCTTGTCGGCGGCCTTCTCCTGGCGCTTGAGCTCCTCGACCACGAGCGAGCGCTTCACCTTGCGGGAGCTGGTGCGCACGAGCTCCGCGTCCTGGAAGCGCATCACCTTCACGCGGCGGTAGAACGGTTGATCGTTCGACGTGACGCGGAAGTGCTCTTCGATCTCGCGGCGCACTTCTTCGCGAGGACGATCTTTGTAGTCAGGCACCACGAGCGCGGCGACCTTCTCTCCGCCGTTCTCGTCGGGGAGGCCGACCACGCTGAGCTCCTTCACGTGCTTGTGCACGCCGTAGAGCTCCTCGAGCTCATCGGGGTACACGTTCTTCCCGTTGGCATCGATGATCACGTCCTTGGCGCGGCCGACGAGGTAGAGATTTCCCTCTGCGTCGATGCGGCCGAGATCGCCGGTGTGGAGATAGCCATCCTTCAGCACCGCGTTGGTCGACTCGCGATCCTGGAAGTAGCCCGCCATCACGTTGGGACCGCGCGCGATCACCTCGCCCACGCCTTCGGGATCAGGCTCGTGGATCTTGAGCTCGATGCCAGGGAGCGCCTTGCCCACGGTGCCCGGGAGCCGCTTGTTGCCGGCCTGGGTGACGGTGAGCACCGGCGCGGCTTCGGTGAGTCCGTAGCCCTCGTCGAGCGTGAAGCCGAGCGCGTGAAACGCCTTGTGGACGTCGTCGGGGAGCGCGGAGCCGCCCGAGATGAGGAACTTGATGTTGCCGCCGAACTTCCGGTGCACGGGCCAGAAGAGGAGCTTGCCGAGGTTGATGCCCTGGCGATTGCGCAGCTCGGCGTTGATCGACATCAGGCCCTTCATCGCCTCTTCGATGAACTTGGGCCGCGAAGAGAACTCCTGCGTGATCTTCCGGTGGAAGAGCTGCCAGAGCGCGGGCACTCCGACCATGCCGGTGATGTTGCCGCCCTCGAGGACCTCGCCGATGCGATCGGCGGTGAGCTCGTCGAGGTAGGCGACCTCGGCTCCGCGGGAGAACGGCGTGAGGAAGCCCGCGCTGAACTCGAAGGTGTGGTGGAGCGGGAGTACCGAGAGCACTCCGTCACCCACGCCCAGGTCGAACGCGCCGCCGAGCTTCGCGATCAACGCGGCGAAGTTGCGGTGCGTGAGCATCACGCCCTTGGGATTTCCGGTGGTGCCCGAGGTGAAGAGCAGCGAGGCCACGTCATCGGGCGCGGCGCCCTTCTTCACGTTGCCGATGCCGTTGGTTGCGAGCGGATCTCCGCTCATCGCTTCAGCGAGCGGCATCACGCGGGTCGACAATCCTGCAGAAGCGAGCGCGTTCTCGAGCGTGGGGTGCTTCTCGAGGAGCGCTTCAGAG
>CBIHPJ010000860.1:0-3356 GCA_966211295.1 uncultured Myxococcales bacterium | reverse complement strand
GAGCCCGCCAAGGTTGAGCCAGCCAAGGTTGAGCCAGCCAAGGTCGATCCCGTGAAGCCCGACAAGGTCGAGCCCGCGAAACCCAAGGGCAAGGTGATCACGCACGAGATGCTCGTGGCGCGCCTGAAGAAGATCGAAGGCCAGCTCGCTTCGCGCGAGTCCGAGACCGGGCAGAAGGACAACGTGCTCCGGCAGTTCGTCGACCAGGCGAAAAAGGACATCAAGGCCGCGAATACCGATGGCGACCGCAAGGACGCGTGGAGCTTTTTGGGCGATATCGAGGGTCAGCTGAAGCGCTGATCTTCCCGCTCTCGGGTACACTCGCCGCGTGCTTTCCCTTTTGATGATTCAGCTCGCGCTCGGTCAGGCCGCAGACGTGCGGACTCCCGTCGCGGTCGTGTTGACCAGTAAGCGTCCCGGCGCCGAGGGCGCTGCTCCGAAGATCGCGCAGCGCGTGTTCGATTCGTTCAAGCGTGAAGGTGTCACGGGTCTGCTCGATGACACCGCCGCTGCGAAGGAACTGCGGTCCGCTGGGTTCTCCGATCCGAAGTCGTGCCAGGGCACGCGCGCGTGCTTGAGCAAGCTCGCGATCCTGCTCGGGCCCAGGGCGGTGGTGGTCGGCGTGGACGTCGGCAAGATCGGCAAGACGCTCGCGATTCACCTCGAGGCGGTCTCCGCGGATCGGGAGGAGTCGCTGGGGACGCTCGATGTTTCTTCGTCGCTCAATGGTTGGAGTGACGCGATGTCGGCGCCGATCGTGGTGTTCGTGCGCGATGTGAAGGCGGGGCTGGAGCTGAAGAAGAAGGTGACTGAGCCGCCTCCGCCGATGCCTCCCGCTGAGGTCGCGCAGACGGATACGCCCAAGAAGACCGAGCTCACTCCGGCGCCGAAGGAAGAGCCGCCTGCGATCGTCGAGCAGGAAGGGCCGAAGCCGAAGGTCGCTGCGTGGGTGTTCGCGGGTGGTGCTGCCGCGGGGACCGGGGTGGCGATCGCGTTCGCGGTGATGTCGGGGAGCGCGAAGTCGCAATACGAGGCGTCGCTCGTGGATCTTCCTGATGGCACTCGCGGGAGCACCTTGCCGGAAGATCAGGCGCGCTCGCTTGCGAATCAGGCGAATACGAATGCGTCGGTTGCGCTCACGAGCGGGATCATCGCAGCGGGGCTTGCTGCGGCTGCGACGATCTTCTTCTTGAAGGATTGAACAACAGCCTGAGGGAAGGGCGGGCTTTCGAGGATTCGGGCGGTGCTCGTCGCGATCGGGCTCCACGAAGCGACGCTCATCGAGTCAAAGAAAGCTCGGAATCGAGGGCCCGCGCGCGATGATCAACGCGAGAGACCCTGAACGTCTGCTTCCCTCGAGGCTTTGTCAGCCGCCCAATTCTGCCCAGCGCGCGTAGAGCCGCTCGACTTCCTTCGTTGCCGCGTCGAGCTCCGCAGACAGTGACGCGACCTCCGATGCTCTCGCGAACACTGCTGGATCCTGAAGTTTCGCTTCGAGCTCGGCCTTCGTGGTCTCCGCCTTCTCGATTGCCGCTTCCATTCCATCGAGCTCGCGCTGATCTTTGTACGAGAGCCGAGTCGCCTTCTTCGGACCAGGAGCAGCGGCAGGCGCAGCAGCAACCGGAGCGGGCGCAGGCGCGGGCTTCGATCCACCCTCAGTCCACGCACGCGGCGGACGGAGTCGCTGGTACATCGACCAATTTCCCTCGTACCTCGTCACCTTCCCGTCGCCCTCCACCGCGAGCACCGAGGTCGCGACCTTGTCGAGGAAGTAGCGATCGTGCGTCACCACGAGCACCGCTCCAGTGAACTTCGCGAGCAGCGCCTCGAGGACGTTCAGCGTGACCAGGTCGAGATCGTTCGTCGGCTCATCGAGCACCAACACGTTCGCGCCCTGCAGGAACAACTTCGCGAGCAGCAGGCGATTGCGCTCACCACCCGACAACGCCTTCACCTTCTGCCGCTGCATCGGCACGGGGAAGAGCAGATCTTCGAGGTAGTCCGACAGGCGCACCTTCTCGCCGCCGAGCTGCACCCACTCGTCGTGCCACACGTTCTCCGCGACGGTCGCCTCTTCATCGAGCGTGATCCGCTGCTGATCGAAGTACGCGATCTTCGTGCGCGGCCCGAGCACCACGCTGCCCTTCGCGGGCGGCAGCTCTCCGAGCAAGGTGCGAAGCAGCGTGGTCTTGCCCGCGCCGTTCGGCCCCACGATGCCCACGCGCTCACCGGGCTGAATGATCACGTTCACGCCGCTGAACAGCGTGCGCTCTCCGAAGCCCTGTGACACCGACTTCGCCTCGATCACGGTCTGTGAGAGCCGCGGCGCGCTCGCCATCTGCAGCTGCGGAATCTTCGGACGCGTGAAGCCGCGCTCCGCGAGCAGCTTGTGCGCGCGCTCGATGCGAGCCTTCGACTTGGTGCGACGCGCCTGGGGTCCACGACGGAGCCACGCCACTTCCTGCGCGATCCACCGCTGGCGCTTGTGCTCGCCGACCTCGGCCTGCTCGTTCGCGGCGTACTTTTGCTCGAGGTACGTGCCGTAGTTGCCCGGATAGCTCACCAGCCCGCCGCCATTCGCGCTGCCCGGCGGAGTGACCTCGACCATCCGCTCCACCAGCCCGTCGAGGAAGTAGCGATCGTGAGTGACGAGCAGCAGCGCACCTTCGAACTCATCGAGCTCGTCTTCGAGCCACGCGACCGTCTCGGCATCGAGGTGGTTGGTGGGCTCGTCGAGCATCAACAAGTCAGGCCGCGAGAGCAGCGCCCGCGCGATCGCCACTCGCTTCCGCAGTCCACCGGAGAGCTCGGAGATCGGCCGCTCCCAGTCCTTCACGCCGAGACGATCGAGGAGCTTCTTCGCCTCGTGACCGGTGTCCCAACCACCATGACGTTCGATCTGCTCCGAGAGCGCGGAGAGCTGCGCGAGCGCCTTCTCGTCGTGCGAGTGCTCGAGCTCCTTGCTCAAGCGCGTGTGCTCCTCGAGCGCGGCCTTCAGCGGAGCCTGCGCGACCTCGAGCTCCGACTTCACGGTGGCGCCTTCGTCGAACGTGGGCTCCTGCGGAAGGAACGTCACGCGCGCACCGCGCTGCACCTGCAGAAGCCCGCTGTCGGCCTTCACCTGGCCCGCGAGGATCTTCATCAGCGTCGACTTGCCGCTGCCGTTCACTCCGACGAGCCCGACGTGCTCACCGGCCTCGATCACGAACTCGATGTTGTCGAAGAGTGTGCGACTCCCGAAGGAGAGCGACACGTTGGCGGCTCGCAGCAACGTCATGGGGCGCGTGTATCAGACGCCGTTCTCCCTCTCCCTGCGAAAGCGGGGAGCGCGAGCCGTCTCGCGGCGCCGCGAAGCG
>CBIHPJ010000859.1:0-3362 GCA_966211295.1 uncultured Myxococcales bacterium | reverse complement strand
CAGCAGATGGAAGCCCTGGTGAAGCAGGAGCAGGAGGCCGCCGCCGAAGCCGCGCGCCGCACCGCCGATGCTTCGCGCAACAAGCTCTCCGCACAGCAACGCCTCGAGCGCGAGAAGGCGATCACCGACGCCGCCAAGAAAACCGCCGATGAAGCCGCCATCGCGCAGAAGGCCGCCGAGGAGCGCCTCGCCGCGCAGGCCGCGGCTGCGAAGGAAGCCCAGCGTCTCGCCGAAGAAGCGAAGGCCGCGCAGCTGTCCGTGGAAGAGCGCGCCGCGAAGGAACGCGCCTCCGCTGAAGCCGCGCGTCAAGCGGCGCAGGCCTCCGAGCTCGCGAAGAAGGCGGCGGAAGATCAGCTGCAGAAGCAGCGCGCTGCGATCGAAGCGAACAAGCGCCTGCAGGAAGAGGCCGCGCTCAAGAAGCTCTCCGCCGAGCAGCGCACCAAGCAGGAGCAGGACGCCGCCGCCGATGCCAAGCACCGCGCCGAAGCCGCCACCGCCGCCCGTGAAGCCGCGGAGAAGCAGCTCAAGGACGAGGCGGATCGCGCGAAGATCGCCCGCGCTGCCGCCGAGGCCTCCGAGACCGCGAGCAAGAAAGCGCAGGAGCGCTACGAGAACGAGAAGGCCGCTGCCGAGGCCGCGGAGAAGGCGGCGAAGGAAGCCGCTGCGCTTGCCGAGCGTGAAGACGAAGCGCGCAAGCGCCAGCGTGAAGCCGACGCGCGCGCCGCGGAAGATCGCAAGTTGGTCGACGAGCGCGAGAGCAAGAAGGCGATGCTCCGCAAGCAGAAGGCCGAGCTGGTCGACAACGCCGAGGCCGAGTACCAGAAGGCCCTCGAGGCCGCGAACCGCGCCAAGGATGCGGCGGCGCTCTCCGTCTCGAAGAATCCCGGCGGCGCAGGCGAGCTGGTGAAGAAGGCCACTGACGCGCAGCTCGCGCTCGAGGCGAGTGACAAGGCGCGCATCGAAGCGCGTCAGCGTGCGGACTCGATCTTTGTGGACGACAGCGATGAGCGCGCCGGTGGCTCCATCGGGATCTCCGCGGGCGCGGGCTTCCTCCGCCTCGCCGACGGCAACAGCCTCACCGGTGCAGGTGGCGGCGCGTTTGGCGTGCAGGGCGTGGCGCACGTCGGCATCTGGAGCACTGCTCCCGCGCGTGGCCTCGCCAACGGCGTCGAGCTTCGCCTCCTTGGCCGCGTGTGGGGCTCCGCCGCGCTGCAGCCGGTGTTCACCGCCGAGGGGCTGCTCACCGCTCGTTACAACTTCGGCTTCTTCGGAGTCGGCCTCGCGGGCGACCTCCGCTACATCGACTGGAGCACGCCGATGGTGCCGGGCAACAAGCTGATCTTCGGCGTCGGCCCCTCCATCTCCTTCACCTTCATCGACAACCGCCGCATGCGCTTCCTGGTGGGCGCGCACTACACGCCCTTCATCTCCTCCGACTGGGGTCGCGTCACGGGCGACGCGGAGTTCAGCTACAAGTGGCTCACCTTCTCGGTCATCGCGGGGCGCGCCTCCGATGGTCCGCTGGAGAGTCAGCGTGGCGGCTTCTACGTGGGCGCCTTCGCCGGGGCGCGCTTCGGGTGGTGACCTGTTGAAATTGCATAGGTAGTGCAAATAAACGCGAGGACCATGGTGAACGAAGCCCAGGCGACGCTCCACGATCCGGACGACACGGAGTCGGGGTACAGCAGTGGTGGTGGCAAGCCGCTCCGGCTCCTCGTGTTCTCGGGGGAGACCATCAGCACGCACCAACTGCTGCCCGGCGGTCACCTCACCGTGGGGCGTTCTTCGGAGTGCGACATTCACATCGACGTGCCCGCGCTCTCGCGAAAGCACGCGGAGATTCGCGGCGGTCCTCCGCTCACCGTCGAAGATCTCGGGAGCGCGAACGGCACTCGGCTCCGCGGCGACAAGCTCGCGGCCGGCGATCGCGCGCGCCTTCGCCTGGGCGACGCCATCGAGCTCGGCCCGGTCACCATCGTGGTGCAGAAGGACAAGGGCACGAATACCGAGGCCCGTCCCCGCCGTTTGTTCACGCACAGCTACTTCGAGGCGCGCCTCGAGGAAGAGTGTGCGCGTGCGGAGAGCGCGGGCGTGGTGTTCACCGTGCTGCGCCTCGCGTTGCAGGGCACCTCGTCACCGAACTTCGTGCAGGAGACGCTGGGGGCGTTGCTCGCTCCCACCGACGTGGTCGCGTCCTACGGGCCCGGTGAATACGAGGTGCTGACCAGCGGCGGGAATCCGCAGCCGTTGATGCAGAAGCTCAGCCAGGCGCTCGACAACCGCGAAGCGCACGTGCTCATCGGCGCGGCGATCTTCGGGAAGGATGGACGCGATCCCGACGCGCTGTTGTTCGAAGCGAATCGCCGCGTCGAGCGTGAGCGCCTCACCAGTGAGCGTCCCGCGCTCGGTCACGTCTCGGTGAAGGGCGTGGTGGTCGACGATCCGCAGATGCGCGCGCTGCACGCGCTGGTGAAGAAGGTGGCCGCGGGCGACATCTCGGTGCTGCTGCTCGGTGAGACGGGCGTGGGCAAGGAAGTGTTCGCCGAGGCGATTCACTCCGCGTCTCCGCGCTCGGGGAAGCCGTTCCAGAAGTTCAACTGCGCGGCGTTCACCGAGACGCTGCTCGAGAGTGAGCTCTTCGGTCACGAGAAGGGCGCGTTCACCGGCGCGGTGAAGGCGAAGATCGGCCTCATCGAGAGCGCGAACGGCGGGAGCGTGCTGCTCGACGAAGTGGGCGAGATGCCGCTCTCCACGCAGGTGAAGTTGCTCCGCGTGCTCGAGGCACGCGAGGTGATGCGCGTGGGCGACACCAGGGCGCGGCCGATCGACGTGCGCTTCATCGCCGCCACGCACCGCGATCTCGAGGCGCGGGTGGCGAAGGGCGACTTCCGGCAGGACCTGTACTTCCGGCTCAATGGCATCTCGTTGGTGATTCCGCCGCTGCGTGAGCGCATCGCGGAGCTGGAGAGTTTGTCGAAGCACTTCATCGCGCGCGCGGCGAAGCAGTTCGGCAAGTCGCCTGAGCCGCTGCTCACTCCCGAGGCGCTCGCGCTGCTGCAGAACTACGCGTGGCCGGGGAATCTGCGCGAGCTACGGAACATGCTCGAGCGCGCGGTGCTGCTCGCGAACGATCGCATGCTGGGTCCGGATGATCTGCCGCTCGACAAGCTCACCGCGCAGCCGCTGGTGAAGGCGGCCGATGCGCACCCCGCAGTCGCTCCCGATGTGGAAGGGGAGCGCGCGAAGGTGATCGCTGCGCTCGAGCTGCATGGTGGGAATCAGACGCTCGCTGCACGCGCGCTGGGAATTTCACGACGCACGATGCTCAATCGCCTCGATGCGTACGCGATTCCTCGCCCCCG
>CBIHPJ010000858.1:0-3364 GCA_966211295.1 uncultured Myxococcales bacterium | reverse complement strand
GCGCGGCGCCACTCGCTCGTCGTCTGTTCGAGCACGAGCTCGTCTTGGGTGTGACTCGCGACGCGCCAACTGGGGCCGAGTGCGCGACCTTGAAGTGACTCAGGCATCGAGAGCGTCGATCGCGGCGTGCAGCACCTTGAGGCGCGCAGCGCGTTTGTCGTTCGCGGGGACGATCACCCACGGCGCGTCGGGACGATGCGTGCGATCGAACATGTCCTGGTACGCGGTGAGGTACTCGTCCCACTTCTTGCGGTTGCGCCAGTCGTCGGGACCGATCTTGAAGTTCTTGATCGGATCCTTCTCGCGCTCCTTGAAGCGCTGCAGCTGCGTCTTGTCGTCGATGTGCAGGAAGAACTTCAGCATCGTGACGCCGTCGTCGGTGTGCATGCGCTCGAACGCGTTGATCTCGTCGTACGCGCGCTGCCATTCCTTGCCGCTCGCGTAGCCCTCGACGCGTTCCACCAGTACGCGGCCGTACCAACTGCGATCGAACACCGCCAACGTGCCCTTCGGAGGCATGCGCGTGGCGAAGCGCCAGAGGTAGTGGTGATTGCGCTCTTCTTCTCCGGGCGCGGCGATGGGCCACACCTTGTAGCCACGGGGATCCATCAGGGCCGTGAGGCGCTTGATCGCTCCGCCTTTTCCGGCGGCGTCCCAGCCTTCGAAGACGAGCACGGCGCGGCGCTTCTCCATCCAGTAGCGGACCTGAAGCTCGTAGAGCCGCTTCTGCAGCTCGTTGATCTCGTCGTCGGCCTTGTCTTTGTCGGCGATCTTTCCGCCGGGGTTGGTGCCTGCCAGATCGAGCGTGCCTGAAGGGTGCACCTCGAAGTCCATCGACTCGAGGGTGGTGTCAGTGAAGCGTTTGGATCCTTTGTCCTTCTTCTTCCGCTTACCCATGAAGGGGAGTGTGCGCCCGGGGAGGTGAGGGGTGAAATGGATTCTGCGGTAAAACGTTCAGCCACACATGGTCAACGTCGCTCACGTCCGCCGCTACCTTCGCAGTCACTCGGTGGCTCGCTGGAAGAAGCTGCTCGGGCTCCTGGCCATGGCCTACGCGATCGTCCCGTTCGATCTGATTCCCGACGTGGTGCCGGTGTTCGGTTGGCTCGATGACATCGGGTTTCTCGGAATCGCGTTCGCGTTGATCGCGCGCGACATGGCGAAGCACGCGAAGCAAATGGAGCAAGCGCCTGCCAGTGAGCAGGTGATCGACGCGAACGTGCAGTCGCGATAACTCAGCGCTTCATGCGCTGGCTCTCTTCGCTCGGTCTCCTCACCGCTCTCGTCGTGTCCTTCACTCCGCGCGAAGCGGGCGCCTGAGGCGTCTCGCCGCCCGTCGGTCCGACGGGGCTCGCACAGCGGTGTCACGGCGCGAAGGAGGAGGGGAAAGAACCTCCTCGCTGGCGCGTGGGCGCGACCTTTGGCGCGTTCCGCACGCTGCTGCTCTTCGTCGACGAGAACCGGAAGCTGGAGCAGCTCGCGGTCTCGGCGTCACTCGAGTTCAGAGCGCATGAGCGGATCACGATCGTCGCTGCAGGCGGCGCGTTGATCATGGGAACGCTCGGCGGAGTTCCGACTTCTCCCGGTGCCGTGGGCAGCCTCGCGCTCTCTGCGCTGGTGCTGGAGCAGGGCACGTGGTCCCCCTTTCTCCAGGTCTCTGGCTCGATGGCGCTCTCGACGATGCGAGTGGCAGGCACCAACTACGTGGCGATCGACGCACGCGCAGGTCTCGCGTGTGGCTGGACGCTCTGGGATCGCTTCACTCCGTACGCAGTGGCGCGGGTCTTCGGCGGCCCGGTGTTCTACGGCCCCACGACGGGCACCGACGCGTACCACGTGCAGCTGGGTGCGGGTTTCGTGGTGGGCTTGCCGGCCGGTTTCGACATTTCCGCGGAGATCATTCCCCTTGGTGAGCAGCGCGTGACCGCCGGAATTGGCTTCTCGTTCTGAGTGACTCTCTGTCGCTTCGGGTGCAGAAAGCGGCCATGTCCACTGCTCGCCTCGTCCTCCTCGCTGCGTTGACGCTCGTTGGCTGCAAGACCGCCGAGACTCCGGCTCCGGCCGCGAAGCCAGTTGAAGAAAAGCCCGCTGCGCCGCCGCCTGCCGCTGAGCCTCCGCCTGCTCCTCCCGAGCAGAAGGTGGAGCTGCCTGCCGCGCCTGCGCTGCCCAAGTTGCCGCTCGGTCTTGCCGAGGTGATGGCGCCCGAAGAGAACCCCACCACCGCCGAGCGCGCTGAGCTCGGGTGGAAGCTCTTCTTCGACAAGCGCATGTCGAAGGACGGCTCGATGGCGTGCGTGCAGTGCCATGAGATTGCCCGCGCGTACACGACGGCCAATGCAGTCGATACCAAGGTCGGCGGCGCGGTGAACAAGCGCAACACGCCCACCGTGCTCAACCTCGGTTACCACACGACCTGGTACTGGGACGGCCGCATGCCGACGCTCGAGCAGGTGTCGAACGCGGCGTGGAAGGGTCAGCTCGGAGCGGATCCCGCGGAGGTCTCGAAGACGCTCAACGGCGTGCCCGTCTACAAGGCGATGTTCGAGCGCGCGTACGGTGAGTCCGCGAATGCGAACAACGTTCCGCGCGCGCTGGCGGCGTTCTTCCGCACCCTGAACAGCGGCAACTCGGCATGGGATCGCGCGCAGGCCGGCGACAAGAAGGCGATGACCGCGGAGGCCACCGAGGGCTTCAAGGTGTTCAGCGCGAAGGGCTGTGCGACCTGTCACGTGCCGCCGCTCTTCACGCACTTCGACTTCGAGAACGTGGGCATTGGTGATGATCCGGGTCGCAAGGACGCGACCAAGGCCGACGAGGACACCGGCAAGTTCAAGACGCCGAGCCTGCGCAACGTCGCGCTCACCGCTCCGTATTTCCACGACGGCAGCGGGAAGACGCTCGAAGACGCGATCGCGCTGATGGCGAAGGGCGGAAATCCGAACCCGAACCTCTCGAAGAAGCTGAAGGCGCAGAAGCTCTCGCCGAAGGAGGCGAAGGCGCTCAAGGCGTTCCTCGAGTCGCTCACGGGTGAGTCGACGTACACGACCGAGCCGACCCTGCCGTGAAGCGGCTGTTGATCGTTCTGCTCCTCCTCGGGGGCTGCGTGAAGAGAGTGCCTGACAAGGACAGCACCATCGTGTTCGTCGCGAAGCGCGTGCGCACGATGGATGCGGCGCGCCCCACGGCAGAGGCGATCGCGTGGAAGCACGGGAAGATCGTCGCAGTGGGATCTCGGCGTGAGGTGCTCGATGCCGCGGGACCTGGCGCGATCGTCGAGGAGTTTCCGAACTCGGTGATCATTCCCGGTCTCGTCGACGCGCATGCGCATCTGGCTTCGCTGGGGCGCAGTCTCTCCACGGTCTCG
>CBIHPJ010000857.1:0-3371 GCA_966211295.1 uncultured Myxococcales bacterium | reverse complement strand
TGCCGAGGTTCTCCACCACGGCATCGGTGAGGTCCTTGTCGACCAGTCCTCGGACGTCGTACTCGCGAAAGATCTGAGGGTTCATAAGGGGCGCATGTAGCCCAGCCGGGGAAATAACTGGAACATCCCTTCCTGGCAGCTCAGGCGTAATCGGGAGCCAACTCGCAAAGCGAGGCATAAGCTGCGCCGCTCGGTGGCTCTCGAGCTCGTCACACCACTCCCCCCGGGGGCTCCTTCGCACACGCGCCTCGCGAAGCACGGCGTTCGGCTCGTGGTGTTGCGGGAGATTAAGGACGGCACCGACTGCTCCTGGCCCGAAGCCTCCCCGAACATGGTGACGCTGCAGGAGGTCGGGGAGCTTCAAGGAAAGCGTCACGCACTGTTCCCATGGGTGCCGGGCGTCACGCTGCGCGAGTTGGTGAAGGCGCTGGAGCTGGTCGGAAAGCCTGCTCCGATCGGGCTGATCGGCCGCGTGGTGGTGGACGTCGCGCGCGCCCTGTCGACCATCACGCCGGCTCGTCCGCACGGCGGCATTCAAGACGCCGCGATGCAGATCGGCTTCGACGGCCAGGTCTCGGTGCTCGACTACGGGGCCCCGCGCATCTCCCGCTTCCGTCCGATCGGCCGCGTGAACTTCGCCGCCGACGTGTTCGCGCTCGGTGGCGTGGTGCACGCGATGCTCACCGGGTTCCAGGGTGAGTACGCGAACCCGCCCACCTCACTCGCCACCCCTTCGACCTCGCACGCTGAAGCGACCCCTGCCGTCGACGACGTGGTGATGCGCGCGCTGTCGCCGCAGCCCGACTCGCGCCAGCCCGATGCAGGGAGCTTCGCGGACGAGCTCGAGACGGTGCTCGGTGAGCAGCTCTTCACCAACGCGAAGCTCGCCGAGGTGGTGGGCACGCTCTTCAAGGATCGCGTCAAGGTTCTCCAGTCGCTGGGTGGACTCATTCAAGACGCGCCCAACCTCGAGGCTGAGCTGCCGGGGGCCGCGGTGATCCCAGTGGGCACGCAGCCCGGCGTCGGCGGTCCTCACCCTGAGCCTCCTTCGGAGCCGACGCTTCCTCGTATCGCGCTCGGAGACGCGAGCGATCGCGGCACCGACATTCGCATTCCGATGCCTGCCGAAGTCGCGGCCGGTTCTCCCTCGCGATCGATGGTGCCGTGGGAGTCGGGTGAGAACCTCACCCCCGCCGGTCCCCGCCCCTCAGGCGTCGCGGTTCCAGCAGCGAGTGAGCCCGCGACCAATCCGCGCGCGGAGCTGCCGACGAGGCGCGAGCCAGAGGCAGAGACGAATCCGCGCGGCTCTGCTCCGCGCCCCAATGGCAAACATCCGGCGGACACCGACGAGTCGAGTGCGCCGCGGGCTCGCGCCAGCTCTCGGCGCCCGCTCGGTGCAGAAGACGAACACGCGGATACGCTCGCTGCGGGTCCCCGTGCGCTCTCTCGCGTGGAGGTGCCGAAGGCGAGCGTCGGTTCGCGCGATGACGACACCGAGGACTCGCGCACCGCCGCGCTGCAGCTGCCAAACGAGGCGACGAACCCGCGCGCTGCGCCTCAGCGCGTGCGAGCGCGGCCCGCTGATTCTGATGCGGAGCTCGGTGACGAGACCGCCGCGACCGAAGTGCCCGACGACACCAACCCGCGCGGGCACGTGACCGCGGAAGAGACCGTGCCTCGCGGTCGTCGC
Organism: uncultured Myxococcales bacterium; assembly: GCA_966211295.1. Lineage (GTDB taxonomy): Bacteria > Myxococcota > Myxococcia > Myxococcales > Myxococcaceae > Archangium_A. The sequence goes on along the minus strand of CBIHPJ010000857.1, from coordinate 1,681 downwards.
GCGGCCCTCGACGAAGACACCGGGCCCACGCCGGGACCTCAGCCGCGCGCTCGCAACACTACCGAAGCCGAGCGTCATCGCGCCTACGGTCAGGAGCGCGTACGCACGCCTCCCACCGGCACAGCGGCGGCCGAAGAAGACGAAGAGGAAGAGCACGAGCTGGGGGCGGGCCTCGACGAGCCCACCGCGGTGAAGAACCGGCCCAGGCTCGATCCGCTGCTCAATGCGGAGACGGCGCAGAAGCTCCCTGCCGTGCCTGCTGCAGAGGCACCCGAGCCAGGCGGCGGCAAGGGCCTGCGGGTGGTGATGGTGCTGATGCTCCTCGTGGTGGTCGGCCTCGCGGTGGGCGTGGTGCTGAAGCTCAAGCGCGAGTCCGAGCAGCCGCTGCCCATCGATGAGACCGTGGCCGAGGTGCTCGACGCCGGAGCCACCGAGCCGATGGACGCGGGAGCGGTGGCGACCGTGATTCCGAACCTGGCGCTCCCCGACGAAGCGGATGACGGCGGCGAAGAAGAAGAGGAAGAAGACGAGCTCGACGGTGGCTCGGAAGACGCCGGCCTCGCGGATGCGGGCTGGACTGATGCCGGAGTGAGCGACGCGGGCGTGAAGGACGGCGGAGTGGCTGATGCCGGCGCGAAGGCTCCCGTGAAGAAGCCGGTCAAGAAGCCAGTGAAGAAGAAAAAGAAGAAGAAGCGGTGACGTCTGGGGTTTCTTGACCTCCGGCGCGTTGATCAGCAGAACCTCTCTCGCTCGTGGCCTTCACCACCAAAGTGCATGGGGAGCACTTCACCTTCGCGTCGCTGAAGGAGGTCCTCGCGCGCGCGAATGAGCTCCGTTCAGGCGATCGCCAGGCGGGCCTCGCCGCACGTTCGATGCGCGAGATGGCCGCGGCGAAACAGGTGCTCGCCGACACCACGCTCGAGCAGCTCTACAACGCGCCCTCCGTTCCCTACGAGGCCGACGAAGTCACGCGAGTGGTGATCGACGATCTCGATCAGCTCGCGTACTCGCGCATCAAGGGTTGGACGGTTTCGCGCTTGCGTGAGTGGCTGCTCGACGATCGCACCACGGGCGAAGAGATCGGCGCGGTCTCTCCGGGGCTCACGCCCGAGATGGTGGCCGCGGTCGCGAAGCTGATGTCGAACATGGACCTGGTGACTGCGGGGCGGAAGCACCGGGTCATCGTGCGCTGCAACAACACGCTGGGCATCGCCGGCCGCATCTCGAGCCGCTTGCAGCCGAATCACCCGACCGACGACGTGCAGGGCGTGCTCGCGGCGGTGCGTGATGGTCTGTCGTTCGGCAACGGCGACGCGGTGATCGGAGTCAATCCCTCCACGGGCGACATCCAGGGCACCGTCGACATCCTCACCGCGGTGAAGGAGTTGATGCGGAAGTACCGCGTGCCCACGCAGAACTGCGTGCTCTCGCACATCACCATTCAGATGGCGGCGGTACGGCGCGGCGCTCCTCTCGACTTGATGTTCCAGTCGATCGCGGGGAGCCAGGGCGCGAATCAGAACTTCGGCGTCTCCGTGAGTCTGCTCGACGAGGCGTACGATCTCGCGCGCCGCGAAGGCACCGCGCAGGGCCCGAACGTCATGTACTTCGAGACGGGGCAGGGCACCGCGCTCTCCGCCAACGCGCACCACGACACTGATCAAGTGACCATGGAGGCGCG
>CBIHPJ010000856.1:0-3373 GCA_966211295.1 uncultured Myxococcales bacterium | reverse complement strand
GCAAACACATCAGCACGAACACGAAGCTCCCTCTCCTTGCGAAGCGGGGAGAGGGGCGGAGCGCGGACTCGCTCATGGCAGCCCCGTGTTGTTGTTGAACGTCACCGTGAAGTCGGTCGACTGCGTGAAGAGCAGCACCTCGATTCGCCGCACCTTCGAGGTGTCGAAGCCCGAACCCGTACCGACGAGCCAGATGTTGCTGCTGTTGTTGAGCGGCAGCACGCGATCGAACGTGGTGTCGTTCAGCTTGAACGCCGAGGCCGTGCTGGTGATGCGGTAGCGAATGAAGTCCGAATCGTTCTGCCCGCACAAATAGATGACGGGGAGGAACGGTCCACCCGCACCAGGATCGCCCCAGATGCCTCCCGCGGTGCCGACGGGAGAAGCGGTCGCGCTGAACGAGATGCGAAGCGAGTGGTTCAACTTGCTCAAGTCCCACGTGGTGCCCGCGGGGGCCTGCGCAGACCACACATGGTAGTACTGGCTCGGCGCTGCGACGGCGCTCCACGTGCGGCCATCCGCCGAGACCGTCGACGCCGTGCCCGCGAGATTCGCCTGGCAGCTGGTGTTGAGCTGCGCGGTGCCCGCGAGTCGCTGCGCGCGGTAGGTCACTCCGGCCTGGCCGATGAGGCTCGTCGGTCCACCACACGACGGCGCTTCGTCGGTCATTCCGTCGCAGTCGTTGTCGAGGCCATCGCAGACATCGGTGGTGGCCGCGGTGTTGATCGAGCGGCAGACGCGCTGCACGGTCGAGCCCTGCACCTCGCAGCGGAACTTGCCGGCCACGCAGATGCCGCGGGCGCCCATCACCTCACAGGGAAAGCGCGAGCTCATGGAGTCGTCGCTGTCGGCGAACGTGGTCTCCATGGTGTCGGGCACGTTGTCGCAGTCGTCGTCGAGGTTGTTGCACTGCTCGGCCGCGCCGGGGAACTTGGAGGGATCGAGCGGCGCGCAATCTCCGGGCAGCGCGCTGTACCCAGGAGGCGCCACGCAAGCGGGCACCATCGCGTTGGTGTCGCCCACGCCGTCGCCGTCTTCGTCGCGGTAGAAGTTCTGCAGGTTCGGCAGCCCTTCGTCGATCACGCGATCGCAGTTGTCGTCCTTGCCGTTACAGAGCTCGGGCGCGCCGAAGTAGATGTCAGCGCGCGTGTCGTCGCAGTCGCGGCCGCTGAGCACGTAGACCGGCTTGCCGGGCACCATGTGGGGCGCGCGGCAGAACACGCGGCTCACCTTCTCGTTGCCGTCACCATCGCCGTCGAGATCCTGGAAGTAGACCTTCGGCTCTCCTTCCGCGCAGCGTCCTCCGGGCAGCGGGAGTGTCGGGCACGCGGGCGTGCCTCCGGGTTTGCAGCACACCTCGTCGTCGCAGGTGTAGCCGTCGGGACAGACGGAGCCTTCGCTGCACGCCCACGGACCGCCCTCGTCCCACGCCTTGAGACAGCTCGAGCTGAGAAGAAGGAGCGAGATGACGAGGAGCCGCCCCTCACCCCGACCCTCTCCCCGCTCTCGCAGGGAGAGGGAGCTCTTGGTGAACTCAGATCGCATCACGTCAGTCCGTGACCGCGTCGATGATGAACAGACCCACTCCAACGCCCGCGAGCGCGGAACCGACGCCGAGCATCACGTTGCCCGTGGTCGCGTACGCCTCGGCCTGCGCCTGCTTCGCCTGCACCGAGTCGAGCGTCGCGCAGTCGCGCTTGTCGCCCTGGCACGAAGCGAGTCCCTCTCCAGTCTGACGTCCGAGCGCGCCGGCGATCAGTCCACCCGCGATCGCCGCTGCACCCGCGACGAACACGCCGTAGCTCACCCCGCGCAGCGTGCTCATGCTCCTGGGCGCCTTGCCGGAAACAGCCTCAGCCGGAGAGACCGTCTGCACGTTCACGCGCGCGCCCTCATCGACCTGCACGCGCTGCAGCACCGCGTGACCTTCAGCGAACACCACGTCGACCTGGTGCGTGCCCGCCGGCACCGGCACCACTTCACCCGGCTTGCCGGTGGCGAGTCGTCCATCGACCTTCACCACCGCGCCCGGCTCGAGCTCCATGCGCAGGCCGCCGTAGCCCTTGCGCGCCCACGCGGGGAGCAGCACCTCGAGCACCGGCCTCACCGCGGTCTCAAAACCTTCGATCGATCCTTCTCCGCGCTTCGAACCCACCTTCTCGCCGTCCATCCACAGCTGCACTTCGATCGCCACGCGATCGCCTTGCTTGTCGAGCGCACGCAAGTCGAGCAGCACCACGCCCGCCGCATTGAGCGAGCTCACCAGCTCGCGCGCGCAGTCTTCGCACTTCTTCGGAGCGCCCTTCTTGAACGAAGGACCTTCACCCACGGGCAGCGAAGAGACCTGCTTGAGCGCGGACTCAGTCACTCGCTGCGCGCGCTTGATCGCGGCGTCAGAGATGCCCTGCGCATCGAGGATCGCGCTGACGAGGTTTTGCGCGTGCGCGGTGAGCGGGAGGACGCAGAGGAGACCCAGGAGACGGAGCACGATGCCCAGAGGTCTACCATGGCCGGGCCGCCAAACCCGCGCCGTGATGAGGGTTCTTGGCGCGGCGATGAGTTTCTGAAGGCTCCGCGGTCCATGCCTCGTCACCCTCACCAACGAGAACACACACCATGACCACCGAACTGATGCCCGTCGTCCTCACCGTCCGCGGCAAGTACCTCCCTTCCAACCTCGAGGGCGCGCGCGTGCTGCACAACGACACCGCCGGATCTCCTCAGGGCGTCGCCGCGGCGCGCAGCCTCGGAGACCTGAGCCACAAGGTGTACGCGCCGCTCCCGATTCCGAATGGCGCTGCGAAGGAGGGCGAGGTCCTCTTCATGGACTGGTGGCAGGACCCGAAGGGCCTGATGGACTTCTTCTCGAACAAGAACGTGCAGGAGCAGGGCGGCAAGTTGTTCTCCGCGCGCGACGCGAGCGTGTGGATGCCGGCGAAGGGCTCGTTCAGCTACGCGCTGCCCGCGGCCGCGGGGAAGAACGAGCGCTACCTCGGAATGATCCGCGGGCAGATCAAGTCGCCCGAGGCGGCGATCGCGATCTTCCGCGCGGCGGACCTCAAGGCGCAGCGTGCGGCGCGTGCGCGTGGGCTCCTCTCGCACGAGCTCTTCATCAAGCTGAACGCGCCCGGGGACAACGCTCCGCTCGAGCTCCTCGGCATCGACGTGTGGTGCGACGCGAAGGGCATGGGCGAGCACTACTCGGATCCGAACGAGATGAAGGCGATCGAAGGTGCGTTCGCGGGCAAGCCCGACGCGACCGTGTGGCAGCAGGCCGCGGGTCAGTGGTCGGAGTGGTGAGAGAAGAGCAGTAGCCCCTCTCCCCGCTCGCGCAGGGAGAGGGAGCGACTAAGGTGATGCTCTCTATGGAGAG
>CBIHPJ010000855.1:0-3385 GCA_966211295.1 uncultured Myxococcales bacterium | reverse complement strand
CCACAACGGGATACTCCCCCAGAGGAGAGAACCCTCACCCGCCGCTACGCGTCGACCTCTCCCCGCTGGCGCAGGGAGAGGTAGTTACTTGCCGGCATCTGGAGTCATTACCTTGATCGCCGCGAGCTGCGGAATCGTCGCAGGGAACGCGGAAGACAATGTCGCCAGGTGCCGGAGCACCGCCTCCGCCTTCTCTCCTTCAGCGAGATACGGCTGCACGGGCACCTCGGGATACGAGTCGCTGTACGCCGGAATCACCCTCACGGCCTTCACCGCGCTCTTGTCGATCTTCAGTTCCACCAGCGCCGTGCGCTTGTCCTTCGGATCCCAGTTCCCGCCGAACACGAAGTTCCCCAGCGAGTAGATGATGGGCGCGCCCTTGTAGAGCTCCATGCCCTGCAGCACGTGGGGGTGTGAGCCGAGCACCGCCGAAGCGCCGACGTCGATCGCGTAGTGCGCGACTTCGATCTGGTACGGCTCAGGCTGCCCCTTGCTCTCGCGGCCCCAGTGGAAGAACGGGATCACGTGATCCGCCTTCTGCTTCGCGGCGCGAATGTCGGCCTCGAGCATCTTCTTGAGCTCCCCGGTGTCGCTGAAGTGCCCCGCGACTCCGGGCTGCGAATCGGTCGCGATCACCTGCGCGGGCTCGATGTTGCGATCGCCGAGAAAGAAGTACCCGAGGAACGCGATCTTCACGCCGTTCTTCTCGACGATCGCCGGAGTGCGCGCCTCGGCGAGCGTGCGGCCCGCTCCGAAGTGCACGATGCCGTTCGTATCGAGCGCGTTCACCGTGTCGAACAGGCCCTCGGGGCCGTAATCGATCATGTGGTTGTTCGCGAGGCTCGCCACGTCCACTCCGCCCGCGATCAGCGCCGCCACCAGCTCGGGCTTCGCGCGGAAGTTGAAGTTCTTGGGGATCTTTTCGCCGCGGTCAGTGAAAGGGCACTCCAGGTTCACTACGAAGAGATCGGCTTTCGTGGTGAGCGAGCGGACCTTCGCGAAACCCCACGCGATCATCTCGTCGCGCGGCTTGCCCTTCTTCACCTGTTCGTCGACGTACTCCTCGTAGTGATAGCCGAGCGTGACGTCTCCGGAGACCAGCACCGTCACCTGAGGAACTGAAGAATCAGCGGCTTTCGCAGGCGCCGCGGCGAGCACGAGTGGGAGGACGAGGGCGATCATTCTTGTTAGTGAGCAGTCTGCATGGCTCGAGAGAAGGACTCCATCGCTTCATCCGACGAGCACAACTCGCGCGGCATCGAGCTGGCCGATCGGGGATGGCTCGATGAGGCCTTGAAGGAGTTCAAGAAGGCCATCGAGCTCGATCCCAATTCCTCTCACGCGTACGACAACCTCGCGACCGTCTTCGCCGAGAAGAAGCAGTTCCGCGACGCGCTCGATGCGTACCTGGTGTCGCTCCGCCTCGAGCCCGACAGCGCCACCGCGCACTACAACCTCGCCTGCTTCCTGCAGACGCACGCGCTCGAGTTCTCCATCAGCGAGTACCAGACCGCGATCGAGCTCGAGCCCGATTATCCCGACGCGCACCTCTACCTGGGCCTCGCCTACGCCGACTCGGGCAAGCCGGAAGAAGCAGTGCGCGCGATGCGCACGGCGATCGACCTCGATCCCACCGATCCTTTTCCGCGCCACGAGCTCGCCGGCTTGCAGATGGAAGACGGTGATTACCGTTCGGCGATCACCCAGCTGAAAGACGTCACGCGCCTCGAGCCCGAGAACTTCGAAGCGTGGCTCGATCTGGGCATTTGTTACACGCAGAAGGGCTTCTACGCCGAGGCCGAGCGCTCGTACGAGAAGGCCAGCGCGCTCAAGGCCGACGATCTGCTGCTCGCGTACAACCTCGCCGCGCTCTACGCGAAGTGGGGCCGCAAGGCTGACGCCATCGAGCAACTGAAAGTGGCGCTCGAGGCCGATCGCGCGAAAGTGAGCGCATGGCTCAAGGCAGACCCGATGTTCGACGCGCTCGAGGGCGAAGCGGACTTCGAGGCCCTGCGTTGAAAAAACCTGCGTTGAAAATACAGGTGAGCACCTAAATGGAATTCGGCTCGCTGTTCCTCGCCCTCGGCCTCGTGGCCGCGAACGGCTTCTTCGTCGCGATCGAGTTCGCGCTGGTGAAGGTGCGCCAGACGCAGCTCGAATCGCTGGTGGAACAGGAGAAGAGCGGGGCGGCCCTTGCGCTCACCATGCGCAAGAACCTCGACATCTGGCTGTCCGCTTCGCAGGTGGGCATCACGCTCGCTTCGCTGGCGCTGGGCTGGGTAGGCGAGCCGGCCTTCGCGGGCCTGGTCGAGCCGCTCGTCCTGAAAATCGCTCCCGCCGGAGAGACCTCGCAGGCCATCGCGCACACCGTCGGAGTGATCGTCGCGTTCGGACTCATCACCTTCCTGCACATCGTGGTCGGAGAGCAGGTGCCGAAGACGATGGCCATCACCCGCGCCGAGGGGACCGCGGTGCTCCTCGCGTGGCCGATGCGCGTCTTCTACGTGATCTTCTACCCGGTGATCGCGCTGCTCAACGGCGGCACCAAGCTCGTGCTCAAGCTGCTCGGGCTCGAAGGCGCCGGCGCCGAGCACGAAGAGTCGCTCACGCAAGACGAGCTGCGCATGATCTTCACCTCGTCGGCGGAGGCGGGTGGCCTGCAGAAGCAGCAGGCCGAGCTGCTCCAGCGCGCGCTCTCGATGATGGAGAAGACCGCGCGCCAGGTGCTGGTGCCGCGCTCCCAGATGAAGGCGCTCGATCTCGAGCTCTCCCTCGAGGAGAACCTCGCGGCGGCGTACGCGGCGGGCCACACCTGGGTGCCGGTGATCCGCGGCTCGCTCGATCGCGTCGAGGGCCTGATCAACGTGAAGGACCTCTTCTATCTGCACGGCCGCCACGAGCTGAAGTCGCTCGCGCAGGTGCAGCGGCCGGTGCTCTTCGTGCCCGAGAACATCACGCTCGATCAGCTGCTCAATGAGTTCAAACGGCGCAACAAGCAGATCGCCGTGGTGGTCGACGAGCACGGTGGAACGTCGGGTCTGATCACGCTCGCGAACGTGGTGGGCGAGCTCGTCGGCAAGGTCGCGGAGCTGGGCCGCAAGGTCGAGCCGATGCAGAAGCTCCCCGGCGGCAAGCTCGAGCTCCCCGGCACCGCGCAGCTCGACGACATCGAGCACACGCTCGAAGTGGAGTTCGACGTCGACAAGACGCAGGTCACCACCATCGCCGGCTTCTTGATGGCGAAGCTCGGCCGCGTGCCCGTCTCGGGCGACGTGTGGATGATGGATGACTACCGCGTGGTCACGGTGAACACCGACGGGCCGCGCGTGGTGACGGTGCGCATCGAGCCGCGCGTCGCGAGCGGCCCACCGCCGTCGGCGCCGTC
>CBIHPJ010000854.1:0-3390 GCA_966211295.1 uncultured Myxococcales bacterium | reverse complement strand
CTGCAGATCGCCACGCAGCGCTGGAACTCGCTGTACCAGGACCAGGTGAGCCGGGCGCGCTCCGCCGAACTGGTGCGCACGCGCATGTTCGATCTTTACCTCACGGCCGCGGTGCTCTCGCAGCTGAACCGCGCCGCGGGCTCGTCGGCGAACAGCTCGATCTTCGGCAGTGGCTTCGCCGCGCTGATGCGCTCGCTGGAAGAGCTCTCGTTGCCCTTCAACGATCTGATCTTCATGCGCGACGCCGAGGTGGTGGTCTCGCGCTCCGTCGACCCCGCGAGCAGCAGCCGCACCTTGCTCGCGGATCGTGAAGAGCTCGCGCGCCGCGCGGTGCTCGACGCGCAAGACTCGGTGGATCGCGTGCTCGCCGACGCACACGCCTCGGAGCTCAACGCGCAGGTGCTCACCGATCGCATGGTGACCCAGGCCGAAGAGCTGCGATCGGAGCTGGTGCAGGTGTGCGGGCTGCCCCTCGGCTGCACGCCCAGTGACTTCGCCACCCGCCCCGAATGCGCGGTGGCCACGGAGATCGGCAAGTGCGGCTTCGTGCGGGATCCCAACAGCGGAACGACTCAGTCGCTCGACGCCATCGCCTCACAGCCCTCGGTGAGTGAAGCGGGACAGGCGGTGCTCGCCTTCCGCCAGTCGTTGCTCGAGCAGCAGATCGCGCAGGAAGAGTTCCGCGCCAACCAGGAGCGCGCGCAGATCGAACTCGACTCCGCCGACGCCTTTGCCCGCCAGGTGGAGTCGTGGGATCAGAAGCGACGCCAGGCCAATGCCGAGGTCGGCGTACTGCTCGACGAGATCGTCGCGTTGAACGTGCAGGCGATGAGCACCGAGATCGCCACCCTGCGCGAGATGCAGGCCCGCCGCCAGACCGCTTACGACGTGCAGGAAGAGAGCATGAAGAACTGGTCGAAGCTCCGCTACGCGGGCGTCGAGTCAGACATGAAGAAGCTGACCAGCATCAACGCGCTCCAGCAGACGAGCGCGTGGCTGAGCCGCGGCGCCGACGAGGTCGATCACCTCGCCCAGACCACGGCCGATGGTTTCCCCAAGTCGGTCGGCCTCGTCACCGACATCTCTGCCCCCGGCCGCTTCATCATCCGCATGGCTGCATATGGCGCGACGGCTGCGATGCGCGCGGTCGCCACCGGGCTCGACTCGGCCGCCGTGGGCGTCGAGGCGGCGCTGGAAGAGCAGCGCGCCCGCCGCGACGCTCAACTGGAAGAGCTGGCGGATCTCGCCGCGCTCGACGCGAAGCAGACCGAGAACGACCTCGAGGCGATGAGCACCGCGCTACGCGTGCACGCGCTCCACTCGGAGTTCGAGGTCTCCACCCGGGAGGCGCTCATCGATGCGCTCCGCAGGAACCTCGAGCTCGATCTCGCCCACGATCGTGACCTGGTCGAGCTGCGCGATCGCCGCGACAAGGTGAAGCTGCGCCTCGCCGACTCAGCCGCGCTGCGCGCCAAGGTACTGCGCGCCGAGATCGTGTCCAGCCGCCACCTGCTCGAATACCTCCAGGTCGTGCAGCGCGCGCAGCTGCTGCAGGGTCGCTACGCCGCGCTCTCCGCGCGCCTCGACAACCTCACCGAGCTGATCGCCAGCCCTTCGGTGATCTTCGCGTTCGCCAATCGGCTCGCGCGTGCCGAGTCTCGCGTGGAGCGCGCCAAGACGCTCCTCTACGACTGGCTCGTCGCCCTCGAGTACTACGCGGTGCGGCCCTTCATCGATCAGCGCCTCGCCATTCTCCTCGCGCGCAACCCCTCGCAGCTCGAGGCCATCGCCAACGAACTGGTGCGCCTCGAAGGTGCTTGCGGCGGCATCGTGAACACCTCGGCCGCAGAGCTCTCGTTGAAGGACGATCTGCTCGGCCTCGGCTTCGACACCGAGACGCAGACCTCTGCCGAGCGGTTCCGCGAAGTGCTGGGGCGCGGCAACGTGCCCATCGACACGCAGGTCCGCTACTCGAGCGACGAGCGGGTCGGTGATCTGATCAAGTCGCGGCAGGTGCTGGCGGCGACGTTCACCCTGCGCCTCGACGACTTCGCCAACCTCCCGCAGACCTGCAACGCGAAGGTGGCCTCGATCGACGTGCAGCTGGTGGGCAACGAGCTGGGCCGCGCACGCCCCACCGTGAGCGTGCTCTATGACGGCACCAGCACGCTGCGCAGCTGCCAGCCCAACATCGACACCATCGTCGGTGGGCTCGACCCCGGCACCACCAGCTTCGGCTCGCTCACCCGCCTGCGCACCGCGGGCCGAAGCGTCTCTCCGCTCGCCAACATGAACTCGTTCGGCGCGGCTGATTCGGCGAACCGTGGGCTCGAAGGGCTGCCGCTCGCCTCGACGTACACCGTGCTCATCGATCCGACGGTCGGCGAGAACAAGAACGTCCAGTGGAAGAACCTGGAGGACATCAAGCTCAAGCTCACCTGGGCGTACCAGGACGTCTTCCCCGTGGGGCAGTGCCAATGAAGCGCGCCCTGCTGTTGCTTTGTTCGTTCGCGGCGTGCGCGCCCACCACGCCGCCGCCTCCGCTTTCCACGGCGAAGCTCTCGGCGGCGCTGACCGTCGACTCGCCGAACGGTTGCCGTCTGGACGATGACTGCGCCAGGGGCTCGTTCTGCTTTCAGCGGCTGTGCGTGAAGGAGTGCGCCTCTGACGCAGATTGTCCCGCGAACGCGTTGTGCTCTTCGCGCGCACGCTGCGTGACTGGCACCGTGAACGCCGACGCCGTCGACGAATCAGCGAGCGGAACCGCGGTCACGGATCTGGGAGGCATCACGCTGTCCGGCTGGCCGGTGGACTCGGCGGTGACGGTGCCGGAGCTGTCACCCTTCGTGAACCTCAAGCTCACCACCTCGGCGCCGATCCCAGGCGGCCGCCTGCTCTACTCGGTGGCGCTCAAGGGCGGAGCGACCACGGTGTATCGCGCGGACGGCAGCACCGAGTTCTCCCTCGCGATTCCCACTGGAACCGCGGGCGGGGACAACGCTGCACCGCAGGTGCTGCAGGTGATCACCCCGATGGAGACGCGCACGCTCTTCCTCGCCACCGTGCGTCCGCGCATGGGCTGGTACACGGGCACGTACACGCCGCCGGTCTTCGGGGGCGCGGGGCTGCCTCTCGAGTTCGGAGTGCAGACCGAGCCGGCGGAAGTGAAGAAGCTCTCCGACGCGCAGCAGGCGTGGGTGTGGATCCCCACCTCGCCGACCTTCCACGTCTCGCTCGCTACCGCAGGAGACACCGCCCAGTACGAGCGCCGTCCGCTCATCTTCGACTCGAGCATCAACGCGTGGGTCGCGCTCTTCGCAGAAGACATCTCGCCGCAGCGCTACTTCGGCGCGGCGTTCTTCCCGCTCGCGAGCCGCTCGGTGCGCGTGG
>CBIHPJ010000853.1:0-3393 GCA_966211295.1 uncultured Myxococcales bacterium | reverse complement strand
CACTGGTCGTATTCGTCGGGGGCTGCGCAGACCGACGTCTGTGCTCTCCCGAGTTGGCTGCCCCCGTCGGACGGTGAACTTCACGGCCACCGGCCGCGGCGCACTGCTTGTGAACGGGCTCAATTACGACCCGTTCTCCGCTTTCACGAGTTCAGGGGCCGTGTGGCCCCTGGTCTCGGAGCGGCCGGCCAGTTACGGCTTGAGGTTCGCCGAGGACAGTTTGACCTCGTGCCTTCTCGAGTGGGCCGAGGTTCGAATCGATGGTCAGACTCTTCCCCTTGAGCGGGCGTGGTCGACGCTCCCAGCGCCCATTTGTGAGACGGCGAGTTGCCCGCCGGCCCGGGGAGCGTTGGACTTCACGTTCAAGTGGACGCCGCCGCGCGCGGGGTCGGTCCACGCCGAAGTCGAGTTCGGCTCATTTCAGCGCGACCTTCATTTCGTCGTCAGTGAGGTCGCTGACGAGCCCGTGCTGGCCGTGATCCCGCGTTATTGCCGGCACGTCGAGCGCGTGGATTCTCAATCCTGGCTCTGCGATCGATTTCTGAGCCGGAATGGCGAGATCGTGTCCGAGTGGCCAGACGGCACTCTGGTTGAGCACCTGGGCGATGCGGGATTCGCTGCGTGGAAGGACGATTCGATCACGTTCTGGTCCTTGAGTGACGGAGGGCTCGTTCGCGGCTCGAGTCTCGACGTCGGCTTTCCTCCGACTCAGCGCGGTTCTTTTCTGGGGCGATACGGAGAGGACCGATTGGTTGTTGACGGAGCGAATCGAGTTGCGATCGCCCAGCATGACGGTGGCTGCGCCACGGCTCTCGATGTCCCCTTCGAGGGAGACGTTGCGGTCGTTGAGAATTCGCTCCTCTGGGTGAGCCGAGACGCTGGAACCTTCCAGGTGTGTGTGGGCGCGGTCCCGGGCCTGAACTGTGAAACTCAGAAGGGGTTCCCGTTTGGATTCGGCGACGACGGCATCTGGTATTCGCGAACAGAATTTGACGTGAATCTGATCGCTCCACGCGACGCAGGGCTTACGACCACCTCGCTCATCGTTGGCGAGATGGGCACCGGTTCCGAGCTGCTGCAGCAGTGGGACACTTCTGAGACGGAGGCTGTCTTCCCGCGACGGCAGCGCGGCGTCGGCCTGGGAAACACAGGGTCCTGCCTTCTGTTCGAGCCTGAAGGCGATGAGCTGCGACCGGTGCTCCTGCCGGAGAATGATTTTGACGAAATCGATCGCGCCATCGGCGACGGCAGCGATGGCCTTCGCTGGTGCACCGGTTCGACGCGGCAAAGTACCTACGTCTACTCAGCGCCACGCCTCCACTGAGCTGGTCTCGATGCACGAGTAGTGACGGTTGCCCTGAAGGAAGGTGAGGGCGGATGAGTGAGAGGCTTGCTCGAGTCGAGCAGGCCTCTCGCTTCGAGCTTCTTTCACTCGTTGAGCGAAGCGTTGGTCCCGTTCAGGCCCGGGGATTTTGAACGAAGGGGTCCAACTCATGACCTAACCGGCCAATGATCGCGACCGCTCACTCATCCCGCCGGAGCGAGCATCGCGAGCGGAGGCGACCCGTCATGTCGGCAATTCGCGAGAGGGCGTCGGCTCAGCAACGGTCGGAGGATGAAGCCCCTGACGCCTCGACGGCGTTGCCGTGAATGTCGCCGTTGGTACCGACCAGCGTTGTCGGCGGCGAAGACGCAGACGACGTGCGGCAAGGCATGCAGGCTGAAGAGGCGCGCCAGGCAGCAGGCGACGAGACGCGCCACAGACTTGGCGACAGCTCGACATGCTGACCGAGAGCGAAAGCGAAGGCAGCGCGAAACAGCAAGAGGCCGTCCGACTGCGTCGGCGATCGGCCCCGCCGCGAGATTCATCGAAGAAATTCTCGAGGAACTCGGTCGCGAACAGGCGATGTCACGGGCCGGCCTACGACGTCAGCTGCGGCGTGTTGCGCTCGGTAGCGCGGCCCCGGCTTCGTTGTGAAAATGGGACAGGAATCACGGGGTGTCACGGGCCGGCCTGTCGCGCACCTTTCGCGAATTCCGCTCGGTGAATCGCCCCTTCAGGAGTCGAAAAGTGGAACACGACGAGGCGATGTCACGGGCCGGCCTCCGTCGAAGTTGCCGAGTGACATCATGAGATTGAGCCCTGTTTGGTGAGACACCGTCACGGGCCGGTCTAGTTATTCTCTGGGCGTCGGCGCATTTCTTTGTGGATGACGAAGACGGGCAACGCGAGAGCACACCGCTACGTGGCGCGGCCTGGCCCGAACGGACTCTTCGTCGTCGAGGGCGAAGGCGAGCTCGTCAGGCAGGCCAATGCTTTTCTGGGCACGCTCACGTCGCGTGGTTTCTCACCGAGAACAGTGCGGGCCTACGCGCACGACCTCGTCGTCCTCTTCCGATGGCTCGCGTCCAAGAAGCTGGAACTCACCACGATCGATGAGCCAGCGCTGCTCGAGTACATCGACGCTCAGCGGCAGCAAGGCGCGAAGCCGCGCTCCATCAACCGGCGACTGTCGACGTGCCGTCTTCTCATCCGTCATGTGAGCGGGAAGGAGCCAGAGCGACGGACTGCTTCCGGCTACTACCGAGGAAGAGGCCGAGACAGGAGGCTTGGAATCCATGTCCTGCGCCCGCTGCGCAGAGTGGCGCTGCGGGTGAAGGTCCCGCGCACGCTCATCGAACCGCTGTCTCGAGAGCAGGTGCACCAATACGTCGGTGGCATCCGAAGGTATCGCGACCTGTCGATCGTCTACCTGATGTTGCTGTGCGGTCTGCGCTCGCGCGAGGTGCTGCTGCTCTCAGTCGACGACGTCTCGTTTGAGGAACTCCGACTTCGGGTCCGAGGAAAGGGAGGGAGAGAACGGTCGCTCCCTCTGCCAGAGATGCTGAGTCGGCTGATCGCTCGGTACGTGGAGCTAGAGCGTCCCGAAGAGACCAACTCGACCAATCTCTTTGTCGTCCTCAAGGGGCGGAAGCGAGGAAGACCGATGACCTCCGCCGGTCTTCGCAGCCTCTTTCGCTACCGACGCCGCGGCAGTGCAGTGCACAACGCGAACGCACATCGCTTTCGCCACACCTTCGGCACGGACATGGCTCGCGCGGGAGTACGTCTGCCGACTCTTCAAAGGCTGATGGGCCACGCCTACGCAGAGACGACGCTTCAATACATCAACCTCTCGATGACGGACATCGCGGCTGAGTACGGCCGTGCATCAGCCGTCATCCAGCGTCGGTATCGAGCGGCTCGATGAGTCGTCCCGTCCGTTTCCTTCCTGGCCCTGCACAGGAATTCATCGATTCGCTTAGGCCCACGCACAAGCGCTCGACGTGCGACAACTACCGGCAGGCCCTCTTCAGGCTGCACGACTGGCTGGAGAGACATCGCTATCCGCT
>CBIHPJ010000852.1:0-3399 GCA_966211295.1 uncultured Myxococcales bacterium | reverse complement strand
GCTATCGTCTCGTTCGTTTCGTGGCCGCGGGTGGAATGGGTGAGGTGTGGGTCGCAGATCGTCGTCTACCCGTTCTCGTTCAAGCCCAGGCCACCCGGTTCCCCGCTCCTGAAGATGCTCGACGCGCTCGACGCGGGAAGTTGATCACTCGTCTTCTTCGACGGGCGGCGCGGTGAGCGTCATCGTCTTCTTCGCGTCGTCGAGCACGATGGTGCAGCTCTCGTAATTCGCGGTGTTGATCGAGAGCGGCAGCTTGCACGCCCAGTCCACCACTCCGGGACTCACGTTGCGGCAGGCGTCGTCTTCTTCGTGTCCCTTGAAGGTGTAGAGCTGCTTGTAGAGACGCCGCTCATCGGCGCGCAGCAGCTCAGAAGGCAGCGGGCCTTGCTGTCTCGCGGACGCCACGAGGAGTTTTCCCCAATCGGAATCGAGCTCGGACGCTTCTTCGTCCGAGAGCTCGAAGTTGGGATCGAGCGCGCGGCGGATCGCCTTCGCCGCTTGCGCATCGGTGCACAGTGGCGTGGGGACGTCGTCGTCGAGATCAGGATCGCAGCGAAGCTCGTCTCCACAGGGCGTGCGCATCAGCAGCGGCACCACCCAGGGGCACTGAGTCTTCTGCTTCACCAGTACCGCGAGCGCGGCGGAGTTGGGCGGGTAGTAGTCGTACTCGTAGGGCGCGTTGCCGTACTCGTGCCAGCGCTGCTGCAAGTGCTCACAGGCGATGGTCTCCGCGCGTTTGGGATCGAGCTTCAGCAACTGCGGCAGCACGTCGGAGAGCTCGAACGTCTCACTCTCAGCGGCCTCGGCCAGCGCATTGATGTAGTCGGCCTTCTGTTCTTCAGGATGCGTCTCGAACCAATCGAGCGCGCCACCCGAACCATTGGCGACCGCGCTCACCAGCTCGTCTCGGATCTCCTTGCGATCCGCGTCGTCGAGCTTCGAGACCGCGCGGGCCCATCCCTCGCCCTCGAGATCGGCGGAGCTGGCGAGCGAGATCAGCGCTGACTTCAGATGCGCCTTGCCGTCAGGCGACTCGGCGAGCAGCGCATCGAGCTCGTCCTCGGGCACCTTGAGCAGCAGCCCGTTGTCCATCACCGAGAGGAAAGGCGGCACGCGCTTCCAATCGATGACGCCGGGCGTGGCGAGAGGACCGATGGGGCCGAGACCTCCGAGCGCGAGACTGAGAGAGCTCGAGGGCGACGGGCCGAAGTCCCACAGTTTGCGGTGCACCACCAGCTCGCCTTTGCGCAGGTAGATTACGTGCGCTGCGTCAGGGAGCTCGATCACCGCTCTGCGCCCCGAGGCGTCGAGCGTGATGGTCGCCTTCTTCGCGATCACTTGCGTGAGCACGGTGCGCATGGTGCCGCTGATGGTGTTGCAGCGGCGTGAGTCAGGCGTCTTGCTCAGCTCTGGCTTCTCCGCGGCGTCGCCAATCTCCACATACGTGCAGCCGATTCGGTCTGCGCGCGTGAAGGTGCACTTGAGCTGCTCGTACATCGTGCCCTGGCAGTCCTTCTCCAGGGGCGCGTCGATCACCCGAACGGTGATGTGAACGGGAGAGGTGAGCTCTCCGATGCGGGGATCGGGGCGCTCCTTGCTGCAAGCGCAGAGGGTGAGCAGCGCGAGCGCTACTCGATTCACTTCACCGTCACCGCGACGTCCTTCGTGCTCTGCCCTCGCACCAGGCGCAGCGCCGCGGGACCGGCCTTCTTCGCTTTCACGAAGAGCACCGACTCTTTGACCGTCACGTCGGTGTCGCCTTTCCAACCGTCCTTCTTCTCCACTTCACCCCAGAAGAGCTGCAGGTTGCCGCCATCGACGAAGAGCTCGGCGGCGTTTCCCTCGTCCACGCGGAAGCCCATCACCTCGCCGACCTTCATGCCGATCTTGTCGGTCTCATGGAGGAGCGGGAACGTGTAGCCCGGAGGCGGTTCCCAACCACGCCGCGTGCCCTCGGTGACTTCGGCTTCGTAGGCGTCGCGGGTGATCACTTCGCGCGGCGCTTCCGCGTCACGCTTGGCGGAGTCGACGTACACGAGGCGCCAGTCGCCGCGATCGACGGCCTTGAATCCTGCACAGCCCACACTGCTCAACATCGCCAACGAGAGGAGGAGGCATCGCATGGCGCGACAGCCTACTCCTGCGGAGCCTTGGTGCCTCCGCTGAGATCAGGGGTCTTCTCGGCAGGGTGCGCATTTTCCGCTGGCATTTTCAGCTCGCGCTGCGCCTCTTCGGCGGTGCCACCGACGGCCTCGGCGGAGGTCTTCGCAGGGGGGCCACGCGTGGTCTCTGCGTCGCCGCGCCGCTCGTATACGGGGTACTTGTCCCAATCGAACGCCGCGGTGGCGTCGCCGACGGTGCGGGGCGTGGTGGCGCGCAGGCGGCCGCGCACCAGCGAGATCTGCTGCTGCACCGCCTGCGGAGTGGGGTGCGTCTTCAGCGCGGTGACCCAGAGCTCGATCGCTCCTTCAGGATCGCCCTGGTCAGCCTTGATGCGGCCCAGCTCCACCAGGGTGTGGGCGCGCAGCTCGGACTCGGGGAAACGATCGAGCAGATCGTTGAACACGCGCTGCGCTTCGGGCTTGCGATCCATCATCGCGAGCGCCTGGCCGCGCAGGTACAGGGCGTCGTCGACGAACGCGCTGGTCTCGAACTTCTGGGTCACCTTGCTCGCCTCGAGCTGGCACTGCTCGTAGTCCTGCAGCTCGAAGTACAGCTTGGCGACGGTGAAGGAGATCTCTGCCGACTGCGGCGGATTGCGCGCGAGTGCGGAGGTGTACTCGGCGATCGCGCCGCGCAAGTCGCGGAACTGGTGCCAGAGGAGCTCGGCGAGATGCACGCGGCCTTCGAGCGTCTCGGGCGCTTCCGGAGTGACGGTGATCAGCTCGCGGTACACCTCGACGGCGCGGCGCGGATCGTTGAGCTGGAAGGCGTAGAGATCGGCGGCTCCACGGAGCGCGCGAGCGCGGTACAGGTTGCTCTGCGGGCTGGTGTCGCGATCGAGGAGATCGAGCGTCGCCTTGTATTCGCTGAGCGCGAGGTCGGGCTTCTGCTGGAAGAGCGCGCTGCGGGCACGCTCGAGGTGCGCGGGCGCGTCGTCCTTGCGGCAGGCGCCCAGCGTGAGGAGCGCGATGGCGAAGAGGCGTCTCATGGGCAGGCGTCCGGGTGGTAGCGCACGCAGTTGCTCTCGACGCACGCGATGCAGTCGCGCTTCTCGTCGAGATTCTCTCCGCACACGAGCACGCTCGAGGGGCGGGGACAGTCGGTGTTCTGCACGCAGCGCGAGGGGCCGCCGTCGAGGCCGGTGAGCTGCTCAGGGCGCGGGCAGATCTTCTCGCACCCGAGGAACAGAACCGCGCTGACGAAGACCCACCGCATCAAGTGACCTGTACCACTGTC
>CBIHPJ010000851.1:0-3402 GCA_966211295.1 uncultured Myxococcales bacterium | reverse complement strand
GCAGACGCACCAGAAGTGAAACGGGTACCAAAAGTAGGCCGAGGGAGCGTAGATCTGGTCGCAACTCACCTTGACCAGATCCTCCTCGAGGATGCGCTGGTGGCAGCCGATGCACGGCACCACGGCAGGGTCGGGCTCGAAGTGAACGAAGCTCACTCGCTGCGTGTACCGGCCCCGGCTCCCTCAGCGCATCCCGGAGGCAGTGGAGCCTCAGCCCCGAAGCTGCGGAATGTCGCCGCTCACTTCGCCGAGCTGATTCGTGTTCACGCCGACCGCCTTCATCGCGGTGACGATCACGTTCGCGGGATGCATGCCCGAAGCGACCACGTGCTGACCGGGCGACAACCCGCCCGCGCGTCCCGCGAGCATGCACGCCATGTTCTCGGTGGAGTGCGAGCTGTTGTCTTTCAACCCCTCAGGGTCCCAGCCGTGGCCACCCTCGAGCAGGTACACCAGCGCGCTGTTGTCGAGCATGTTCCCGTTGCCCTCGGGCGTATCCTTGAACTTCTGCACCAGCCTCGCGAAGTGCTTCACGTGCCACGCGATGCCCTTGGAGAGCGCCATCGTGCCGCCGGGCGCTCCGCCGTGGCCGAGCTCGTGACAGTCGGTCGCCTGCCCCGTGAGCGCGTACATGTTGAGGTGCGACTGGAACATCGTCATCTGCAGCGACGCCACGCGGGTCAGATCGCAGACCATCGCGAGGTGAATCAGGTCGACGAACAACTGGGCGCGCGTCTCTTCGTTCGAGTACCCGAGGTTCTGCGCGTAGGTGTTGTCGGTGCCGTTGTTCCCCTGCGGAGTTCCCACCGCGGGATCCGCTCCCGGATCGTTGGGGCGCATGCACGCCGAGGTCTGCGGAGGCGCGATGGTCGCCACGCGCCGCTCGAGATCGCGGAGCTCGTCGAGATGACGCTGCAGCCGCTGCCGATCTGCCGTGCCCAGCTTCGGCACCAGCTTCTCGGTGTCCGTGCGCACCAGGTCGAGCACGCTCTTCCGCGCGCGGAGCTCCATCTCCAACTTCGCGCGCGCGGCAGCGTCGAGGCCCGTGGGAGTGAAGTTCGAGAACAGCGCCTGCCACGCCTGCCGCGGACTCACCTGCGGCGGCACCGCGACCACGCGGCCCGCGGAGTCCGTCTTGTACGAGATCATCTCGCGGCCGTACGGCGCCGACACCGAGAGATACCAATCGGCCTGCACGCGGTACGTCAGCGCAGGGAACGCGGTGCTCCCCGCGATCGCGTTCGCCACGAGCTGATCCGAGGTCGGGCCGCCCGAGGTGGTGCCCGAGGGAGATCGCACTCCCGCGAGCAGCGGAGAGAGCGTGGAGACGTGGAAGCCATCGCGCCGTCCGCCCGCGGGAATCGCCCCCCCGTTCTCCGCCGCCCAGGGAATCTTGAGACCGGAGATGACTGAGACTTCGTCCTTCAGCGCTCCGAGTGGCGCGATCGCCGACTTGAGGTCGTAGTTCCGCCCCACGGTGTTCGGCACGAAGTCGTTGTCGAGCGGATCACCATCGGCGCCGAGCGACTGCCCGTCGAAGAAGACGAGGTAGCGCTTGGGCGGGTTGGGCGCGGCCTGCGCGAACGCCTTCCCGTCGAGCATGATCTCGAGGAGCGGCAGGCTCACCGCCACGCCACCCAGCCCCTTGAGGAGATGCCGCCGGCTCAGTCGCGTACCCATTTCAGTTCGCCTCCTCTTCGCGCCGGAAACCGAAGGTCTCGTCGCTCACGATGTCGAGCAGCAGCGCCTGGAAGTTCCGCTGGCCCGCCTTGAAGCTGTCGGTGCGCGCGAGGATTCCGGGAATGTCGTTCGCGCCCTCGCGGCGGCCCTGCGAGAAGCGGAACACCTGCGTCACCACGCACTTCTCGAAGGCGCCACTGGCGATGAGCGCATCGGCGAGCCCGTCAGCACCGTTGAACGTGAGGTCACCGGCTGGAGAGCCCACCACCTTGCCCTCGCCCTCGATCGGACAATTCGCGAGCCCGTCGTCGGTGGTGCGGTAGCGGCCCTCGCGATCGAACCGCTCGAGACCGAAGCCAATGGGGTCGATGGTGTCGTGGCAGTTCTTGCAGCCGCCGCTGGTGTGCGCCTGGTACCGCGCCTTCTTGCAGGGAGAGGTCGAGGTCGGCGCTTCGTCGACGTTCACGCCCGGAGGAGGCGGCGGGATCTCCTGACACAGCAGCCGGTTCCTCACGAAGATGCCGCGCTGCGTGGGACTGGAGTCGGCGAACTTCGTTCCCTGCGAGAGCACCGAGCCGTGCGAGAGGAGTCCCTTGCGCGGCGCTGCGCCGTACGGGAGCCATTGGAAGCCCGTGCCGCCCGTGAAGCCACTGAGGCCGTACTGCGTGGCGAGCGTCGCGTTCACGAACGACTCGCTCGAGGTGAAGAGCGTGAAGTAGTCGCTGTTCTCGGTGAAGACGATGCGATCGACCAGCGCGTCGCTCTCCTGCTGCATCGCGGTGGTGAGCGCGATGGCATGAGGGAGGCGGTGGTAACCGAGCCACAGCGCGTGGAAGCGCTCGACCTGCTCCTTCGCGAGCGGATCGGTGAGCAGCCGGTTCGCCGCAGCCTTCACTCCGTCCTTCGTGTCGAGCTCGCCCGCGGTGGCCTGGTCGAGGAGCCAATCTGGAGGCGTAGTGCCGATGAGGAAGTACGAGAGGCGCGTCGCGAGCTCGTAGCGGGACAGGCGGAAGATGCCGGGCTGACCGCTCACCGGTTCGCCGAGCTCCACGCGATAGAGGAAAGCGGGCTCCTGCAGCATCGCGCGGATGACGAGCTTCACGCCGAAGTCGAAGTCCGCCGCTTCCACCGAGTACGGCTGGAGCGTCATGAAGTGTTCGATCTCTTCTTCACTCAGCGGACGGCGCAGGGCGCGGCGACCGAAGCTGTCGACGAACGCGCGCAGGCAGGCGACGTCGTTGGGTCCCGTGGGCTGGCAGGGCAACAGCCGCGCGCGGAGTTGAGAATCGGCGAGCGCGGCATCGGCGAGCTCGACCGCGAGTGCTTCAGCGGCTTCCACGAGCGCGCCCGACGCGGTCTGCAGCCGGTAGTCGTTGTCGAAGGGATCGGTCGAGTCCGCGGGAAGGAGTCGGCGACCGCGTCCCTGATCGTCACCGAGGAGATCGCGCACCGTGGCGTCGACTTCAACGCGCGAGAGGCGGCGCAGGCCCGAGGTCGAGACCTCCTGCGCGTCGTCCGAATTGAGCGAGAAGATCGGAGGCCCGTCGATGAAGCCGGTGCACCCGTTCGCCAGCAGCAGAATGACAGCCCATGGAGCGCGCACGCGCGCGAGGCAACGCAAGCTCCGGACCGCCGGAAAGTGACGTCAGCTCATGAGGTTAGGCGTGAGGCGTGGAAGCTCGCCGCACCACCTGAGGTGGAGATCCCACACCACTCCGCTCT
>CBIHPJ010000850.1:0-3402 GCA_966211295.1 uncultured Myxococcales bacterium | reverse complement strand
CCTGCTGGTGAAGAGCGGGTCCAAGTACTTCACCAAGGGCAAGTCGACGCTCGGCGTGGTGGCGTGTGCCGACGACGCGCTGGCGCAGCGGATCGTCGAACGGGCGCGTGCGCTGGGGAGCGACGCGGACTCCTTCGCGAAGCCTGCGCAGCTGGTGCACCTGCACGAGGGGCTCGGCGATCTACGTCCGCGCCTGCAGACCATCTGCGCGCATACCCTGAGGCTCGCCGACGGCATCCGCACGGCGTTGCGCAAGCACGGCCACGAGGTGACGCTCTACGCGAGCACCCCGGAGCAGGTGGCGCAGGGCCTCGGCAGCGGCCTCATGTCGTTCTACCTGCCTGCGGCGCCCACGACGTTCCCCGACCTCGTCGATGAGTTCGTCGACTTCCTGCTCCGCACCGCGCCCACGCTGGTGAAGAGCCGCGTCAGCTACGGCCAGTCCACCGGCGACGGGAAGCCCGATTACTTCTACGTGATCAATCCGCAGGAATCGACGCAGGGCTCGCTCTCGGCCGAGGTGAAGGCGGCGCAGAAGAAGGACAATGTGCAGCTGTGCCGCATCTCGGTGCCGCAGTTCGCGGACGTCGACGGCCTGCTGCGCGCGATGGAGCCGTTCTTCGCGCAGAAGTACGGCGCTCGGTCGTGAACGAGAAGCGCTGAGCTACGCTTCGGCGCCGACATGACGCCCGAGCGCTGGTCGACGCTGTGTCAGTCCTTGGACGCACTGTCCGGCCCGGAGCTCGAGCAGGCGATCGCCTCGCACCGAGCCGAGGTGGCGCAGTGGCCCGCGGCGGTACGTCGCATCGGTGCTGACTCCCCGTGGCTCAAGGGCGTCTTCGAGGGCGCGTTCGACCCTCGGCTCGAGCTCGTCGGCCACGCCACCATCGAGCAGAAGCTCCAGGGACGCGTGCAGTACACGCTGATGTTCGAGCTCGTTCGGGCCCTGGGCGCGCACCTCGAGCCTTCGTTCGATCCACCTGACGTGGTGCTGGAGGAAGAAGACAACATCCGCTCGGCGTATGGCTGTGGCGGTGGTTCGGCGTGGTGGACGCGGGGCAACGCCGAGCACTCGGTTCGGTTTCACTCGAGCGCGTCGGAGTCGCCCTCGATGGGCATGCGCAGCTACGACTCCTGGACAGCCTCGGGACTGCCCGAGGGCTGCTCACTCGTCATCGAGATGGATGATTACGACGATGGCCTCGGGCTCGTCGCTTCCGGACCGTGCCCGTGGGTGCTCGAGCTCGCGCCCGCGTGGACGGCGGCGGTGCGTGGCGCGGACCTCGCCGAGATCCGCCGAGTGCTCGAGGCAACTCGAGTTCCCTGGGAGCGGGCGCTTCGCATGACGAAGCCTCACGTCGTCTCCTCGCCGCTCTCCGCTTCGCCGCCACCGGCGACGCTGCCCTCGCCGGGCCCTCTGCCCCCAGCGCAGAGTGCTCCCTCACCCGCCGCGCCCGACCTGTCTGCCCTGCCGCTGGCCTTGCTGGACGCGCTCTTCGTCGCCGAAGACCTCAAGCTGGCGTGCCGAGTCGAGCGCGGGAACGGGCGCGATGAGGAAGGCGCGCCTCTGCTCATCACGGTTCATTCGGGCCTCGGCGGACCACCGCTGTTGGGCCGCGCGCATACGCAGTGGCGACCGGCCACGAAGCCGAACGCGGAAAACGCGAGCGAACGCCTGGGTCGACTCGAAGCGGAGCTGGGCATCATCGGTGCCGGCAATCTGTACCGGCTGTACGTCGTGCGTCTGAACCTGGACCACGCGACCTTCGGCCCCAAGGAATGGATCGCGGCGCAGCCCGACACGCCGCTCGCCGACATCAGGCTCTTTCCCGAGTACGGACAAAGCCCGTACATGCCCGACGATTGGGATTGGCAGGACGGCTGGTGGTACCCCTACTCGACGTTCCGTCCTGCGACGGCTGCGGAGCAAGCTGCTCTCAACTCGCGAGCGACTGAGGGCGGAACCTCAACGCTCCTTCGGTGACTTCAGCCAGGTGATGTTTTTCGGCATCGCGGGGCAGCCCTTCCAATTCACCACGAGCATGATGCCCAGGAGCCCCAGGACGATGAACATGAGGACGCCCGAGCTGGCGCCCGACGGCCCGGGAACGTGAGCACTGGAGTTCTCCTTCGCGCCTGCCGCGCGGCACTCAGCACAGCGAGACCGCGTCGCCTTGCACTTGCGACAGAGCGGGCGCACGCAGCTGTCACACACACTCAGGGCAGGCAGGCGGTGGTCGGGACAATCGTCGTACATGCTCACGGCGGACACGCGGTGATCGACGTGATCCACTGATCAATCAGCGCGGTACCCGCGGTGTCTTCGAGCACGGTGCCGAGCGGCGGCATGCGATTCGAATTCAACGCATGAATCCGCCGCGACACGATGCTCGTCGATGGAGAACCCGGCGCGATCAACATCGCTCCCGTGATCCCGAGCGTCCCGTTCGTCGGCGCCACGTTGCACGAGTTCGTGTTCTTGAATGACAACGAGTACCGCCAATCCGCCGGGCCCTGACCCGCGCCCTGCTGGTGACAGCCCGAGCAGTTCGCATGCAGATACGCGCGCGCACGATCCTCGAGCGCGCCCGTCCCAAACGGAGGCTCATACCGAGCGAGTGTCGCCACCGGACCCGGCAGCGCAGCGCTGAAGAACCCCAGTCCGTCGAGAGTCGCGAGCTGATTCCGCGTGCGGCCCGTCGCCGCATACGTGAGGTCTTTGTTCAGCTGACCAATCTCCGGCCCGAGCGAACGGCCCGCGATCGCGGTGTGGCACACCATGCACTGCCCGCGGCTCGGGTAATTCCACGTCTGCGATCCGACCACGCGCGACTTCGCACCGGGGAGCAACGTCGCCTCAGTCTCCTGATCGTTCCACTCATACGAGTAGCCCGCCCAGTTCCCGTTCATGTGCCGCATGAACAACCGTGTCTCCACACGCTTGCCACTGATGCTGAACGTCTTCGCGAGCACCGTCCCATTCGGGAAATCGAAGTCACCCGACGCAGTCACCGTGATCGTCGTGCCGTCAGGGATCGCGAGGAATCGCTCCTTCGACGCGCCATCGCTCCAGAGCGCAGCGTTCACATCGAAGGGAATCATCGCGGCGACTGGCACCCGAGGATCGCTCGCCTGGAAACATCCCGTCTGTGAAAGCAGCTGAGGGAACGTGTCCGGCGGAATCGCTCCCATCGGCACCAACTTGTGAACGCGGCCCGTCGCGATGTCGAGCACGTACACCTCGCCATCCGCGAGCTGCGCGAAGCTCGAGATCGCGAAGTTCGTATCGATGAGCTGATTGACCGAATTGCCGCCCATCCCATCCGGCTCGACGTTCATGATCCGGCCCGAGCCGTAATCACCGAACACGAACTTCCCGACGAGCGAGGGAATCGTGCTGCC
>CBIHPJ010000849.1:0-3421 GCA_966211295.1 uncultured Myxococcales bacterium | reverse complement strand
CACTCGCACCAGTTGCTGCGGAGGCTTCTGCCGCTCGCTCTCCGGCAACGCGTCCCAGGCAGCGAGCGCCGCCGCGGGATCTCCCGATTCCGATTGCTGGCGAACCTTGAGCACCGCCGCCTCCGCCCTGACCTCGTCGCCGACCGGGCTCACTTCGACCGAGGCGAGCAACGCTCCCGCCTCCGCACCACGGCCCTGGGCATGAAGCCTGAGCCACAGATCAGTGAGGTGGTCAGGCTGATCGATCAACAACCGGTCGAGCGCCCCGTGCTTCAGCGCCACCGCCAACGCGAGCGGCACCGAGGACCGATCACCGAGCTCCCACGACGACTTGAATTCACCGAGGGCCTGCAGCGGCTGGCCGAGCCTGAGCAACGCGTTGCCGGCTGCGATGTGCGCGTGTGCGTCGTTCGGGCGCAAGAACAGGAGCCGGTTTACCCACGCCAACGTCTCGCGGGGATCGGCGCGTCGCGCGAAGTCCGAAGAAACCGATGCGTACAGAACCCAGTCGGACGGGTGCCGATCAATCAGCTGCACCGCGAGGCGCTTCACGTCTTCAACCGGTCGCTGCTCCGTGATCGCCTGGCCCAACTTCGCCTCGGCCGCCGAGTGCGCGGGTAACCCGTACCAAAGCGCGACGAAAGCGGGCGCGAGCAGCGCGGCCGCGCGAATGGGGCCGTGCCACTCGACGTTGCGGCGTTCTTCGTCTTGCGCACCTGCTCCGAGCACCAGGCCGAGCAGCACGGAGCTCGAGACCGCCAACGCCTGCAGCTCGAGCGAGAAGTCGAAGATGTCGTGGAGCAGCACGCCGACGACGCCGAGCAACACGGTCCGCTCGAGAGGCAAGGCGTAGACGCGAACCCACCCACGTCGAACGATCACCACCGCGAGGATCAGGAGCGCCAACGTGAGTGGCAGCCCCCAATCTGCGAGACATTGAAACGCGATGTTCTCGGGGTGGGTAAACGTGACGTCGAGCTGCTCAGTCTGCCAACGCGTGAAGCCCAGCTCGAACGCTCCCGCGCCCATCCCAAGAAGCCAGGTGATCGACTCCCCTCGCCACAACATCGGCCACAGCTCCACCTTCGTCGAACGGAGCTTCTCCACCGTGCTCACTGTCTCCGCGCGCGCGACCAACTGCTCGAAGGCCAGCAACGCCGCGAAGGCGACCGTCGCTCCGATCAACACCCAGGGGATCACGGAGCGAATGCCGCCTCCGCGCTGCGCCAGCACCGCCGCGCCCACCAACGCCCAGGTCGCGACGAAGGTGAGAATTCCTCCGCGAGAGAACGAGAGGAACACCGCCAGCCCGCAGGTCAGCGCCACCGCGCCCCAACCGATCGCGGCGTCCCGCGATTTGGTCCCCAGCGCCAGCCCCAACGCCACCGTCGCGCTCAGCGCGAGATACGCCGCCAGATGGTTCGTGTTCCCGAAGGGAGTCAGCAGGCTCAGGTTGGCGACGAAGTGATGCACTCCAAAGAGCGCCTCGGCACTCGCGAGCATGTGACCCAGTCCCGTGAGGGCGATGCTCACGCCCACCAGCGCCTGCCACGCGAGCAAGCGGAAGCGAGGACCTTCGAGGCGGCCCAACTCCAGGCCGACGAACAACATCGCGCCCAGACCTGTCATTCGAGCTAGGGCACGTGCGGTCGATGGCGGATCCAGCGACACGGGGCGCCAACTCTCGAGACCGAGCGGCGCCAGCGCGAACTCCCTCAGCTCGTGTGCAGGGCTGGAGACGAGCGCCAGCAGTGCCGGAGGAAGCGGCACCAACTGCACCACGCAGACGAGCATCCCGGCGAGTGGGAGCAGCAGCACCGGGTGAAACGACCAGCGTCGGTGATTGCGGCTCGCCCCTACCGTCCACAACATCATCGACGCTGCGCCGAGCGAGATTACCAGCCACAGCGTCCATGCTGGCGCGCCGCCGAAAGACCACGGAGTGACGAGCAACGAGAGACCCAGGCAGGCCTCCGCTGCGAGCCACCACCGGCTTTGATCGGACTTCGCCATCAGCCTCCCCGCCATTGGCGTGCGAACCGCTTCGCGCCTTCGAACAAGTAGCGCGCACCTTGGCGCGGAGACTCGACGAGATAAAGCCGAAGCAGAAACGCGCCGAGCGGATCATTCGACCACCGCGCGTCCACCACCCTCTTGCTCGAGAAGATTCGCGCGTCGAGAGAGCGGCGAGGAAGGGCGACCGGAAAGGCCTCACGTGCCGCGAGAGGAAGCTCGACCTCCAGAACGCGAGACAACACCTCGAGCGCCGTCGTGAACGGGACCACGAAGCCCGCGGCCGTGGCGCGTTCCTTCATCACGCCCCAGTCGAGTTGGGGCCCCAGACGCAGGTACCGCTCCAGGTCGACCAGCCACGAGATGCGCAGGAACGCGTGATTGGCGACGTGCGTGGCGAGGTAGAGAAACTCGTCCTCAGCGTCGAGCCATCGGACTTCCCGCCCCTCGAACTTCGCGAGCCTCGTGCGGGCGCGAACCTGTCGATCGTCGAAGACCAGCGTTCCGAAGCCAGAGAAGAGGCGAAAGTGGAGCTCGACCAGACCCGCGGGACCACTCCACGGACGATGGTGGTGTTCTTCGTAGACGTCCTCCACGCCGGGAACCTTCGTGAGGCGGAGGCCGAGCGTCGCCAGGGCTGACTCGGCGCGCGGGACCTCTTCAGGAAGCACCAGAACGTCGACGTCCGAGGCAGGCCGCGCGAACGGCTGCTCCGGGTAGAGGCGAGAAGCGAGCCCGAAGCCCTTGAGCAGCACCGGGGTGACTCCCACGCGAGCGAGAGCATCGAGGACCGACATCGTCAGTCGCTTGAGTTTGACCCCGTTCGCGACCTGGCCGCGAGCGGCCTGCCCAATCGAAGGGGGCACCGGGCGCGAAGCAGCCGCCAGCTCATCGGCGACCCAAGCGGCGAGGCCATGGCGCACCACCGCCTCTTCCCACGCTGGCCAGCGACCGAAGATTTCGAATAGGGGTCGCATCAGAGGAGACTTACCGCCCGTGAAGCCATGGAAGATCTGATCTTCGCACCGCTGGTGCTCCTCATCGGCTTTGGGATTCACCAGGTCGTGCTGCGGCGGCACACTCTGTCATTCGAGCAGCGGCTGTTGAACCGGAGCTTCGTTGCCCACATGGCGGCGGCGATCGGGCTGATCCTCGTCTACACGTACTACTACCCCGGCGGCGGAGACATGATCTCGTACCACCTCTTCGGGGTGCCGATCACGGAGGCGCTCAGGTACGACTTCGGTGAGGTCTTCCCCGAGGTCTGGTCGCTGTTCATCCACGGCGACTACCAGCTGCCCCTCGAACCCGTCGGCGTGGGCTCGACCGGCACGATGCAGTCGGTGGCTGTTTGGCTCTTCTTCTTCCTGGGCAACTCGCTCTACGCCGCCGCCCTCTTCATCAGCGT
>CBIHPJ010000848.1:0-3423 GCA_966211295.1 uncultured Myxococcales bacterium | reverse complement strand
TGCAGGCTGATGAAGTGCGTGAGGCGCCACTTGTAGAAGGCCTCCACGAAGAACTCTGAGCCTGGTCCCGGCGTCCCGTTCTGCTGCTGCGCGACGGTGAAGTAGCCGAACCCGACGCCGACGGTGTCGTCCTCACGGCTGCCGATTCCATGAAAGGCGAGCGAGCTGCCCACGAAGAGCGGCATCGCGGTTCGATCGGGCTGCGACCAGCCGAAGCGAGTGATCCACGTGAAGCAGCGAGGATCGTCCTTGTTCTCCGGGTGAAGGAAGAGGCGCTCGTCGTGCTGCGCGTAGAAGCCGTAATTGCTGTCGAAGGTGCGCGGCTGGTCCGAGTCGTCGGTGAGATCGGGCATCGGTCCCTGCTGGCGAAAGAAGCCCGCGCTGCTGGTGCCGGTGTTGCGATCGTTCGGACCGAAGGTGTGCTTCGCCGAGGCCCCGAAGATCAGAAAGTGTCCGGCGTCGGGCTGAAAAGCGGTGTCGAAGCCGAAGCTCCCGACCTGCGGCTTTCCTTCGATCAACATCGCCCGCAACGCGAGCCACTCCACTGGCTTCACCAGGAGCAGCGCTCCGAGTCCGTTCGTCGGGTACGAGGGGAAAGGCGTGGAGGGAATGAGACCGAAGTTGTTGTTGATGAAGTTGCCGCCGAAGCGCGGCGTGCCGAACTCGCGGTTCGCGTCCTGCTTGCCGAGCCGCACGGTGATCTTCTCGTCGAACAGCTGCTGCTCGTAGAAGAACTCACCGAGCTGGATGTATGGGATTGCCTCGATGTTGCTCACTTCGCTGGTGGAGCCAACGAGGGTGTTGATGCCAACGCCGTGGTTCAGCTGGCCGACCGCGTAGAAGGTGCCGCCTGGCCACAGTCCGAGTCCCTCGGTGTCGAGTGTCATCGCGACGTCGAGATGGCCCGTGAAGGCCGAGTTGTTTCCCGCGCTCGGGTATGAGGCGTCGGCGAAGATCTCGGTCGCGTAGATCACGTCGAACGTGACGCCGTGATCCTCGAGCCAGGTGCGCGCGCCGCCCCACTCCCCGGTGAGGTGCACGCCGTGGAACCAGTCGGTGGGCTCCTTCTTCTCCTCGTCCTTCACTTCGGGAACGGGGTCGACGGCCTGCTCGACCGTCATCGGGTCCTGCGCGAGCACCATCATCAGCAACAACGTGTTCATCAGACGCTCGCAATGAAGCCGCCGAAGATCGCGGCGACCAGGAACGGGAAAGCCCAGCGCGAAGCGACATCCAGCTTCAGCGCCGCGTCGGGCTTTCCGTTCGTGTCCAAAATGAAAGAGAGGAAGGTTTGCGCGAGCGTGACGAGCAGCAGCACGTACGTCGCGATGAAGAACTTGTCGGAGAGAACGAGGTAGCCGATCTCCGGCATGTTCTGACTGACGGCCACGTTGTAGGCCATGCACGAGAGCAGCGCGGTCATCGCCACGGACGCGGCGGTGTCGAGCTGCGCGGGCGGCAGGAAGAACACGAGGTACGCCATCATCAAGATGATCAGCAGCGGGATGAGGATCTTGAAGGCGTAGCTCCAGTACTCGCGCTCGAAGGACGCTCTCAGTGAGAAGCGGGAGTAGTGGGTGCCCTTCGGGTCGCGGCTCGGATCTCCGAAGGTGGTGGCGTAGTTCGCCTGGATCACGTCGCGCTGCACTTGCTTGAGCGCGTAGTCGGGGATCATCACCGACTCGCCCACGCCCCAGCGTTTCGGATCAGCGCCGGTCTTCTCGTAGCTGACCGTGTCGTCGACCCAGATCAGATCATCGCGATCGAGCGTCGCGTTCTCGATGGTGATCGGCAGGACTTGCGTGTCGAACGGGTACTTCTTCAAGTCGGGCACGAAGAAGAAGGTGCCGGTCACGCGGTAGCAGACGTAGCGCTCGTCCCCGACCACCTTGTCGTCGGTGAGATCCTTCGAGTCGAACTTCCCGTTCACCGGCTCGAGCTTCTCGATGATGTCCTGCGCGCGCTGTTGATCGATCGACGCGGGGAAACGAACCCAGAGATAGAGGTCTGCGTAGAAGCTCTCGGTGCGCGAGTCGACGCTGCGCAGGTGCACCACGTGCATGCCGATGTTCACGCGCGTCACTTCAGCGAACGCAGGAGCGCTCACGAGCAGCAGCAGGATGCAGAGACGGCCAAGCGCGGGGGGAATGAGTGAAAGCCCAGCACGGAGTGAGTGGCCTCCCAAGCGGAAAACCGTGGGTGATCAGTGACTTCGGGGAGCCCCGCAACTCTTTGAGACGTCCCGGGTTCATCAGCGCAGGCCGGAACACTTCAGGGAGAACCAACATCATGATGAACCTTCGCAAGACGCTGCTCACCCTCTCGCTCACCGCGCTCTCGGTCGGAGGGCTCGCATGCAACGGCGGGACGATGACCGATGACGAGACCTTGGTTGGAGAGGCGAGCTCTGCGCTCACCGTCGCCGAGGAGTCGGGGGACGTGACTGCTGACGCGGTGGGCGGCGAGTCGATCTCTGAAGTGGCCACGGTGGGTGACGAATCGGCGGTGCTGCCGGAGAGCACGACGGATGCGGATGGGTTTTGCGATCTGCGCGCTCGACGTGAGCGGGTGCTCGCGCGCTACGACGCGAACGGCGACGGCAAGCTGGGTCCCGTGGAGCGTGCGGCGCTCCGTGATGACCTCGAGGCGCGCATCGGTCACCCACTCGCGCGTCGCTTCGGTCTCGCCTCGCGCGGGTTCGTGATCAGCCGCGTGAAATGGGTGTTCGATACGGACCTCGATGGGACGCTCTCGGGTGATGAGCGCACTGCGATGATCGATGCGCTCGAAGCGCGCTGTGAGCGGATCCGCGGGAACGTGCTCGCTCGGTTCGATGCCGATCATGATGGGACGTTGAACGCGACGGAGAAGCAGGCGGCGAAGGACGCTTTCGTGGCGAGGATCCAGGCGTTCCGCCAGCAGGTGCTCTCTCAGTACGACGCGAATCAAAACGGTGTGCTGGATGATGGTGAGCGGCTGACGCTGCGTGACGATCGCATCGATGCGTTCCAGGCTCGGCGCGCGGCGGTGGTCGCGCAGTTCGACGTGAATCACGACGGCACGCTGCAGGACGCTGAGAAGATTGCGCTGAAGAACGCGATCATTCAGCGGATCGCTGAGGGTCGCGACGCGGAGTAAGAGTCACGGAGTGACGCCCCTCACCCCGACCCTCTCCCCGCTTGCGCAGGGAGAGGGAGTTTCTTGGCTCATCGAGTTGGCTCCCAGTGAGCGCGACTCGGCTTTCGAGGCGTGGCTTGGGATCGGAGGTGACGTCAATGCACTGCCTCCTGGTGATGACTTGATCGGCTACCACGCGAGCGCATTGGCGCCGGTGGTGGCTGCGCTCATCGAGACCGGCGCTGATGAAGACGATGTCGTCATCGATCTCGGTTGCGGACTCGGAAAGGTCACCGCGCTCGCACG
>CBIHPJ010000847.1:0-3432 GCA_966211295.1 uncultured Myxococcales bacterium | reverse complement strand
GTGCTTCCCTGGCGCCTGCGACATCGTCTCGCAAAACTGCCCGAACTCGACCGACAAGTGCTCGTACGTCACCCTCCAGGACGGCGGCGGCACGCTCCGCGGCTGCGTTCCCGCGGGGACCCTCACTGAGGGCCAGGCCTGCAGCCCCAACCCGGACCTGTGCGCCAAGGGCATGGCCTGCGTGAACGGCGCGTGCGTGAAGTTCTGCTACACGTCGAACAACTGCACGGCGGCGAGCAACGGCCAGTGCGTCGCCATCCTGCAGATCGACGGCACCGATGAGCGTCCTGCGACCTGCGTGAACATCGCGATGTGCGACCCGCTCCTGCAGAACTGCGCGACGTCGACCGATGCGTGCTCGCTCACCGCGAACGGCCCGGGCTGCATTCCCGCGGGTACGGCGGCGGTTGGCGCGATGTGCGGCAACACCGGCGGCAACTGCGTGAAGGGCGCCATCTGCCTCGGCAACGCGACGGCGGCGACGTGCCACGCGTTCTGCAACCGGGACGGCGGCATGCCGAGCTGCGCGACGGGCACCTGCGGCGGCGTGACGAACCAGATGGGCCAGGTGCAGGTGTTCGGCGCCTGCCAGTAAGTCGCGACAGTTTCTGAAGTGACCACGGGCTCGTCTCCTCAAGGAGGCGGGCCCGTTGTCTTTCTCTCCCTCTCCCTGCGAAGCGGGGAGAGGGTCGGGGTGAGGGGCGAGAGCGTCGTCGTGAGTGAGATCAGATCTTCGTCAGCACTGAGCGAAGATCGCCCCTCACCCCTGCCCCTCCCCCCGCTGGCGCAGGGAGAGGGTGAACTCAGGTCGTTCCGCAGGCGTCGGCACTCTCGCCGCGTCGAACTTTCCGAATCGGCCCTGCGCCTTCAACAGCGCGAGCTCCTCAGCGCTGTACGCGACGTGGGCATCACGAACTTCCGGCCGCGGCTGCCGCACGTCGCGCACCACGCCCACCCACGACAACAGCTCGAGCAGGTACCAGGTGAGATCGAGCTCCCACCAGAAGAAGCCCAGCCGTGCCGAGCCCTGCGAGTGGTGATGATTGTTGTGCCAGCCCTCACCGAACGTGATCAGCGAGAGCAGGAAGCTGTTCCGGCTCGCATCGGGCGTGAGGTAGCGGCGGCGGCCGAGCAGGTGTGAGAGCGAGCCCAGGCTCAGGGTCACGTGCCACGTGAGGACCGTCGGCACCACGCACGCGAAGACGATCGCCGGAAGTCCGCCGAGCCAGTACGCCACCACCACGCCGGCGAGCATCGGGAGGTGCGGGAGCTCGTTGAGCCACATCAGCTCGGGGAAGCGCGAGAACTCCTTGATGGAGTCGTAGTCCGTCGCCTCGTGGCGCTTGCTGAGCAACCAGCCCGCGTGGCTCCACCAGAAACCGCGGCGCACCGGAGAGTGCACATCACTTTCAGTCTCTGCCTGCTTGTGGTGCAGACGATCGTGCGTGGCCCACCACAACACGCCGCGCGGCCAGCTCGACTGCGCGACCAGTGCGAGCAGGAACTGGAGCAGCCGGTTCATCTTGAACGCGCGATGCGAGAAGTACCGATGAAAGCCCGCGCTCGTGGCCAGCATGCGCACCGCGTACGCGACGATCGCCACCAGCACCCACTCCCACGTGAGGCCAGTGACGAACACCAGCGGCAGCGCCAGGTGGAAGGCAAAGAACGGCACACTCGCTCTCCAGTCGAGACGGTCCTGCGGCTGGGCTGGAGTGGGCCGAACTTCGGTCATGCGCGATGCGCATTCACGCCGAAGCGGGTCACCCTTTCGTCACAGGGAGACGCGGTACGTCATGGGTCTGTCATCCCCGGGCAGATTCGGCCAGGGACGACAACCAACCCTCGAATTCCGGCTTTCCGCGCAGTGATTTCAGGTCGGGGTCGGTGCGCGCTTCAGCGGCGTTGCTGAAGCCATTCTGAGCCGCCAGGGTGAGCAAGCGGAGCGCGTCTTCGGGCCGATTCGCCTGCGCCCACGCGCACGCCGCGGTGTACGCGAGCGTCGGGTGCGGCTCTTCGTGGAACGCAGCCTCGGCGGCCTGGGCGGCGCGCTCGAAGTCTTTGCGCACGTAGAGCACGCGCTCGGCCATGGAGAACGCCTGCGACATCCGCACTCCGGGGACGGCGCGCGCTTCCTTCTCGCGGCCTCCGCGGATCAGCGCGGCGGCGAACTCGTGAAGCAGCAGCTGATCACCCGACTGCGCCGCCTGGGCCCAGAGGGGAATTGCGCGCGCCTCGTCGCCGATCAAACTGAAGCCGGCCGCGAGTGCGTGCGCGGGCACGAGCAGGCCCTGCACCTGGCTGAAGTGATCGAGCGCGCGTCGTCCCGCGCCGTCCTTGAGCGCGATCCACCCGAGCAGCATGTGCGCGCGGCTTCGCAGGAGCGCGTGCGTGTCGGCCGCCTCGATCACACCGCTGGCGATGAGCTCGGCCTCGGCGAGTTTGCGATCTCGATAGAGCGCCTCGGCGCGTTCCATCACCGCGGTGAGCGGGTGCGCGGCCTGGCCCACGGGGAGCTCACCGCGCTGATACGCGCCGATCATCGCCAGGCTGCGAAGGACCATGAGCGCGACCAGCACCGCGAGGAGCACCTGGCCGCTCACCAGCGCGAAGACCATCAACAGCGCTGCCAACCCGAGCGCCAGCAGCTGCGCCACGAGGAACCCGGGCCGGCCCATGATGCGCGTGAGCACGATGGTGGTGATGCGCCCGCCGTCGAGGGTGCTGATGGGCAGCAGGTTGAGCGCCGTCCACATCAGGTTCGCGATGGCGATGCCCGTCGCGAAATACAGCACCGGCTCGGGGAGGAACGTCTTGCCGAGGATGGCGATCATCCCCGAGAAGACGCCGAACGCGAGACCAGCCGCGGGGCCCGCGAGGGTGAAGAGCAGGTCCTGCCACCACTCGAGCTGTTCGCCTTCCGCCCGCGTCAGGCCGCCGAGGCCGACCAGCTGAACGGTGGGTCGCGCTCCGAAGAAGCGCGCTGCGAAGGCGTGCCCGAGCTCGTGCACCAGCACCGAGAACGAGACCAGCGCGGTCCAGGTGAGGAGCACGATCACCAGCGTCGAGGTGTGCTGCGGGTGCGAGTCGTTCAGCAGCACGTTCCGCGGCCACGAGGTGCCCGCCCTGTTCATGCCGATGAAGCTGTACGAGATCAGCCCGCTGATGAGCAGGTGGGTCGCGTGGATCTCGACGGGGATGTTCCCGAGGCGGAAGCGGATCAAGGCGGCCTCATCTAACACCCACGCGGTAGAAGCGCTCCATGGGAGAGCCGTTCAAGAACCTCAACTGGCGGCGAGTCAGGGTTCGCTACCTCGCGGTGAGTGAGTGGCTCGAGCGGCATGGACCGAAAGAAGTCGAGTGGCGTTGCGCGCGAATTACGAGCTGACGAAGCGCTTCACGAGCGAGTTCTGCGTTCGCACGTTGATCCTC
>CBIHPJ010000846.1:0-3432 GCA_966211295.1 uncultured Myxococcales bacterium | reverse complement strand
CGGGGAGAGGGGCGATCTTCGCGCGCATTGGGATCACCCCTGTGGCGACCTGTAGCGGAAAATTTGGGGCAGAGATCTCGCGGGTGTACAACTCGACCGTCTTTCTCGCCCGGGAGTCCATCGCGACATGGTTGAGAGCACCGACTTCGCTCAAGTGATGCTGGAGGCAGAAGACATTGCCCAGAGCGTCAACCAGCGCCTCACGACAGCGCACGTATTGCTGGCGATGTTCACGGTGGAGAACCGCGCCGCGATGCTGCTCAGCGAGAAGGGCGTGAACGAGGACATCCTCCTCGAGCTGCTCACCTCGGCGCCGACCGAGCCCGACGGGCTCATCAAGGAGCTGCGGGAGAAGGGCAAGGAGATCGCGGCGAACTGCGGCTCCCCCGAGGCCGATTGTCTGCACGCGATGATCGCGATGACCCGCGTGCGTTGCTCCGCCCAGGATCTGCTCTTCAAGACGGGCATCGATCTCACCGCGCTCCGCAACACCGCGCTCTCCTACTTCACCTCGGGCCGCATGCCGCGCCGCCTGATGCTGCAGCGCGAGCTGCCGCCGAACGTGCCGCGTGCGTCTTCGGGGCGTCCGGTCGGTGCGCCTCCCCTGCCCTTCGCTCCGCCGACTCGCACTGCCACGGTGCTGCCGCCGCCTCCGAAGCCGGCCACCTTGAAGCCCGCGATGTCGATTCGCGATCTGGTGGATGACGTGAGCGACGACGAGGCCAACGAGCTCGCGGCGATGCCGCCTCCTCCGGCGCCTGCTGCTCCCGCGACGATCGCTCCGGCTCCCCGAGCTGCTCCGTCGGTGATGTCGGGCAAGTGGCAGCTCGATCCGCGCACGTTTCCGCTCCTCACGGGGCTCGGAAAGAACCTCACCGCGCTCGCTCGCGAAGGGAAGCTGGATCCCGTCGTCGGCCGCGCTCGTGAGATCGACGAGATCATCGACATTCTCGGCAAGCGCCGGACGAATAACCCCGTGCTCCTCGGCGAGCCTGGCGTGGGCAAGACCGCGGTGGTCGAAGGTGTCGCGCAGCAGCTCGCGAACCTGAAGGGCCCGCTCGGTGAGCGCCTGATCATCGAGCTCGACATGGGCACGCTGGTCGCCGGCACGCAGCTGCGCGGCTCGTTCTCGGAGCGCCTCAACGCGCTGAAGGACGAAGTGAAGAACGCCGCGAAGGTGGTGGTGTTCATCGACGAGGTGCACACGCTGATGGGCGCCGGCTCCACGGGTGAAGGCCCGCAGGACGCGGCGAACGAGCTCAAGGCGGCGATGTCGCGCGGCGAGTTCCCCTGCATCGGCGCGACCACGCACGACGAGTACCGCAAGCACCTCGCGAACGATCCCGCGATGGAGCGCCGCTTCACGCCGGTGGTGGTGAACGAGCCGTCGATCCCCGACACCATCTACATCTTGAGCGGCGTGATGAGCCGCTACGAGCAGCACCACCGCCTCAAGTACTCGGCGGAGTCGCTCCAGGCCGCGGCCGCGATGTCGTCGAAGTACATCACCGACCGTTTCCTGCCGGACAAGGCGATCTCGGTGCTCGATCTCGCGGGCTCGCGTTGCCAGCGCGAGGGCAAGACTGTCGTCGAGGCGCAAGACGTGGCCCGCGTGATCGCGAAGATCGCGCAGCTGCCGGAAGAGCGGCTCTTGATGAACGACTCGGCGCGCCTGCTCTCGATGGAGAGCGACCTGCGCAAGCGCGTCATCGGCCACGAAGAGGTGATCGATCGCGTGGCGAAGGTGGTGCGCCGCAACTACGCGGGCTTCTCCAGCCGCCGCCCCATGGGCAGCTTCCTGTTCCTCGGCCCCACCGGCGTGGGCAAGACCGAGATGGCGCGCGGCCTGGCGGACGTGGTGTTCGGCAGCCGCGACGCGATGATTCGCATCGACATGTCCGAGATGTCTGAGGCACACGGCGTGTCGCGCTTGATCGGCGCTCCCGCGGGTTACGTGGGCTTCGGCGAAGGCGGCCAGCTCACCGAGCCCGTGCGCCGGAAGCCGTCGTCCGTGGTGGTGCTCGACGAGATCGACAAGGCCAACCGCGAAGTGCTGCTGCTGTTGCTGCAGGTGCTCGAGGAAGGCCGGCTCACCGACGGCAAGGGCCGCCACATCGACTTCTCGAACACCATCGTGATCCTCACCACCAACCTGGGCGCCGAGGCGTTCTCCAGCAAGAGCCGCTCGATGGGATTTGGAGCGGAGTCGGTGGAGGTCACCGGCGAGAAGGCCGCCTCGGACAGCGCGCGCAAGTCGCTGCCGCCCGAGCTGTGGAACCGCATCGACGAGCGTTGCGCGTTCAAGCCGCTCAAGGAGCTCGAGGTGGCGAAGATCGCCTCGCTGCTGCTCTCGGAGTCGAGCAAGCGGCTGCACTCCGAAAAGGGCATCGCGTACGAGACCAGCGACGAAGTGGTCACGCACCTGCTCAAGAACGGCGGCTTCGATCCGATGCTGGGCGCGCGGCCGATGCGTCAGACGGTGCAGCGCCTGGTCGAAGGTCCGCTCGCCGAGCGGATCCTCGCGGGTGACTTCGAACAGGGCGATCGCGTGCGGGTCGAGCTCGCCGCGGGTCAGCTGCAGTTCAGCCCGGTGCCGCCGAATTGAAGAAGGCTCGCAAGGCGCCGCGCGCGAAGCCGCCGCGGGTCGTGATCGTCGGCTTCGGCCGAGTGGGTGGAGCATTGGCGATTGGGCTCGCGAAAGCGGGCTGGGATGTCTCGGTTCTCCCCCGCTCCGCGGAGTCGGTGCGTCGTGCTGCGAGTCTCAAAGTGATCCTCGCGGACCACGACGATCTCCGCGCAGCGCAGCTCTGCATCCTCGCGGTGCCTGATGCCGCGGTCGCTCCCGCGATGGAGTTGGTCGAGGAAGATCTCGCTCCTTCCACCGCGCTGGTGCACTGCAGTGGCGCCCTTCCCCTCTCGGTCTTCTCGAAGGCGCACAGCAAGCGCGCGTTCGGTTCCTTCCATCCCCTCGCGGCGATCTCGGATCCGAAGGATTCGCTGAAGGGTCACGCGGTGGCGCTGGCGTCGACCGATCGTGCACTCCACGCACAGCTGGAGCGGATGGCGGTCGCGCTCGAGATGTCGCCGATCGAAGTCCCTGAGACGGGCCGCGCCTCGTACCACGCAGGTGCGGTGCTCAGCGCCGGACTGGTGGTGGCGTTGCTCGATGGTGCGGTGTCCGCGCTCGAAGAGGCGGGACTCGATCGTGAGCTCGCGCTCAAGTCACTCTTGCCGCTGACCAATTCAGCCCTGCGTGGCGTGGAGTCCCGCGGTCTCGAGAAGGGCCTCACGGGTCCGGTCGTTCGCGGCGACGTGAGCGTGGTGCAGGCGCACCTCGAAGCGCTGCCGGCCGAGCTGGGAAGCCTCTATCGGCTGCTCTCCCGCAGAGCACTCCGCCGCACCCCGGCGCTCCCTCCGGAGACTCGTTTGGCG
>CBIHPJ010000845.1:0-3437 GCA_966211295.1 uncultured Myxococcales bacterium | reverse complement strand
TCACCAGCGATCGCGGCGATGGGAGCTTCGACTACGACTGCTCGGGCTCGGTGACTGTGAACAACGCGGCGACCTACTGCGCGTCGACGACCGCAGGCACCACGATCTACACCGACGGCACCTGCATCGCGCCGCTGGGCACCGGGACGATCTGCAACTCGCCTTCGGCGAGCGCGGTGCCGGCGGCATGCGGGAAGAACACCGCGGGTGGCGGCACGTTCGTCAACGGCACGATGTGTCAGTCGGCGACGCTCGCGACCACGACTGTGATTGGGTGTCGGTGACGGAGTACGCCCCTCTCCCCGCTGCGCAGGGCGAGGGAGAGAAGATCAGAATTGGCCGTGCACCACGAGACCACCGGGCGCGGGGCTGAGCGCGACCGTGGGCTCGTGCGACGGGCCGATGATCACCAACACCAGACCTGCGGCACCGAGCGCTCCGCCAACTCCAAACAACACGTTCGCCACCGTCGCCTGCGTGTTCGCGCTCGCCTCGAGCGGACCCGCTTCGGCCTGGGTGATCGAGGTCACACGGCCATCAGCATCGCGCTCCGCGTTCGTGAGGCGATTGCGCGCGGCCGAGGACTGCGCACCAAGAATCGCGCCTACGCCCGCGGCCACCGCTCCGGCACCGAGCAACACGAAGCCGGTGGGACGGCGCCAGCCACCCGAGACCGGACCTTCCTTCTGCACGGAAGGAATCGGCTCGACGCTCGCCACCACCGCCTCGCCGTCTTCGCGGGGAGCCGCGGCGCTGCCGAGCGTGAAGAGCACCGCCTTGCGATCGCTCAGCACCTCGGCCCACCACGTGAGGTGCGGCTTTCCCACGGGAGCCTCAGCCTTGTTTTGAACGATCGGCACGTCGACCGTCTGCTCGGCGCCTCCGGTGTTGAGGTGGAAGCGCGCGGTGCGGCCCAGGCGCAGCAGGTCCTTCTGCATGCTGACTCGCACCACCTTCACCACCCCGCCCGTGAAGTCCGCGGTGGCGACCGCCGTGGTGGGTCCGTTGGTGCCCGCCCACTCCTTCGCCTCGAAGAAGGGAGTCTTCACGCGAGGTGGGAGATCCGGAGGCAGTGTGCTCTCGGGGGCGAGCATGAGCAGTTTGCGGAACGAGTCTCGTGTCTTGGCTTCCTTGCTCGCGGTGCCGAAGGCGATGCCCTGCAGCAGCCAGATCTCGAGCACGGTCGCCCGATCGTTGCCTTCGGTCTTGTCGGCGGCGTCCAGGGCCTTGAGCGCGGACTCCATCTCGAGGTCGTCGATGAGCTTCCGCGCCTCATCCAATTTTGGGGAGGCGGCGAGGACTGGGGTCGCGGACAACAGGCAAGCCGTCAAGGCGAAGCTTCCGAGCGCGCGCATGGGGGGCGGAGCCTATTCCACCGCCCGGTCGAGGGATCAGTCGTAAATTGACGGAGCGCGCTCCCGCGCCCACACTCCAACCCAAAGTGCCGTCTACCGTGACACCGAGCGCACCGAGCGTCCCGGGGGTCGCCAGTTGGGAGCCCGGGACTCCGGTCGGCCGCTTCATGCTTTTGACTCCACTCGCTCAAGGCGGGATGGCCGAGATCTGGCTCGCGCGCCAGTCGGGCCTGAAGGGGTTCGAGAAGCTGGTGGTGATCAAGCGGATGATGACCACCCTCGAGCGTGATCAGGAATACGTCGACATGTTCCTGACCGAGGCGCGTCTCGCGGCTCAGCTCACGCACAACAACGTCGTGCAGATCTTCGAGCTCGGTGAAGAAGCGGGCTCGCTCTACATGGTGATGGAGTACCTCGACGGCGAAGACCTCGCCGCCGTGCGCCGCACCGGCCAGAAGCACGGCCTGCCGCTGCTCGATCACTACACCGCGAAGTTGATCAGCATGGCGGCCGAGGGACTGCACTACGCGCACACGCGCGTGGGCATCGACGGCAAGGCGCTGGGCATCGTCCACCGCGACATCTCGCCGCAGAACCTGATCGCCACGTTCGACGGCGGGCTCAAGGTGGTCGACTTCGGCATCGCGAAGCTCGCCACGCACCACACGAACTCCGGGAAGCTGAAGGGCAAGCTGGCGTACATGTCGCCGGAGCAGGCGCGCGGTGAGCAGCTCGACGCGCGCTCCGACGTGTTCTCGCTGGGCATCGTGTTGTTCGAGGTCGTCACGCGCACTCGGCTGCTGCCGAAGATGAACGATCTCGATCTGCTCACCCTCATGGCGGGCAACGATCCGCTCCCCAGGCCGTCGGAGCGGCGGTCCGATGTTCCTCCCGGGCTCGAGGCGATCATCCAGAAGGCGCTCACCCGCAAGCGCGAGCATCGGTACCAGAACGCGCGCGAGCTGCACGAAGCGCTCGAAGGGTGGATGCGCGAGACCGGCAAGCACGTCTCGTCGGGGGACCTCGCGGACTACCTGCGCACCGTGTTCGCGCGGCGAATTCACGATCGGCGTCAGATGATCGAGACCGCGATGACGACGGAGCTCACCCCGAGCGCGGCGCGGAATCTGTCGAACCTGGTGGCGAAGCAGCAGCAAGCCACCGGGAGCTCTTCGACCAGTGGCTCTTCCACGCGCGGTCGCGATGGGCTCAAGCGGAGAGGTCCGGCGATCGCGCTCGCGTCGATGTCGGCGCTGGTGCTGTTCATCGGTCTCGCGGTGCTCAAGCGCATGCACGCCGCGTCGGTGATGCCGCCCGAAGGCGTGGCGGTGCAGGGCCCGAAGCCGATGGTGGTGGTGAAGCAGGCTCCCGCCTTGCCGCCGGTGCTGGTGATCGACACCGTGCCGACGGGCGCGATGCTCGTCGTCGATGGGGTGGAGCGCGGGAAGGCTCCGCAGACGCTGGAGCAGCTCGGCGTGGGCAAGCACGAGGTGCAGGCCACGCTCGAGGGTTACTTGCCTGGCACGAAGAGCGTGAGTCTCGAGCGCGCGGGTGAGCGGGTGATGGCGGAGCTCGCACTCGTCGCGGTGCCGCCGCCCGTGGCTGCCCCTCCGCTTGCGGTCGAGACCAAACCGCCGGTGAAGACTCCACCCGTGAGGAAAGTGGCTCCGGTCGCAGCCGCGGGGAAGTTGACGCTCAAGACCACTCCGTGGAGCACGGTGTATTTGGGGAAGAAGAAGCTCGGAGACACGCCGCTGCTGAACGTGCCGCTGCCCGCGGGAAAGCATCTGCTGCGGCTCGTGAATCCGGAGAGCAACGCCGAGAACTCGATCGAGGTTGAGATCAAATCGAACGAGACCACGGTGAAGAAGCTGAAGTTCTGAAAACGGCTTTGAGGGCGTTCAAGTCGCGAGCTTTCGTGCGCGCCGCGCTGGCCCTCGAACTCGAGCTTTCTGTGACGCGGTGACTCGGCTTCGACGCTCCGTTTCCCGGAACCGGAGCCGGCTCCGGTTTGAGTCAATGACACGAAGCTCGAGTGAACCTGGTCACGCCCCTCTCCCCGCTAGCAGGGAGAGGGAGCCA
>CBIHPJ010000844.1:0-3444 GCA_966211295.1 uncultured Myxococcales bacterium | reverse complement strand
CCGGCCTCGATGCCCACCGCGCGCTGGAGCGTGAAGTTCACCATCGCGCGATCACCCGGCACCACCTCCGCGTCGCGCACCTCGAGGGTGCCGGTCACGTCGGTCGCGCCGAAGTAGAACTGCGGCATGTAGCCAGAGCTGAAGGGCGTGTGACGACCGCCCTCCTGCTCGCTCAACGTGAACAACTCGGCCTCGCCCACCTGGTGAGGACGAATGCTGCCGGGAGCGACCACGAGCACGCCGCGACTGAGCAGCTCGCGATCGATGCCGCGCAACAGCAAGCCCACGTTGTCACCCGCGCGCGCGTGAGGAAGCTCCTCGTGGAACGCCTGGATGCTGGTCACCACCGTGCGCGAAGGCACTCCCTCAGGAGCACCCACGAGCTCGACCTCGGCCTGGCTGGGGAGCACGCCGCGCTGCACGCGTCCCGTCACCACCGTGCCGCGACCGGCGATGGTGAAGACGTCCTCGATGGGCATGAGGAACGGCGCGGTCTCGTCGCGCGCGGGCACCGGCACCCTCGTGTCCAGGGTGTGGAGCAGCTCCTCGATGCACTTGGTGTCCACTCCGAGGCCGCGCTTCTCACGCATCGCCTCGAGCGCCTTGAGCGCCGAACCGCGCACCACGGGCACGTCGTTGAAGCCGTTCTGCGCGAGCAGCTCGCGCGTCTCCAGCTCCACGAGCTCGAGCAGCTCGGGATCCGCGACGTCGACCTTGTTGATGAAGACCACGAGGTGCTTCACGCCGACCTGGCGCGCGAGCAACACGTGCTCCCGCGTCTGGGGCTGAGGGCCGTTCGAGCCATCGACGAGCAGAATCGCGCCGTCCATCTGGCTCGCGCCGACGATCATGTTCTTCACGTAGTCAGCGTGACCGGGGCAGTCGATGTGAGCGTACGTCCGCTCTGCCGTGCGGTACTGCACGTGCTTGATGGTGATGGTGATGCCGCGACGGCGCTCCTCCTCGCCGCGATCGATCTGCGCGAACTCGAGGGCCTTGCCTCCGAAGCGCGCTGCCGCGACGTGAGTGAGTGCTGCCGTGAGCGTGGTCTTGCCGTGATCGACGTGACCGATGGTGCCTACGTTGAGGTGCTGCGTGGTGCCCATACTTCCTCCTGTTGGTTGTGGGCGGGCCGCCCGGGGTGAACGCGCAAAAAATGAAAATCCCCTCGAAGCGCCTGGCCTCGAGGGGACTTG
Source organism: uncultured Myxococcales bacterium (assembly GCA_966211295.1). Taxonomy (GTDB): domain Bacteria; phylum Myxococcota; class Myxococcia; order Myxococcales; family Myxococcaceae; genus Archangium_A. Next base: position 2,248 of record CBIHPJ010000844.1, on the reverse strand, counting down.
GTTGAACAGAGAGTCCGCTTCCTCAGGTCATGCGCATGCGTTCGCCGATACCGGCGATGACGATGATGACGAGGAAGACGATGAACTCATGGGACGCACAGACGGGCGCCCGCCGCGTTGCTGACTACTTGCAGATCTTGGTCGCCAGGTTCTGAACGAGCTTCTCCGAGACCAAATCCACCAACGAGCGCTTCCCAGCCGCGGAACGCGCGAGCTCGACGGTGACCACGTTCGCGCTGCAGGTGAGCAGCGTGGTCATCACGGTCATCACCCCGCCCATTCCAGACTCGGTGTGCTCGTTGAAGTTGAGCGTGCACGCGAGCGGCTCGCCTTTCGCCTCCGCCGGCTTCCATCGCGCCACCAGCGAGTCGGCGAGGATCCCCTTCTGCGTGAACGAGATGCTCTTCGGCATTGCCGCGCAGGTCTTCGGCAATTCGACGGCACTGTTCGCGACCGCCTGGCCCGCGAACGGATCTCCGATCACCGCGGAGGCGAGCTCCGAGACCACGTTGCGCGCTTGCGGCTTGCCCTTCTTCGCGATGAGCGAGGACACGACCTGCTCGATCAACGCGTCCTGCTGCGCGACAGGGCCGAACTCGTCGAACGAGAGCACGTCACGAGAGCTGGGTTCCCACACCGAACCACGCACCTCGACCTTGCCTCGGCGATCGTCGACCGTGACGTCGAGCTCGAAGACGCGCGCCGCCTTCTGCAGGCTCGCGAACTGCTGCCAGAGGTACGTGGAGAGCCGCGTGCCGCAAGCCATCGCGCTGGGCAGCTTGGAAGGAGGCCACGGCGGAGAGCCCACGATCGAGCTGCAGTGCGCGACGCTTTGCTTCCAGAGCTCCGCGGACTCAGCGGGCCACTGCGCGATCGGCGCCGCGGTGAAGCCTTCGAAGTCCTGCATCGACATCAGCGACGTGGGTCGCAGCAAGTAGGAGTGGAGCTCCGTCGCGTTGATCGCGCCCGCTGAAGTACCCATCAACTTCGCGAGCGCGGTCTCGGTCTTCGGCCCGTGAACGGCGATCACGTGAACGGGCGTCGAAGCAGCGAGCACGAGCGCAGTGAGCAGGAGCATCCAGGAAGCATCTCACTGATTCCCGCGCTCTGTTGAGTTGATCACCGTTCTGACGCCAGCGCGCTTCGGGTTCTCAGGGCGGACTGCGCCCTGGCTTTCAGAACGGCATCAACTCAACCGAGCTTCAGGGCCGATAGATGATCAGCTGAATCGAGAGCGCTGGCGCAGGCACCGTGAGCAGCTGCGACGAAGGCACTACCTGCGGCGCGATGGAGTCGGTGTCCACGTTCGTAGGCGTGAGCGTCTGTCCGTTGATGCTCACCTCGGTGCCCGTCATCGTCTGGCCCTGGATGATGTAGCGCGTCGCCGAAGCCGGATTGATGCCGGTGAGCGAGAGCTGCACGTTGCGCGCGGTCGTCGTCTTGTTGACGAGCACGAGCGTGAGCGCACCGTCGCTCCTCCACGCGGCGTGTGCGTTCACCGAGGTCTTCGCATTCGAGACCGTTTCCACCAGTCGATCGCCGAAGTGCCGCGCGTAGAGCCAGTACGAGTAGTACTCGGGCACCGGGCGGTTCGAGGTGTCGATCAACGCGAGGGTCACCCTGTCCTTGAAGATCCACTTCACCATCGCGCCCGGGCCCCACGAGGCGAAGCGGCCGAGCACGTCAGCGGCCCAGAGCGCGCCGGCGAAACGATCCGACACGCCCGCGCCTCCGTTCTCGGCGGGATCCTCCGCGAACTCGGTGATCCACACCGTCGCGCCCGGAGCGAGCTGATCGCGCATCGCGTTCAGCTGCGGCATCACCTGGTCCGCGAAGTCGATGCTCGCCGGATTCCAGTCAGGCGCGGTCTCCTGGAAGAGGTGGTCGACCGAGAAGTACGCGCTGCTCCTCGGGTCGTACTGACCGGAATCGAGTTGGTAGTGGTGCCATGAGATGCCGCTCACCGTACTTCCTGCCTGGGTGAGGAAGGGCTGCATCCAGTTGGTGCTGCCGTTGAGTCCGAGCACGTGCGCACCGGTGAGCAGCTCGGGCCCGACGAACGTGATGGTGGGATCGATCGCGACCATCGCCTGCGCGTACGCGAGGTGTTGATCGATCGCGCGCTGCGGGGTGTTGAGCGGGCCGGTGTAGTCCTGCTCGTTGCCGAGCTGGAAGTAGTGCACGCCGTAGCGGCGCTCGAGATTCAAGAAGCGCAGGAGATCGACCGCGGCCGCGATGGTGCCGGTCT
>CBIHPJ010000843.1:0-3462 GCA_966211295.1 uncultured Myxococcales bacterium | reverse complement strand
TTGGTGATCTAGCTGCTCATCAGATTGTAGATCCCGCGAGCTGCTATGTCTACGAGTATTGGTATGGCGCAAAGAAGACGCAGGTGCGTTTTTACAAGTTCATCCCTTCCCAACCTGCGTTTGATCCTGAACGTGAGTGTATGTATAACGCCATTGGTATGGATGCTTGGTTTAGCGATGCTCCTCCGGACGGGCTAGTCATCTGCTCTAGTCCTTAGTTCGGCTGTTGTTGTGTGTTGCCATGGGGTCAGCGGGGCGCGCTCTGCGCCACCTGCAATCCGGCGGTAGGCTGCGCAAGCAACAGCCAATGGCGCCTCGTTGTCGCCGCGCTCAACGATCAGCCGACCTGCAGGACTGCTATGCGAACGCGGCGTCGTCGCAGCAGTAGTCCTCGCCTCCTCGCTCCCTTGGCACGACACGGCGATGGCGATCTCCGTAATGGAGACGCTGAGCGAGCACGGCATGCTCCAGCAACATGACTTCGGCAAAGCGCCTCGGTCGCCGCCGCCGAGCCCTCGCGCGGCTTCGGAGGCGGAGCGCACGACGTGCTCGCCTAGATCTCCCTCCGAGTTCTCTGGGCGAGACCGCCGCTTCACTCTTCGGCGGTCAGGCTCGATGGGGAACGGAGCTGCGATCTCCACGTCGTGGAAGAAGCGAGCCGCTCCGCCGCAGTCACCTGCGAGCCGGTGGCGTTGATTTGCACCCAGCTCCTCGCACGCACTCCACACGGTCCGACTCGCGACGGAATCGAGCGCGCCTCGCGCTTAGGTTTCGACGTGCCTGCAACCCATGCGGCGCAGCAGCTCGGAAATGGCTCGAAAGTACTGAGCCAGGACACCGTCCCCTTCTCCCTCTGGTGCGCCCTCAAACATTGCGGAGATTTCAAAGAAGCGATGTGGAGCACCGTCTCCGGCCTCGGTGATCGCGACACCACGTGCGCGATCGTCGGAGGTCTGGTTGCCCTTCAGAATCCGCCGCCAGCGGAGTGGCTGCGTCTCGTGAGGCCTTGCCTTGTAAGAGTTGACCCCACATCGCGTAAGACTGCGACTCGCATTAGCTTGACCGGTGTCAATCGGGGTTTGGGGGCTCATCCAATGATCAAGTTGCTCAAGGCAGTCGCGGCGGTGGTGGGTTGTGCAGTTCTGACGGCGGGTTGTGCCGAAGACGCGACCGCGTCTCCGAGCAATCCGGGCACAGGCAAGGGCGTTCCGCACAACCAGACGACGCAGCCCTTGATGCCGTTCCGGCCGGTGGTCGGCGGGCATCTGCTGGTGACTGCCGACGGAGCGCGCGTGGTGATGGCCGACGTCGAGGCCGATCGCCTGCGCATTTTCAGCGCCGCCAACGCAACACTCACGCGCGACATCGCGCTGCCCGCGAACAGCTGGCCCACCCGCGTGCTCGAGGGAAAAGACGGTGAGTTCTACGTGCTCCTCCGCGGCATCGGCGAAGTGGCGACGGTGAAGGACGGAGAGATCATCTCGCGCGTCGCCGTCTGTGCCGAGCCCCGCGCGCTCGCGATCAACCCCGACAACACCGGCCTCACGGTGGGCTGCGCTGGCGGCGAAGTGGTGCGCGTCAACGGCTCCAACGTGCAGACCACGCAGACCGGCGTGGAGTGGCGCGACCTGCAGGTCACCGCGAACGGCGTGAAGGGCACCTCCTTCCGCTCTGCCGAAGTGGTCACCCTCAACAACGCGGACCTCACGGTGGCGAGCAAGCTGAAGACGCCTCCGCAGAACCTGATCCCGCTGCCCATGGGCACGGCGCATCACAGCAGCCAGGTCGCCTGGCGCATGGTGACGGCCGGCGCCCGCACGTTCCTCATTCACCAGCTGCACGCCAATGAGCTGCGCGTCGATACCCAGCCGACGATGCCCACCACCACCACCCAGCAGAGCAACCCGTACGGCGGCAGCACCACCACGATTCCCGGTCAGCCGATCGGCTGCGGCACTGCCGCGGTCGTCACCGCCATCTCGATGATCGAGGGCGACCAGGTGACCGGAGTGCTCCGCACCAACGACATTCTCCCCACCGACGCGGCGCTCTCGCCTGATGGCACGCAGATCGCGGTCGTCGGCGCGGGCGGCACCGGCGTCAGCATCTACCCGCTGACCTCCTTCACCACGAGCAGCACCTGCGCGATTCCCACCGCGGGTCTCACCGGCCTCGCGCTCAACAGCGTCGCGTGGATCTCGAACACCAAGGTCGTGGTGCAGGAAACCTTGCGCGCCTCGCCAATGCTGTTCGACCTCGCCAACCCCGCCAACTCGCGCCCCTTCAGCAATGATGCCAATCGCGGCTCGGTCGCGCACGGCATCTTCCACCTCGCCCCGCGCGGCGGAGCTCCGCTGGCCTGCGCTTCCTGCCACCCTGAAGGCGGCGAGGACGGCCACACCTGGATCATCGACGGCAGCCCTCGCCGCACCCAGTCGCTCGCGGGTGGCGTGATGGCGCGCGCCCCGTTCCACTGGAAGGGCGACCTCAACGATCTCGATCACCTCATGGGCGACACCTTCGTGAAGCGCATGGGCGGCACCGCTCCTCCGGCCACGCAGATCACCGCGCTCGGTCAGTGGCTCGACACCATCCCCGCGCCGAAGGCCTCGCGTCACCTGAACGAGGACCAGCTCAAGGCCGGCATCGGCGCGTTCGAGAAGGGCCAGTGCCAGACCTGCCACCTCGCCAGGGGCACCCTCGAGGGTCCCGCGACGGACATCGGCACCGGCGAGGCCGTGCGTGCGCCGAACCTGCAGGGGTTGTTCGCCCGTGCCCCGTACCTGCACACCGGCGAGCTCCCCGACATCCGCGCTCGCGTGACGGGCGGCCTGCACCCGGCTCACGGTCACCTCGAGAACCTCAACGCGGTCGAGCGTGAGGATCTGATTCTGTACCTCGAGTCGCTCTGAGTCGTTTCTCCCTCTCCCTGCGTCAGCGGGGAGCGCGAGCCGTCTCGCGGCGCCGCGCAGCGGTGCCGAGGCGCAGCGTCCCAAGGAGGGAGGGCCGGGGTGAGGGGCAAAGCGTCAGCTCCTTCCCTGTGGCAAGAAGTGCCCATGCGCACGGTCTTGCTTGCCGGATCCTCCCACCCTGCCCTCGCGAAAGAGCTCGCCGCTGAGCTGAAGCTCGCGGTGGGCGCTTGCGGTATCGAGCGCTTTCCTGACGGTGAGCTCGACGTGCAGATGAAGGAGAACGTTCGCGATGCGGACGTCTTCATCGTGCAGTCGCTCCACGCGCCCGTCGGTGAACACCTCCTCGAGCTCGCCCTGATGAGCGACGCCTGCCAGCGCCAGGGCGCCGCCTCAGTGACCGCGGTGATTCCGTACCTCGGCTACGCCCGCCACGATCGCCGCGTCAGTGGAGCCGAACCGCTCGGCGCGCGCGTAGTGGCCGAGCTGATCGCCGCCGGACGAGTGGATCGCGTGATCTGCCTCGACCTTCACAGCCGCGCGGTCGAGGGCT
>CBIHPJ010000842.1:0-3468 GCA_966211295.1 uncultured Myxococcales bacterium | reverse complement strand
CCCCCCCCCGCGCGCGCGCGGGGGCTTTCTTGGTGTCGGGGGGGTGCCCCCCCCCCCCGGCGCGTGGGGGGTGTGGGTGGGGGTGCGGGCCGTACTTGGGTCACTCATGGCCGCTCCACCGAGATGTTCTTGATGTGGAGCCGCAGCACCACCTCGGCGCGGTCGCGCGAGTACACCGCGATCTCTCCGTCGAGATCACGCCACGCGATCAGCCGGCCTCCAGGCGCAATCGCAAACGTCTCGATGGGCGCGCGCGCCCGAATCTCTTCACGCCACTGCGGCGCGACGTCACCCGACGGCAGGGAATGCACGCTCCGGCGATCTTCCTTGAGCGCGAGGATGTGCAGCGAGCCCGGCGCCACGCCCTGAATGAGATACGGCGCGAACAGCGGCCTCGGGAGCGCACGCACGTTCACCTCGGGACCCTTCAGCGTGATCACGTCGACGCGATCGCCGTACGTGCACACCGCGGCGAGGCTGCTCTCCCACGAGAGCCACACGCGCTCGGGCCGGCCGACCACGGTGAGCGTGCGCACGTTCGCTGCGAAGCGCGCGTCGAGCTTGCTGCCCTCGATCACCTTGCCGACGGAAGAGCCGAACGCGCGCGCGTAGAGGAGCTCGGGATCGATGAGCGTGGGGCTCGCCGCATCGAACCAGCTGCCGCGCATGTCCCAGCCCGCATTCAGCGGCCACGAGCCGATGAAGAGCTCACCGGGCGAAGGCCGCGGCGCCGAGGCCGCGATCCTCACGCTCATGCGCCCGTCCCAATCACAGCCGTAGATCGCGCCGTCTGGACGCGCGACCACGAGGCCGCGAGCGCGGCGCGAGCTCCACACCGACGCCACCAGGCTCGCCTGCGGAGGAAGGACGGCAAGCGTCGGCCAGCCATAGCCAGCGCGGGCCGTGTTGCGCAGGGGGATCGCAACCACCGAGCCCGAGTCGGTGCGCGCCAGCAGGCGGTGACCATCGTGCGAGAAAGCGAGCTCGGTCGCAGGGTGCAGCGCGATCGGCTGCGGATTCCCGCGAGGTCGCGGCGGAGCAGCGGCGGGCTTGGGGCGATTCCAGTCGAAGGGATCGCGCAGCAGGCGCACCTGCGTGGGCGAATCGGGAAGGGTGAGCGAGAGCCTGGTGGTGCGGCGCGTGCGGTTCGACGTGACGCGCAGCTCGAGCGCGCTGCTCCCATCTCCCTGCGAGTCGTCGACGACGAGGGAGCTCCAGCCACGAGCGTGCGCGAGCTGCGCGCTGTTGGGACCACCGACGAGCCACACGTCGCGCTCGACGTCTTCGCTCTCGGGCCACTGACTTGCCCACTGACCGAGCACGCCGTCGTGGGGATCGTACGCGGTGCGCGCACCCAGCCAGGTCTGGAGGGTCGCGGGGTTCAACTTCTCGTTCGCGGGGCGCTCGAAGCTCCACAGGGGAGCCCAGCGCAGCGCGATGCCCGCCTGGCGTGCGCGGCGAGTGAAGGCCACGAGCGCGGCGAGGTGCGCGATGCGGGGTGCGCCGAGCTGCGCGGGGCCGGTGTCGAGGAGCAGCCAGGCCTCGAGCGACACTGCCGGCGAACGCCGCTCGAGCTCTACGAAGAGCTGCTCACCTGCAGAGGCGCGGCGGATGAACTCGTCGGGCTGCTCGAGCTGCAGCGCCCACTCGGAGACGAGCAGTCGCTCGTACGGACCGCGGCGCGTGAGCGCGGAGTAGCCATTCGGCTCGTCGGAGCGGCGCTCGGTGGAGACGCGGAGTGGACCGATGGCGTGCGCGATGCGCTCACTCAGGTTGGCGAGCTGGCCGACCAAATCGCGCGCGAAGACCCGGAGCTCGGGCTCCCATGCCTCCAGCGCCTTTGGCCATGCCGGTTCGGTCATCTGTGCAACCAACCTTCAAGCGGCGGAGGGTGCAGCGCCGCCGCTCTTCCCACCGGGAGCAATGCGCTCCCTCTCCCTGCGGATGCGGGGAGAGGGTCGGGGTGAGGGGCCATCTGCATCAACAAACAAGGCCACTCCGCGTTCGGAAATGCCGCCCGATACCGGCGCTCCAACCACGACGTCGGTGCCTCGAGAACCTGATGCGTCGGCACCAGGAGCCATGAGGAATCACCATCGCGTCCGAAGTACTCCGCACCATCGACCCACGGGAGATCAGGTCCCGTGAGCGCGAGCAGATCTCCAGAGACGAGACCGCGCAGCTTCTCGAGCCGAGAGGGAGCGGCGAGAAGCAAACGTGCCAGCGCCCTGCCCGCTTCACCGCGCGCGATGACGAACACCGGCTCGAGCGGCGGCCAGCGCAGCCCCTCACCCCGCCCCTCTCCCCGCTTCGCAGGGAGAGGGAGAGAATTGGATGAATTCATGGGGTCGGTCGCAGCGCCTCAACGATGAGTGCGCGACGCGAGCTGAGCGCCGCGGGCATGTTGTCCGGAGAGAACGCCGCATCGATGTCGCGCGCCACGCCCTCGAGCTTGAGCCGCCACCCGTCGTCGCGCGTCTCGGTGGTGAGCAGCACCGCCGCCCGCTCCTCGAGCAACTTCGCGCGCGCCGCACGTCCTTGCGTCGCTTCGAGCGCCGCACTCGGCATCGGATCACTCCGCGAAGCATCGAGCTGCTGCTTGAGCACCGTGCGACCCAGCGCCTGCGTCTCAGGCGAAGGCAGCGCGAAGATCAGCGGCCAGAGATCCTCCGGCTCCGCCATGGTGCGACCCGCGAGCGCAGCGGCGGCAGAGATCAACCGCTGCACGTGCACCAGCCTGCGATCGGTGAGCTCGACACCCGCCTGCCGCAGCAGCCGAACGCACTGCGCGTAGTGAGGCCTCACGTGGCTCAGATCCACCGCCTGCGCCGCACGAGCGAGCTCATCGAGATCATCGATGCTGGCCAGCGCCGCGAGCGGACGAGGACGTGAATCGAGCAGGTCCTCGAGCAGCGTGTCGGGCAGCGGCTCCACGAAGACGCGGAGGAGAAAACGATCCGCGAAGGCGGCGAGCGATTCATCGGTGGGCAGCGCGTTCGAGGCGCCCACGCACACCCGCAGTGGCACCTTGAGCTGCGACTTGCCGCGCCGGAAGGTCCGCTCATTCAGCAGACCGAGCAGCGTGTTCAGAATTGCCGAAGATCCGAGGAACACCTCGTCGAGGAACGCGATGTCTGCGTCGGGCAGCATGCCCGCGACTTCGGTCTCCACCACGCCCTCACGCAGCTTGCGCAGATCGACGGGCCCGAAGATCTCCGACGGCTCGGTGAAGCGACCCAGCAGGTACTCGAAGTAGCGCGCGTGAAAGACCTGCGCGGCCCGGCGAGCAGCGAGGCTCTTCGCGGTGCCAGGAGGTCCGATGATCAACAGGTGCTGCTCGGCGACCGCCGCGAGGAGCACCAATTCCACCAGCACGTCACGCGCGACCAGACCTTCGCGCGCAGCGGCCAGCGCGGTGCGAACTCGATTGAGAGGCGAATCCATGGGGGCTGGACTGTAGCCGCTCGC
>CBIHPJ010000841.1:0-3473 GCA_966211295.1 uncultured Myxococcales bacterium | reverse complement strand
CGCGGGTGCAGACGATGCGCGTGGGGTCAGCCTCGCTGATCGCCACCAACGCGTAGGTGCCCTTGATCTGGCTCACCGCGGAACGGACCGAGTCGACGAACGACTTGCCCGACTGCTGGGCCTCGCGAATCAAATGCGCGAAGACCTCGGAATCCGTCTCCGACGAAAACGCGTGGCCCTTCGCCTTGAGCTGCTGCTTCAGCGCGAGGTGATTTTCGATGATGCCGTTGTGCACCACCGACACGCCCTCGAAGGTGTGCGGGTGCGCATTCTCGTCGCTCGGCCGGCCGTGCGTGGCCCAGCGCGTGTGACCGATGCCCACGGAGCCCTTCGGCATCTCGACGGAGATTTTCCCTTCGAGGTTCTTCAGCTTGCCCGTGGCGCGCACCACGGTGAGCGCGCTGCCGTTGAGCACGGCCACTCCGGCCGAGTCGTAACCGCGGTACTCGAGCCGCTTGAGCCCGCCCACGAGCACCGGACCTGCCTGCTGTTCACCCACGTAACCGACGATGCCGCACATAGTTCGACCTCACTTTGGGACTGGAGCTGCGCAGTGCAAGGCTCAGTCCTTCTTCAAATTCTCCAGCACCTTGCGGCGCCGCTCGGCCCAACCCTCTTTTGTCGTCTGCGGAGTACGCGAGAGCGACAACGCACCGGCCGGCACATCCTCGGTAATGGTGGAGCCCGCGCCGATGAACGCACCGTCACCAACCCGTACCGGCGCCACCAGCTGCGTGTCCGAGCCGATGAAGACGCCAGCCCCGAGCACGGTCTCGTGCTTGTTCACCCCATCGTAGTTGCAGGTGATGGTCCCCGCGCCGATGTTCGAGCCGGCGCCGATGTCCGCGTCGCCCAGATACGAGAGGTGACCGGCCTTCACGCCCTTGCGGAGGCGCGCCTTCTTCGTCTCCACGAAGTTTCCGACGTGCACTTCTTCGTCGAGCTTGGTGCCGGGACGCAGCCGCGCGAAGGGACCCACGTGGCACTTCGGTCCGACGATCGCCTCTTCGATCACGGAGTACGGCTTCACTTCCGCGCCGTCACCGACGGTGGTGTGCATCAGCACCGCGCCCTGGCCGATGGTCACGTGCGCGCCGATCTCGCAGTCGCCCTGAATGGAGACGTTGGGACCGATGGTGGTCTCGGGACCGATCTCCACGCCCGCATCGATGAAGGTCGACCCTGGGTGAATGATGGTCACGCCCGCGCGCATGTGACGGAGGTTGATGCGGTGACGGATCACGTCTGCTCTGTCCGCCAGCTCAGCGCGATCATTCACGCCCGCGGTCTCCTCGGCGGGCGCTTCGATCACCGCCACCCGCCCCACCTTCGCGGCCTGGGAGACGATGTCGGTCAAGTAGAGCTCGCCCTGCGCGTTCTGAGGCGTGAGCCGCTCGAGCGCGCCCCAGAGGAACTTGGAATCGACCACGTAGATCCCAGCGTTCACCTCAGTGATCTGCCGCTGCTCCGACGTCGCGTCCTTGTGCTCGACGATTCCCTGAACGACGTGACCAGGACCCCGGAGCACGCGGCCGTAACCGGTCGGATCGGCGAGCTTGCAGCTGATCATCGCCAGCGGGCCCTGCGTCGGATCGTAGGCAGCGATGAGTCGCTTGAGCGTCTCCACGGTCAGAAGAGGAACGTCCCCGTAGAGGATCAATATCGCGCCCGAGAAACCGGTCAGTGAACCGCGAGCCGCGGCCACTGCGTCTCCAGTGCCACGCTGCTGCGCCTGGAGCGCGAACTGCGGCACGCCCTGCGGGAAGGTGCCAGTCAGCGCGCTCTTCACCTCTTCGGATTGATGACCGACGACCGCGACCACCTGCTGCGCGCCGAGCTCGAACGCAGTGCTGATCGGGTACCACGCGAGGGGACGACCGAGGATCGGGTGCAGCACCTTCGCGCGGTCGGACTTCATGCGCGTGCCCTTTCCGGCGCACAGCACGACGGCAGCGAGAGATTGGGTCATGAGGCCCTTTCGCAGAGCCCTCTACCCACGGTCAATGACGGGAACTGTGGCGAACCCGAGCGTCCGCAGAGCGCAACTCGACCTGCACCTGAAGCTCACCACCCGAGGGGGCAACGGCGATCCGGAACTGGGGCTTGAGGAAGGTGGAAACGCTCAGGAACTCCGCGGCGCGGCTCGCCTCTTCAGAAGCGGTGCGGCTGGTCTGCGTGTCGCGGTGGTTCAGCATGACGCGGTGAGTTAGCACGGTGCATGCCAGTATCCGACACTCGTTATTTCAAATGTTTGCGTGACATTTCGAAACGGTGCTGTGTCACAGCCGCCATGGTGCTGGCAGGAGGTGTTCCGGGATCGTCACCAAGGTAAACGGCCGTATGCGCTTGGTTCTGCTGACGTGCTTCCTGTCCTTCAGCGCGGTTGCTGCGAGACCCTGGTCCGGAGGCGCTGTCGCCGCAGCCCACCCGATCGGAAGTGCTGCCGGCAAGGAGATGCTCGATCAAGGCGGCAACGCGATCGACGCCGCCGTCGCGACCGCTTTCACGATGGCGGTGGTGGGTCCCTACCACTCGGGTCTCGGAGGCGGCGGCTTCGCGATCGTTCACCTCGCGAAGGAGAACAAGGACGTCGCGTTCGACTTTCGCGAAGTGGCTCCGCTGAAGGCGACGCGCGAGATGTACCTGGTCGACGGCAAGTTCGTGCCCGAGATGGCGACCGATGGAGCGTTGTCGATCGCAGTGCCCGGCGCGGTGAAGGGCTACCTCGAGCTGCAGGCGAAGTACGGGAAGTTGCCGCGGGCGAAGGTGCTCGCTCCGGCGATTCGCGCGGCGACGAAGGGCTTCGTGGTGAGCCCGAAGTACAAGGACCTCGCGACGAAGCGTGAGGCGTGTCTGCTTTCGGATCCGGAAGCGGCGAAGATCTTCCTGCGCGAGGGCAAGGCGCCAGAGATCGGAGTGCTGATCACTCAGCCTGATCTCGCGAAGACGCTCACTGCGCTGTCGAAGCAGGGAGACGCGGCGTTCTACACGGGCTCGATCGGCAAGGCCGTCGCCGCCACAGTGCAGAGCAAGGGAGGGATTCTCTCGCTCGAGGATCTCGCGAAGTACCACACGAATTGGCGCACTCCGCTCGAGGGGCGGTACCGCGGACATCGATTGGTGACGATGCCTCCGCCGAGCGCGGGAGGGATCGCGATGCTCGAGACGTTCGGTTTGATCGAAGCGCGCGGAGCGAAGGGACCCGGCACACGCGAAGTCGAGGCGGTGCACACGTTCATCGAGGCCTTGCGTCTTGCCTATGCTGATCGCGCGCGCTTCGTCGGAGATCCTGCGTTCGTCGAAGTGCCGGTCGAGCGGATCACGGGACCTGCGTATCTCGGTGAGCTCTCCACGAAGATCGATCCCAAGAAGGCGACGCGCTCGATGACGTTGATGCCGAAGGAGCTGATGGGTCCTTCGGTGCCGAAGGAAGAAGCGGCGCCTCCGAAGAAGAACACCACGCACGTGTCGGT
>CBIHPJ010000840.1:0-3479 GCA_966211295.1 uncultured Myxococcales bacterium | reverse complement strand
TGTTGGTCGAACCGCAGCGCCGCCTGGTCTTCACCGATGCCCTGCTCGGCGGCTGGCGCCCGGCACCCGGCAGCTTCATGTCGGCCGAAATCACCCTCGACGAGGCCGATGGCGGCACGCAATACACGGCCCGCGTCATGCACGCCGACCGCGCCACCCGCGACAAACACGCCGAACTCGGCTTCTACGACGGCTGGGGCACGGTGATCGAACAGCTGGCGAAGTTCGTGGAAGTGCCGACGAGCTGAGGCGGGTGCGCCGAGGGGGCTGTGTGGCACCGTCGGTGGTCTCGCGTCCCCTCGCCCCTTTGGGGAGAGGGTCAGGGTGAGGGGCGCCAAGCACACCGGCTGAACGGCTGCTTCTGCCGCCGCATGCATGGATGTAGCTGGCCAGTCCCTGATTCAGTGCGCTTGGCGCCCCTCACCCCAGCCCTCTCCCCAGAGGGGCGAGGGGGCGTTGTGGCGCCGCTGTTGAAAATACCTCCCCGCCACTGCCGCCCTCACCCCGGCGGCTCGTCCTCGTCCCTCCGTTCACCCTGCCCTTCCGGCACCGAGCGCCACACCAGCAGTGCCGTGCCGACCAGCGGCATGCCGATCAGCGGCAAGGCGATTGCCCCCCACGTGTCCAGCACGATGCCGCCCAGGGCCGCCGCCACCGCCATGCCGATCATGAAGGCCGACATGTTGAGCGAGATCGCCACCGGCACGGCGCCCGGCGCGATCTGCGCTATGTGGCTGGCCACGGCGATCGAATAGGTGCGGACGACAAAGCCCTGCGCCCCGACCGTCAGCATCAGCGCCGGCAGGGCGAATTCCTTCGGCACATAGGCGAGGCTGAAAAACACCGCCATCACCACGATCACCGCCAGCCCGGCGATGGTCGCCGTCCTGCCGCTGCCGAACCGATCCGCCATCCTGCCGGCGGTGGCGCTGCAGGCGATGGCGCCGATGCCGCCGGCCAGCAGCACCAGCGGCAGCGTTTCGTAGCCGACGCCCACCGCCGCCATCAGCGCGCCGATATAGACGATCAGCGGCGACGAGCCGATCATGAACAACAGGGTCGAGAGCAGCGCGCGGCCCACCCCGGGGTTGCGCAGCACCCGCAGCCGGTCGCGAATGCTGAGCGTATCGCCCAGCATGCCGCGCGGCGGCTCCCACTGCTGCGGGAAAGCCGGGCGGAGGCGGGATCTTTGGCACCGGTTCGCAGGCCGAAGGCGGCATTCAGTGCGCGCACTGCCACACGCCTCAGGCCGTGAACGCAGCCAATCCATTGCGCGTGCTGGTCACCTTCAATCCACCGATGACGAACGCGCCTCAGTGGGACGGCGGCACGACTGGTTTCGTGGTGAGCGGTGGCAACTACGCGCTCAACACCTCGTACGCCGTGAACGTGCGCATTCTGAATGAGCACATTCTCAAGCCCGACGGTGGCTCGCTCTCGAACAACTTCGCCGGCCTCTTCGAAGACAGCAATGGGGTACGCGTGGGCGCGTTGATCACCGACACCAACATCGACGCGGGAAATTGTCCGCAGGCGCGCATGCCGGCTCCCACGATGGGCACCACGCACATGTACAACCGCTGCGACGCGATCTTCAGCCGCTACATCAACGGACCGACCGTGAACGCGCTCACCAGTTGGAACTTCACCTGGCGCTCTCCTTCGACGGATGCGGGCGTCATCACCTTCGCGCTCGGCGTGGTCGACGGTCTCGGCAACGATCGCACGCGCGGGCTCGACGGCGGTCCGAACGACGACGTGGTGATGGGAAAGATCAATCTCTCGCCGTGAGCTGGTTGCTGCTGATCCTCGCTGCTTCACCCGACGGCGGCGTGCCGATGAACGACACGCGCACGCGCGAGTTGATGCACACCGAGGTGACCATCGCGCTCCCTTCGTCGATCGCCTCCGAAGAGCGGGAACCGGCCTTCGCCGAGGGCTTCGCGGTCTTCGAGCAGATCGAGTCTGAGCTCAACGAGTGGAAGCCCGACTCCGCGCTCGCGCGGATCAACTCGGCGCAAGGCAAGCCAGTCGAAGCACCGCACCTGGTCTGCGAAGTCATCGCTCTCTCGCTCGACGGAGCGAAGCGCACCGGTGGTCTCTTCGATCCCACGTGGGCGTCGCTGCGCGGCTTGTGGAAGTTCGGCTCGGCGGAAGACGGTGTGGTGCCCACGCCGAATGAAGTCGCGGCGCTCTGCCCGAAGGTCGAGTGGGAAAGGGTGAAGCTCACTCCTCATCCCGACGGCTCCTGCACGGTGAAGCTCGGACTTCCGGGACAGCAGCTCGGGCTCGGTGGCCTGGTGAAGGGCTGGGGCGTCGATCGCGTGGTGAGCGCATTCCGAAAGCGCGGACTGCAGAATTTCTACGTGCAGGCCGGCGGAGATCTCTACGTCGGCGGCACCAACGGAGGCCGCCCGTGGCGCGTGGGCATTCGTGATCCGCGCGGCGCGAAGACCACTTCGTTTGCGCGCATTGAGCTCTCCGACGCCGCGTTCTCCACGAGCGGTGACTACGAGCACTTCTTCATCAAGGACAACGTGCGCTACCACCACCTCATCGATCCCCGCTCGTGCTGGCCCGCGCGCGCGTCGGTCTCGACCACCGTGCTCGCGAAGAGCGCGACGGATGCGGAGTTTCTCACCAAGGCGGCGTTCATCCTCGGCCCGAAAGAGGGACAGAAGCTCGTGCGCCAATTCGGGGCCGCCGCGGTGTGGGTGACCAACGATGGCCGCGTGCACGCGACGGAAGGTCTCGAGAAGCAACTCGAGGTGTGGCCGCCGTCAGGCCTCGATGGAGGAGCGCCGTGAGTGACGCAGTGACGTGTCGTGGCTTGTCGAAGCGCTTCGCCGACGTGCACGCGGTGAACGGCATCGATCTCTCCGTGGTGCGCGGCGAGTGCTTCGGTCTGCTCGGTCCGAATGGCGCGGGGAAGACCACGACGATCGAGATCCTCGAAGGGTTGACGCCGCATGACAGCGGAGCGGTCGAGGTGCTCGGCGGTCCTCCGGGAGGCGAGATGGCGCGGCGGAAGCTCGGCATCGCGCTCCAGGAGACGCAGCTGATCGACAAGCTCACCGTCGAAGAGACCCTGCGCTTGTTCCGCAGCTTCTACGAGCAGGGCCGCGGGGTAGACGAGCTGATCACCCGGCTCGAGCTCGAAGAGAAGCGCCACGGCCTGGTGTCGAAGCTGTCTGGAGGTCAACGGCAGCGGCTCGCGTTGGCGTGCGCGCTCGTCGGAGATCCCGAGCTGCTCTTTCTCGACGAGCCGACCACGGGTCTCGATCCGCAGGCGCGCCTCAAGGTGTGGGAGATCGTGCAGCGCTTCCGCGCCGAGGGCGGCACCGTGGTGCTGACCACGCACTACATGGACGAGGCTGCGCGGCTCTGCGATCGCATCGCGATCATGGATCACGGGAAGATCGTCGCGATCGGAACTCCGAAGGAGCTCATCGCGAAGCTCGGCGCCGCGCAGGTGATCG
>CBIHPJ010000839.1:0-3483 GCA_966211295.1 uncultured Myxococcales bacterium | reverse complement strand
GCATGCCGACGCCGATCGATCGATTGGTGGTGCCGTCCGCGGTGAAGCGCATGCCGACCCTCGCCCGAAGGGAGAGGCAGACACATTCTTGCTGCTCTCGAAACTAGCGAGGGGTGACGAGCACGACGTTGCTCTGTGACGGATCCCTCAGCAACACGAACTGCTTCCCGACTCGGATCACGTCGGCGCGATTCCACATGGTCAGCCCGAGCGAAGGTCGATCTGCGTTGACCAGCGCCGACAGCCGACCGCCTGGCATTGCGAGCCACAGCGGGATGCGCTCGAAGCCGCGCTGTGGCGGCTGCACGAACTCGGCGGCGCGGGTGATCGTCACGTCTGGTCCCATCCGATCCTGATTCACGGGACGCTCCACGCCCTCGATGAACTGTCCGCTGAAGCTGTTCTTCCACCACATGCCCGGCTCCAGGCCGCGAAGACCGAAACAGGGATCGAAGGTGCACGCCATCTCGGTGAAGAGGACCCCCTGGTCGGCGAACAGCAGCTGCTCGCCCACCTCGTTCGACATGCGATCGAGATCGAGCACCGGCACGCCGCCGTCGATGCTCGCGAGCACCAACGCGCCGCTGCTGAGCGCCCTCAACGCCGTGCTCTCATCGTGAAGGCCGCGCACCGTGCGATCGCTGCTGAAGTCGGGAAAGCGGTGCGTGACCAGCAAGCCGCCGTCGACGAACTCGCGGCGCTCGAGCTCACTCGTCGCAGCCACCGACCAGAGCACCGTGCCCGCCACCACCAGTTGTTTCCCCTGAAAGGAGGTGGAGCCGCCGTCGGAAGAGTAGAGCTCGATGGTGTCACTCACCCGCTCACAGGCCACCGTGTCGACGGTGAGCGGCCACACGGAATCGACGCAGCTCGAGAGCATCGGCACGTCCACGCGAATCGAAGGAGGCGAGGTCCGCAGCTCACCGACGTCGAGGAGCAACGAGCGCACTCCAAGAGCCGGCTCGAAGGTCAGCTGCAGCAGGTATTGCCCGGCCTGATCAGGCGTGAAGCTCACCTCCACTGAGACGACGTCGCCCGAGAGGCGCGGCTCAGCGATCGTGACGTCGGTCACCGGGAAGTTGTCTGGTCCGAGCAACTCGGCACGCGCAGAGAGTCGATCACGCTGACAACCCGTGCGCGGCGCGAAGACCTTCACCGTGAGTGGCTGCCCTTGCACACCGAGCGGCGGATCTCCCGCGTCGGGCGTGAAGATGGGTCCACGTGATGGAATGTCTCCGCCCACGCCGACGAACTCACGCTCGGCGCACGTTCCCGGTGGCGGCGGGCACGCGGAGAGTAAGAGAACGAGCACGGGAGCGAGGTGACTTGCCCTCACCCCGACCCTCTCCCACAGGGAGAGGGAGGGAATTTCATCTCCCTCCATTTACGCCCCCGCGCTCGAGCCAAACGACTCAGCTTGCGCCGCTTCGAGCGGACGCACGAACGACTTGGGCACCGTGTTGCCGAGCAGCGATCCCTCTTCGATGAACTCGTAGAGCTCGCCGTAGTGATGAATCTCAGAGAGACCGGTGCGCTTCATCAAGTGCCACGGACGCAGCTCGTTGGTGTGCTTCACGCCCATCGCGCCCACCATCTCCGCCACCGACTTCAACGTCTCGCGGTGGTAGTTCGCGACGCGCGTGGTCTTGTGATTCACGTCGAGACCCACCACGAGCGCCGGGTTCTGCGTGGCCACTCCGGTGGGGCACTCGTTGGTGTTGCAGCGCAACGCCTGGATGCAGCCCAGCGCCATCATCATCGCGCGCGCGGAGTTGCAGCCATCCGCTCCGGTGGCGAGCCGCGACACCACGTCGAAGCCCGTCACGATGCGTCCACTGCAGAACACCTTGATGTGCTTTCGCACCGCGAAGCCGGTGAGCGCGTTGTGCACGAAGATCAGCGACTCGCGCAGCGGCGCTCCCACTGAGTTCGAGAACTCGAGCGGAGCTGCGCCGGTGCCGCCCTCGCCACCATCGACGGTGATGAAGTCAGGGAGAATTCCGGTGACCTTCATCGCCTTGCAGATCGCGAGAAACTCGCGCCGCTTGCCGATGCACAGCTTGAAGCCCACCGGTTTTCCGCCCGAGAGCTCGCGCATCTTCGCGAGGAACTCGAGCATTCCGATCGGGGTGCTGAACGCGTTGTGCGCGGGGGGAGAGAGGACGTCTTTCCCCACGGGCACGCCGCGGATCTGCGCGATCTCCGGCGTCACCTTGCGCGCGGGGAGAATGCCGCCGTGCCCGGGCTTCGCGCCCTGCGACAACTTGAGCTCGGTCATCTTCACCTGCTCACGCGACGCGTTCTCCTTGAAGCGCGCGGGATCGAACTTGCCGTCGAGCGTGCGCGCGGAGAAGTAGCCAGTGCCGATCTCCCAGACCAAATCTCCGCCGGGCTCGAGGTGATACGGGCTCAAGCCGCCTTCACCCGTGTCGTGCGCGAAGTTGCCCTTCTTCGCTCCGCCGTTGAGCGCGAGCACCGCGTTCTTCGAGAGCGAGCCGTAGCTCATCGCCGAAACGTTGAAGATGCTCGCCGAGTACGGCTTCGAGCATTGCGGAGAGCCCACCGTGATCCGCAGCGACTCGGGATCGATGTGCGTGGGCGCGAGCGAGTGATTCACCCACTCGTAGCCCACCTCGTTCACGTCGAGCCGCGTACCGAAGGGCAGCGTGTCGGGCTCGAGCTTGCTGCGCTGGTACACCAGGGAGCGGAGGTCGCGATTGAACGGAGAGCCGTCGGTGTTCGACTCGACGAAGTACTGATTGATCTCCGGGCGGATCAGCTCGAACAGGTACCGGAAGTTTCCCAGCAGCGGGAAATTGCGCCGCACGGCCTGCCGCGTCTGCAGCATGTCTTGATAGCCGCGCGCGATCACCGGCCCCACGAGCAAGAAGGTCCACACGAACGCGGGCTGCACGTACGAGAGCCCAGCGAGCAGGAGGGTGACGAGAATCGACCCGACGACGAAGATCGTGCGCATGGCGCGCGAGCTTACTTCGGGTGCCTCAGCGGCGATTCGCGAAGAGGTCGAGCAGGAAATTCTCGGCCGTGCTGCTCCCGCCCATGCAGTCAGTCTTCAGCTTGCCCTTCACCGTCGCCGAGAGAGAGTCGCCGATGTCGCCCCCGCGAGTGGCCGAGCCCTCGTCGACCGTCACGGTGCGCGTGCAGCCGTCGCTCGGGGTCGCAGTCAGCTGCACCGTGGTGGGTCCCTTGAAGGTGACCGAAGTCGCGTCCGCCGTCGCGGCGACGAGCGAAGCCGAGAACGAGACCGCCGGAGTTCCCTGAGCGTCCGTCGTTCCAGTGAAGAGCGCGCCGTCAGCGATGGTGAGCGTGCCGGTGAAGGGCTGCGGCTGGCGGCCCGTATTCACGCTGCCACTTCCCGTCCAGGTCCCCTTCCATGGGGTGACATCGGGTCCACACGCAGAGAGCAACACGGCCGAACAGAGGAGGAGGTGCTTCATTTCGGGAGCGCGCGTAGCACGAACC
>CBIHPJ010000838.1:0-3485 GCA_966211295.1 uncultured Myxococcales bacterium | reverse complement strand
GGGTTTACAGCGAGCGCATCAAATCAGCGAGGATGGGCGCGTGAGGCTCATTCTTCTCAGCGCGGTCCTGTTGTTCTCGTGTGCTCCGAAGCCTGCGTCGATGTTCGTCGCTGACGTCGATGCGTCCACTCCGGATGCGGGCCTCGAGATGGAGGCCGATGCAGGCCCGAACTGCACGTGCATGCAGTGGGGCAATCCGAGGAATGACGGCCTGGTTGGTGATCCCCTCGTCGAGCTCTCCGGCCTCGTCGCCAGCCGCTCGCAGCCGGGCGTTTTCTACGCGCACAACGACTCGGGAGACACCGCGCGCTTCTTCGCGATGGCCAGCACTGGAGCGGTCGCCGAGACGTTCATCCTCGATGGCGGCACGGCGCGCGATTGGGAAGACATCGCGATCGGCCCGTGTCCGAGCGGCACCTGCGTGTACATCGGTGACATCGGAGACAATCTCCGCGTGCGCACCGACTACGCGATCTATCGAGTGCCTGAGCCTGAGGTGACGTCCGGACAGATCAGCGTTCCGTGGGAGCGCTTCCCGTATCAGTACCCCGCGGCCGCGCGGCACAACTCGGAGTCGATCTTCATGCATCCGACGACGGGCGTGCTGTACCTCGTGACCAAAGAGGACACGGCGCCGAGCGAGGTCTACCGCTTCCCGCTGCCGTTCGATTCGAGCCGCACTGCGACGTTGGAGTTGGTGGCGACGCTCACGGTGCCGAATCAGACCGATCGTCCGCTGACCTCCGCTGACGTCAACGTGTGCGGCACCGCGGTGATGCTGCGCATGTACAACCGGATGGTGGAGCTGCGTTTGCCGTCCGGCGAGACCGACTTCGAGAAGATCTTCCTCGAGAGTCCGATCACGGTGCCGACCGCGAATGAAGGGCAGGGCGAAGCGGTGGCGTACGGTGCTGACGGTCAGAGCTACTTCACGTCGAGCGAAAAGCTGGTCGATCCTCCGCCGCTCTACGAATACCGCTGCCGATGAATTGGAAGGCCACGTACGGGCGAGTCGCTGCGCGCGTGGTGAAGGGCGTCGCGCGGCTGAACTCTGCGCCTGAACGTGGACTCACCTCGGAAGAGAAAGCGCTCGTTGAGCCGATCTTTCACGGGAGTCTGGATCTTTCGAAGGTCCGCATTCGCGAAGACATCAGCGGACTGTTGAACATCAGTCGGCGCGCGTTCGCGATCGAAGAGACGGTGTACTTCCCGCGCGGCTACTCGCCGCCTCCTCACGTCTTCGTGCACGAGCTCTGTCACGTCTGGCAGTTCCAGAACGGAGGTCACGCGTACATCGCGGATGCGGTGCACGCGCAGACGCTCGGTGACGGCTACGACATCGAGAAGGGACTCCTTCAGGGCCGTGCGTGGGCCGCGCTCAACGCAGAGCAGCAAGCGACACTCGTTGAAGAAGCGTTTTTCCAGGGCTGCATCGCGGACGAGGCGAAGCGGCTCGTGCTCTCAGGTCGCGATTGGACGGAGTACTGGCGCACGGCCGTCGCTGAGCTCCGCGCAGGCCGCGGAGCAACCTTCTCCCTGCAGGGGTGAGGGGCCTGTCCGCCAACTCTCGGCCCAACTGTTGGCCTCACCCGACACCTTTCCCGGCCGCATCCGTCGGAAGCGCGCTGGCCCGTCGCGTGCTCACGCCTCCCGGACACACTCACGGGGAGGTTTCATGCAAACACGGTTGCTGGGTCTGACGGTTTTGATCTCGACGCTGAGCTGGGCAGGCTCCAGCTCGTTCGAAGACGTGAAGAAGAACACGCAGCGCTTCATGGCTCCGTTGCTCTACGTCGATCGCTACGTCGCCGACGACGGCGCTGCCAGCTTCTACGCGCACGAGCGCTGGTTCGCCCTCGACGCCGACGAGAAGCTGCATGCGCTCGTACTCGCGCGCGGGAAGCTGAGCTCGACGCAAAGGTCGACCTGGAAGGCCGAGCTCACCAAGCTCGCGGCCGACCGGCTCACGGCCCAGAAGAAGCTCGAGCAGGAGCGCTGGCTGCTGCAGGTCGACTCCGCCGAACGCCGCCGCGTCATCGAGTGGACTCGCGCCGCCGCGCTCGCGGAGCTCACCAACCCCCAGCTCTCCTCGATGCACCTGCCGCTGTCGGTGGCGACTTTCGACTTCTCGAGCGAGGTGCACGCGCGATTGCTCTCGCTGCACACCGAGGTGCGGACGCTCGAGCTGCATGGCCGGTGCGCGGGTGACCTGACGCGTGATCGTCAGCTGCAGCGCTATTTCACGGCGGTGCTCTCCCAGGATGCGCGGCTCACGGCCTCGGCCCTGCTTTCGATCGCGCGCCAACTGCCGTGCCTCAGTCACCGGCAGCTCCGCCAGCTCGACCGGATCATGGCAGAGCAGGCCGAGGCCGCGATCACGCGCATGAGGCCCGTGGCCGGTGCGTTCAACGACAAGCGCTACGCCCAATTCGCGACGCGCATGCGTGAGCTCTACGCGCCGCTCTTCTATTTGGTCGGCGACCAGACGCGGCTGGTGGGGAAGAGCCTGCTGCTCACTTGGCTCTCGAACAAGTCCGCCCAGCTCCAGGCCGCCTCGAAGGATCCCTCGAGCTTGCTCTTCGCGACGGGCTTCGGCTTCTACGATCGCTATCGCGACGCGATGGTGACGCTCTCGTCGGCGTGCCAGCCCGGCCTTTCGAAGTCGACGCGCTTCCGTGGGCCGAAGGGCGGGCCGTGGCTCAAGTGGCAGGGTGATTCGTGCAACGCGCTCCCGGCGCTGATCGGCGCGGTGGGGCTGCCCTGTTCCGCGGTCGACTACATCCCCGTCGGAGACTCGGCGGACGCGGCAACCGACTTCGTGTGCGATCCCGGCTGTGGATCGGGTGCGTTGCCGCTGAAGGGCCAGCGCACTGCTTCAGGCGCACTGCCGGCGGTGTACCCCGACACGTTCAAGTGCACGGGCGGCAGCTCGGGAGGCGCGGTGGGCAGCGCTCCGGGTGACACCAGCGACGGTAGCCGTCCCAGTGTGGGCGGCTCGGTGGGCAACGTGACCATCCCCAGCGGCGGCTCGTGCGCCAGCGCGGTGATCGGCGCGGCCGTCGCCAATCGCACCAGCACGATCTCGTGCCTGAACGCGGGGCTCCCGAACTACCGCACCGTGGGCAATCTCTCCGGGAACATGGTGCCCTCGGGCGGTGCGCGGTGCGGAGGCCCGAACGTGGCCGCACCGGGAGGCAACGTGCCGGCGCGCGGCGAGTGTGCGAGTGCGACGGCGACGCGCGAGTGCATCGGCTCCATGCAGACGGCGGATGGCAGCTACAACAACCTCTACCAGGACGCGGATGGCACCTATCTGGTCGAGGGTTCCAACGGGCAGATCGTCGTCACCACCGATCTCACCGAGGCGACGGCGGCTCTCTATGATCGCGAGTCCGCCGAGAAGAAGGACGAGGTCGCGGACGCCGAGCAGGAAACGAACCAGCCGTCTCCTGCGCCTCCCGCTGCGCCTGCGCCTCCTGCTGACC
>CBIHPJ010000837.1:0-3501 GCA_966211295.1 uncultured Myxococcales bacterium | reverse complement strand
GTGCGCGCGGCGGCCGTCCTTCCAGGTGTCCCAGTGACGGAACATCAGGCTGTCGTAGACCTTCGCGCTGCTCTTGGTCTTCGCCTTCTCCTCGAGCTTGCGCGCGGTGCACTCGAGCGTGTCGCAATCGACGAACACCTCGGAGGCGAACACGAAGGTCTGCCCATCAGGCGAGAGCGAGAACGCGTCGACGTCGAGGGGGAGCTTGGTGACCTGAGAGGCCTCTCCGCCGTCGAGAGGGAGGCGCCAGATCTGGTTCGAGCCCGAGCGCGCGGTGAGGAAGTAGATGCTCTTGCCGTCGGGCGACCAGACCGGGTCGCTCTCGTTGCCGGGATCCGAAGTGAGCTGGCGCTGGCCTGATCCGTCCGAGTTGATCAGCCACAGATCCATGCGGCCCTTGTTGGCCTCCAGATCCGTGGTGCGGAGCACGTAGACGATCTTCGAACCGTCGGGCGACACCTTGAAACCGGCGAGGCGCTTGAGGGTGACCTGGTCTTGAACGGTGTACGGCTTCTTCGCGGGAGCCGCCGCGACGAGGGTTGCGACGAGAAGAGAAGCAATCATGTCGCGGCCATAGCGCAGACCTCGGCCGAAAACTCGCGCGGCGAAAATGCGGGGATACCGTTGGTGCAACAGGTTGCTTCAAGCCCGTCGCAGCCCGGTGAACGGCGAAAACCCAGTCTCGACGCTGAGCTCTCGCAGCTCAGAAGGGGAAGGTCATGTCTGCACGCCTCGCGCTCACGTTGATGCTGCTCACTGCCACTGGTGGATCGGCGGCATCCGCGCCACAGAAGGTCTACGTGGTGCGGTGGCAAAGTGGATCGCAGTCGGCGGAAGCGCGCGCGTTGATCGCGCAGGCGGATCGTCAACTGAGGGACGAACTGCAACGCCGAGGTGCTTCGGTGGTGGAGAACGCGCGCACTGCGATCGTGCTCAAGCCAAGCCTCGAGATCTTCCCGAAGGCGCTCAAGCTGAACGTGATCGGAGTGCGCGATCAGAAGTTGCTCGGCACGATCTCGATGAGGGCTGCAGGTTCGAATCGTGACGCGCAGCTGAAGGCGATCGTGTCGCGCGCGTGCGCCGAGGCTGACTCCTTCGAGTGAACGTCGGGCGTGCGCGAGGAAGTTCGCTTTGCCCAGGGGAAGCGTGCGTCACGGCGGAGCACACACCGTGCTTGTCGCGAACAGGCCCCGCGGCGCGAGCTTTCTGATCCGCGAGTGCCCGAAGCGATGATGAGAGAGGCTCATGGGGAGACTCGCGATCGCCATGTGCCGCCGAAGCGCGAAACGGGGGTCTTCCCCTGTCTCGCGTCCCTCCCTCCTTCACGACGCTCAACGAGGCTGAGATCTCGGAGTCACGCGAGAAGCCGGAGCCGGCTCCGGTTTCGTGTGTCAACGCCCCGAAGCCTCGTCACCGAGAGGAGCACGGCCCCTCCACCCCGCTCTCCTCGTCCCTCAAGGCGGCGCGTCCCAGGAACATCCTGAGCGATATGCAGGTAAGGCTTCACGCGATGGACGCGTGCCTCGCGCATGCGCTCTACGGCGCGCATGTCACAACCCACGCGCTTCGCCCTCCTCGCTCTGGTCCTCGTTGGCTGTGAAGTCGCGCCGCCGCTGGTGATCGATCGAGTCGCAGGAGCGCGCACGCCACTCTCCGGACCGTGTGATCAGCTCGATCAGACGCGCTGCATGCTCCCGTGGCCATCGAACGTGTACACGGTGACGGACGACACTTCGCCCACCGGCCTGCGTCTCTCGATCGCGCTGCGCTCCCTCCCCGTGCGCGACAACCCCTCGTCACTCAATCGCGCAGACGGATTCTCAGTCGCCACTCCGCTCGCGGTCGGCTTTCCGAAACCGGTCGATCATCGGCTGCACGGAAAGAAGAACGCCACCGCGGTGAAGCTCTTCCTCGCGCAGCCTGGCCGCGAGCATCGCGGAGAAGCGGTGCCGCTCCGCCTCGCGATCGTGAACGACGCGGTCGACGGAGGCACCACGGGAGACAGTCTCCTCCTCGCCTATCCGCACCGTCCGCTCGAGTACGACGCTGACTACGTCGCGATCGCGCTCGACGAGATCACCGCGGACGACGGCACCACCTACGAGACTCCCGCGCTGGTGAAGATCGCGCTCGGCCTCGTCGCTCCCACCACCGAAGAAGAGAAGGTGCTCGCCGCCTACCACGCACCCACGCGCGCGCTGCTCCAGGAAGCCGGAGTCGATCTCACTCACGTGCTGCGCGTCTGGGACTTCACCACGCGCTCAGCGCAGAGCGTGCGTCAGCCGCTCGAGACCATGCGCACCGCCGCGCTCGCCGCCGTCGAAGCGGGCACGCTCGAGTTCGAAGTGCAGACCGCGCAGATGCTCCCCTCAGGAGCGGCGATCGACGTGCGCGGCACCGTCTCGGGCCTGCCGTATTTCCTCGAGCCAGACGCAGGCTTCGCTCCGAACGCCGACGGAGTTCCGCACCAGACGGGCACGCACACCGCTCCGTTCCGCGCGGTGCTCCCCGCGGGCACTGGAAGCTACCCGCTCGTGGTCTACGGCCACGGCACGGGAGGCACCGTGACCGACGACACCTTCGACGAAGAGATCGTCGCAGCGGGCGCGGGCAAGCTGAACCTCCAGTGGGACGGCTGGACCGACACCACCACGGTGAAGACGCTGCTCAGCTTCGATCGCGTGTTCAGCGGAACGCACGGATCCACAGGTCTGCTGCTGCAGTCCCTGAGCGACGCCGCGGCGCTGCAGGCGTCCCTCAATGGAAAACTCTCCGACACGCTCAGCGCGTCCGCGCTCGGAGGGCTCGCGAATCCCGCGTCCGGTCGCCGCCCTGACACCAGCACGCTCGTCTACGCGGGTGGCTCGCTTGGAGGCACCATGGGGTACGTGCTCTCACAATCGGAGCCGAACATTCGCTTCGCAGTGCTCAACGTTCCCGGCGCGGCGTGGACTCACTTCGCCCCCGACTCAGAGCTCTGGAGCACGCTCGCCGTGCTCTTCCGATCCTCCACTCCGAGCGCGGTCGATCGTGCGCTCGGCATGTCGATGACGCAGACCAACTGGGATCCGGTGGATGGGGCCGCCTGGGCCGCGCTCAATCAACGCACTGATCCTCTCCTCCTCGAGCAGATGAGCATCGGAGATCCGATCCTCCCCAACATCGGCTCGGAGTTCCTCGCCACCTCGAGCCATGCAGTGCAGCTCGGCGCAGTGCTGGATCCGATCGTCGGAGTCTCGCGCGTCGAAGGTCCGGTGACGCGCTCGGCGATCACGCAGTTCAAAGTGCCGGCCACGGTGACCGGCCTGTCGATTCACGGCTTCGGAGCGGGCGACTCGATCGCCGGAGTCGCCGCGCGTCAGCAGATCTCCGCATTCCTCACTTCGATCTGGGCGGGCTCTCCGCAGATCGAACTGCCGACACTCTGCGCGATGCGCCCCGAGCGCAGCTGCGACTTCTCCAGCGGACAGTGACCTCTCACTCCCTCTCCCTGCGACAGCG
>CBIHPJ010000836.1:0-3503 GCA_966211295.1 uncultured Myxococcales bacterium | reverse complement strand
GCGATGCCCGCCTCGGAGCCCGAGGCCGTCGAGCGGCAGGCCGCCTGATCAGCTTCCGGCGTGCAGTGAGCTGAAGCGCACGAGTGCGCTGGTGACGACCTCAGGCGCTTCTTCGCTGAGCCAGTGGCCGGCGCCTGGAATCACGACGATCGGCTCGAGCTGCGGCACCAACGCCTGCATCGGTTCGATGGGTGCGAAGGCTCTGCCCGGATCTCGTTCGCCCACGAGATAGAGCGCAGGCACGCTGAGCTGACCCAGCTCGAGCTCGCGCCAGTCACGGTCCAGGTTGCAGTATCGGTTGAGGCCGCCGCGAAAGCCTGAGTGCTGGAAGTCGTTCACCAGCTCGCGCAAGTCGCCGTCGGTGAGCCACGACGGCAGGGCTGTGGGCGTCGGGACGCCCGTGAGGAATCCGTCGCCCGGCCTTCTCGCTTGAACGATCGGTGACGTGACGTCGAAGCCTGGTGTGTCGCCGAACGTCACCCGCAGCGTTCGCTCGACGTCGGCCTCCAGCTCTGTTTCCGCCACGCCGGGCGCCTGAAAGTACGAGACGTAGAACCACTTCCCCGCGAAGGCGCGTGCGAAGAGCTCCGTGGGAGGTGAGGGCGCGCGACCGAGATACGGCACGCTCAGCCCCGCAACCGCCCGAACGCGTGCGGGGTACAGGGCGGCGCAGGCCCACGCGGTGTTCGCGCCCCAGTCGTGGCCGATGATGACGGCGTCTCGCGCGTTGCAGGCGTCGATCAACCCGATCACGTCCCCGACGATGGTCTTCATCGAATACGCCTCGATCGGCTCAGGCGCGTCGCTCTTCCCGGTGCCGCGAAGATCCGGAGCCACCACGTGAAACCCTGCCGCAGCGATCGCCGCGAGCTGGTGCTTCCAGGACGAAGCAGTCTGAGGCCAGCCATGAAGCAGCAGCACCAGAGGACCAGAGCCGGCTTCCAGCACGGAGAGCCGCACCCCATTGGTCTGAATGAAGCGACGGCTGATCATCTTGCGCTCCTTGTCTTGCCCACCTGCCTTCGAACGTCTTTCGCGATCGTGTCGAGGGTGAGCTTGGCGAACGACTGCCGGAGCACCTTCTCCGCATCGTCGAGCGCGCCAGAGATCGCGCGATTCACCGCTCGCTCGATCATGCAACCAGGACTCTCGTTGCGCGGCGCGATCGCGAAAGGGCTGCTCGTCTCGAGCGCGGCATAGACGTCGCTGAGCCGAATGGCCTCGAGCGGCTTGGCGAGCAACCAACCTCCGCCATGCCCCTTGGTGGCGGTGAGCAGGCCGGCTTCCTTCAGGCGCGCCAGGGTCCTCCTCACCACGACGGCATTGGCTTCCAGCAGTTGGCCGATGCGCTCCGAGGTGAACGCCTCGCTCGAGTCATTCATGTGGAGCAACGCGTGAAGTGCCACCGACAACCTGCTGTCGCGTCTCATGATACTTCATATGTGTCTTGAGTGCGTCGTCGTCAAGACGAAGTGCGCAACGGCCGGGCGATGACTGCTCCTACGGAGTGAGGATCGCGGTGACCGCGCGTCCCTCGACCACGTACGCACCGGCCGCGGCGAGCGCGTCGAACTTCTTCACCTTGTCGCAGTCGAAGGACCATTTCAGCGGGCCGGTGGTGAACTTCGTCACCAGCGCGTCGTAGTCGGCCTTCTTCAAGTCGCCCACGCGCGTGACCTTGAGCGCGCCACCGATGATGGAGGTGGTCTCCTTGCCGTCGGCATCCGCGTAGGGATCGAAGCTCATCTCGTTGCGGTGGCTGCGGCCGAAGAGCTCCACGGTCTTGCCGTCTTTCAGGATCCAGGTGCCGTCGAGGACCTCTTTCACCGCGCCGGTCTCTTCATCGGCCGAGCGGTACACCACGAAGCTGTGGTTGGTGCGGAACTTGGCCTCGAGCTCGTAGCCGCTCACCTGGCACACCGAGCGGAGCGTCTTGTCCACGAAGCCCTTGAGCGGACCTCCGTCGATCTCGGTCTTCATCGCCTTCGCGCGCTCGAGGAGATCGTTCGTGACGATCGCGCGCGGTCCCTCGGCGTCCCACACGCGCAGCTCGGAGAGCACGAGGTCGTCATACTTGGTGCCCGGGTAGGCCTCCTTGATGGTGAGCGTGAGGGACCTGGTGGTCGCGGGTTTCGGGAGCGTGAGCTTCTGCGGGCCCTGCGCGTCTTTCACCGCGAGCTCGATCGGCTCAGTGCCGTCGACGGTGACGGTGATCTTCTTCGCGCGGGCGTTCTTCTTGAAGTGATCGTCGGAGCGTTGGTACCCGTTCCACAGCTCGATCGCGGTGATGGTGATTGGGGCGGTGAAGGTGAGCGCCATCGATTCGCCGATGCCGGGGCCTTTCACGCCTTCGACCCAGCCGAAGTCGAGGCGGCCGTCGAAGAGGTAGCCCGGGTGGTACGCGTCTGCCGGCGCGAGCACGGAGGACGCCTTTGCGGTCGCGTTGAGTCCTCGCGGCGCGCGGACCTCGAGCGGCTTGTCTTTGTCGCCGAGGAAGCTCACCTCGCCGATGCACGCGGTGGTGCCGGCGTCGTCGATGCGGAGGAAGACGGAGCGCACCTTCTTCGAGCTGATGCTGGCCACGGTGGTCTTCTTGTCGAAGCTCACCTGGCTGTACTCGGAGCCGTTGATGAAGGGCGTGAGGGTGAGACGGCCCGGGCCGCAGCCTTCGACGTTCACCTTGGTGACGGGCGCTTCGCCTTCGAAGCGGAAGAGCACGCCTTCGCCTTCGGAGTCGCCTTCGGGTTTCCAGCCGCTCGCGGGCTTGCCGTCGAGGAGTGACTCCGCGTTCGCGCCGGAGGTGGGGACGAGGGCCTGCAGGGTGAGGGGCGCCTGGGAGAGCACGGCGGCCGCGAGGAGCTCGAGCATGCCGCTTTGTACACGGGATTTGCCTCCCTCTCCCTTCGGGAGAGGGTCGGGGTGAGGGTGCGCTAACTTCGCCGCATGACCGAGTACCGACGCACGTACTGGGCGGCTCTCGCGCTCGGACTTTTCGTTCTCGAGGTGTTGATCGCCACGGTGTGGGCGAGGGTGCCGGTGGTCCGCGCGGATCTCGGTGACTACTTCGTGGTGCTGCTGATCTACGCGGCGGCGAAGACCGTGCGGCCGTTTCGCGCCACGCCGTTGGCGGTGAGCGTGTTCTTGCTGGGCGTGCTCGTGGAATGCGCGCAGTACTTCTCCCTCGCGGATCGGCTCGGCTTCACGCGCGGTGGAGTGGGGAGCATCGTGATCGGGAACACGTTCGGAGTGAGCGACTTGTGGATGTACGCGGCGGGCGCGTTGACGGCGTGGGTGATCGATCGCGCGGGAAGAACGAAGTGATCGCCCGGGGTGAGGGCAGAGATCTGAATTCCTCTCATTCAGGCCTCGAGGAAGGTCGGAGCGAATCGTGAAGCGACCCTGCTCGACGCGCACAGGCCACGCGGTGCGAGCCCTTTTTCACTCCGTTTGCGAATCGTTGAGCTCGCGCACTCCCGCGCTGTGCGGAGAAACCTGAATCAGGT
>CBIHPJ010000835.1:0-3506 GCA_966211295.1 uncultured Myxococcales bacterium | reverse complement strand
ACGAACGTCCCGGAGATCGGCGGCGCGTCGATCCATCCGCTCGGCGTCTTCACCTCGAGCCCACCACAGTCGTCCTGCTTGAGCACCGTGAGCAAGCCGTAGTCGGTGTGCTCGCCCACGCCCCACCCGTTCGCTTCGGACTCGCGTGGCTTCGGGTAGTGGAAGATCCGGAAGAGCGGCAACGGCTGGCGCGTGAGCTTGCGCTCGAAGAACTGAGGCTCGAGTCCGAGGCTCAGCGCGATCAGGCGCATCACCTGGTGACCGACCTTCAGCTGCGCCGTGACGAAGTCGAGCACCGCGCTCCGCAGCTCAGGCAACTCGGCGGGAAACAGATTTGCTCCGTGCATCGGCCAGCTCGCACGCACTCGCGGATCCTCGGGACCGAGCTCCTCGCCGAGGTAGAGACCTTCCTTCAGATCAGGCGCGCCCGAGGTGAGCTCGCCACCGAGCGGGAACCAGCCTCGCCACGCGCGGCCGCCTTGCGACATCGCGATGCGCTGCTTCGCCTCGAGCGGGAGCGCGAAGAACTTCCTCGTTTCCTCCTCGAGTCGCGACTCGATCGTGGGATCGACTCCGTGACCTGAGACGTAGAAGAAGCCGTGGCGCTCGCACGCGGCGCGCACTGCCGCTTCGTCGGGCTTGCTGAGATCGATGACCGGCAACGAATCCATCACCCCCACGTCATACCCTCACCCGGACCCTCGGGAGTAAGACGGTCGGGTGATCGGGAAAGCCATCCTCACCGGCCCGTCGAGCGAGGTGTTTCCGGTCGCGCCTCGTCCGCACGTCCACTGCCCGCTGGTGATGGAGCGCGTCTTCCCCGGAATCGCCGACGCGCAGCTGCAGGAGCACGCCAGAGAGATCCTCGAGCTGAGCCGAATGCTCCCGCCACCGTGGCAGCGCCTGGTGGACGCCGATCTCAGCGGCGATGAGATCACCGTCTTCTACGAACGCTTCGTGGGCATCACCCTGGCCGACCTCTTCGACGCGCTCGACAGCTCAGGCCGCCTGCTCCCGGTGGACGTGCTTCGCGCGGTGATCGAGCAGATCTGCGACGCCTTCGCGGTGCACCCCACGCCGTGGCCTGTGCGCGCGCCGACCATGCGTGCGACCGCGCTGTCGCCTGAGAGTGTCGGGCTCTCCATCGACGGTCGATGGCAGTTCGCGCAGGGCGCTTTGAATCACTGGCTCTGCAACGTGGTGACCCAGGACCGCGCGTACGACGGGCCACCCACTCTCTCCGCCGCGACGATCTGCTTGATGAGCCCCGACGCGATTCGTGGCGCGTCGGAGACCTCGAGCTCCTTCGCCAGCCGCGCGGCGCTCTTCGCGTGGCAGCTCGCGACGGGCGGCGTGCATCCCTACCGCGGGCGCAGCAAGCGAGAGCTGATGGCCGGGCTCGTGCGCTACTCGACAGACGAGCTCCGCGTGCCGCTCAGCCTCAACCCCGAGCTTCCAGCGGACGTGGTCAAGGTGCTCACCCGGGGCATCGCGTACAAGACCAATCGCTTCCCCGATCTCGCTTCGTTCCGCGCCGCACTCGACGCCGCGTGGACGAAACCTGCAGCGAGTGCGGAGCGCACCAGGGAAGTCCTCGTCAGCTTCACGTGGAAAGCGCTGCACAAGGAGCTCGAGCTCTTGAAGCGCGAGCCGATGCTCCCGATTCGCTGGGATGGAGTGTGGTCGGGCGCGCGCACTCCCGAGCAGGGAATCGCGGTGCTCGAAGATCAGCTGATGGAGCGACTCGAACCTCTCGAGCGCTTCCCGCTGCGACTCCCGTTCTCCGAGCAGGAAGAGCCAGAGCCGTACCCGTACGTGCCCGAGGTCTTCGTGCCCGAGCCTCCGCCGGTTCCGCGTGAGCCGCCGCGCACCTTCTTCCAGCGGCTCATCGCGTTGTTCAGGGGCTGAGTGCGCCCCTCTCCCCGACCCACAGTTACTTCTTCTTGCTCGCCTTCTTCTCGTAGCGGCACGTCACGTCGGTCACGATGCCGCCGCGCACCAGCCAGTGGCCGTGCACCGTCATGCTCCGCGGCGCGCACGCCTTCACCATGTCTTCGAGAATCTCGTTGGTGACCGCTTCGTGGAACTTGCCCTCGTTGCGGAAGCTCCAGAGGTACAGCTTGAGCGACTTGAGCTCGATGCACTTCTGATCAGGCACGTAGGTGATCTTGAAGTGCGCGAAGTCGGGCTGGCCGGTGAGCGGGCACAGGCAGGTGAACTCGGGGCAGTCGAACGCGATCTCGTAATCGCGGACGGGTGCGGGGTTCTTGAAGGTCTCGAGGTTCTTGGAAGGCTGGGAAGGCATCGCGGGGGCCCTGTAGCGGGCTGGCGCACCTCACGCAATTCCGGCAGAGAGAACGGGTGGCTTCTTCCGAAGTGCTCCAGCGCGCCGTCGAGGTGCTCCGACAAGGAGGGCTGATCGCCCTGCCCACCGAGACCGTCTATGGCCTCGGAGCGGACGCTTCGAACGATCTCGCCGTGCGCCGCATCTTCGCGGTGAAGGGCCGACCCTCCACGCACCCGTTGATCGTTCACGTGGGCAGCGTCGAGCGCGCGCGTGAATGGGCGATCGAGCTGGGTGCGGATGGAGAGAAGCTCGCCAACGCCTTCTGGCCCGGCCCGCTCACGTTGATCGTGAAGCGCAGCGCCCTCGCTTCGGATGCCGTCACCGGTGGACAGGACACGGTGGGACTGCGCGTTCCTTCGCATCCCCTCGCGCTCGAACTGTTGAGGGAGTTCGGAGGCGGCATCGCCGCGCCTTCCGCGAATCGTTTCGGTCGCGTCAGCCCCACCACCGCCGCGCACGTGCAGAGCGAGCTCGGCAGCGACGTGGATCTGATCCTCGACGGTGGTGCGAGCTCCGTCGGAGTGGAGAGCACGATCATCGACGTCACGAAGGACACTCCGCGGCTGCTGCGTCCCGGTGGTGTCGCGCGTGAAGCGATCGAACGAGCGCTCGGCCGCCCGCTTCTGCTCGCCACTCACGCTACCGACGTGCGCGCGCCTGGAATGCTCGAGTCGCACTACGCGCCGCGTGCAGGTCTTCGTCTCGTCGCCGCGAGTGAAGTGTCACGTGAAGCGGAGCAACTGCAGAAGGCCGGAGCGCGCGTGGTGGTGATCGCTCCCGAGGGAACGACGCTGCCGACGAACGTCACCCTGCTCCCGGTACCTTCCGACGAAGCGGGCTTCGCGCGGCTGCTCTACGCCTACTTGCGTCAGGCAGATTCGCTCGGAGATCAGATCCTCGCGGTTCCTCCGCAAGAATCGGGACTTGGCCTCGCGGTGCTCGATCGTCTGCGCCGCGCGTCGGTTCGCTGACGTTCGGCGGATTTCTCACGCCCTAAGAAGGTGCGGCCGGATCTTTCGCTTGAAGATCAGGCTGCGCTAAGCGAACGCCGCATGACGCACCTCCCGAACGACGTCGCCGCGTTGGTCGAGCTCGCTGCTTCTCACGCCGATGGAGCGGGGCCGCTCTTCGAAGGTCACCTCGAGAGCGTGGCGTCGCT
>CBIHPJ010000834.1:0-3517 GCA_966211295.1 uncultured Myxococcales bacterium | reverse complement strand
AAAGCTCGAGCCTGCGAAGCAGCCGCTGCTGACTCGGGGCTTTCACTGGGTGAACGAGCGTCCTTTCAACCGGTGACGCGTCGCTGAGCGAGGATCCACGGAAGCAACTCGGGCTCGGTGAAGGCCGCTTTCCACGAGTCGTGACCCACTCCGGGGAGCTCGGTGTAGCGAAACTTCCCGCCGCCCAGCTGCCGCATCAGCGCATTCACCCGGCGCGTGTTCTCATTCCGCACCGACTTGTCGCGCTCTCCGTGAAACGCCCAGATCGGGAAGTCCACGAGCGAGCGCGCTGACTCCGGATTCAGATCGCCTGCGATGGGCACCGCGGCCGCGAAGATGCCCGGGTAGCGCGCGATGATGTCCCAGATGCCGATCCCTCCCATCGAGTAACCGATGAGCGAGATGCGATTCGGATCCACCGAGCGTCGCGTTCCGAGCTCACGCGCGAGCGCGACCACCTTGCGCTGAGTAACCGACTCTCCGCCGTACCAGCTGCCACCGAACGTGTCGTCAGACGGGCACTGCGGAGCGACCGCGATCACCGGCCACTTCGCGAGCTCGTCGACTCCGTTCACCAGGTGCGAGCGAGTGTCGTCGCCGCGCTCTCGGCTCCCGTGGAGCGAGATCACCAGCGGATACTTCACGCGCGCAGGGTCGTAGCCAGCCGGAAGATGAAACCGGTACTTGAGCCCGTCGTGCGAATCGAGATCCCAGTTCACGCTCATTCGTAGAGAGTCTGCAGTTCGACGCCTGGATAGTAGTGCTGGAGGATCTTCCGGTACTCCCAGCCCTTCTCTGCATAGACGCGCGCGCCCCATTGGCAGAGCCCCGCGCCGTGGCCGAAGCCGCTGCCTTCGACCTTCCAGCCGTCGCCCGCTTTCTCGATGTCGAAGTGCAGGCTCTTCAACTTCATGTACCCAATCCGCTCGCGGAAGGTGACCGCGTCCATGCTGCGGGCTCCGACTTCGACACGACGCGCGCGGCCGGTGGAGGAGCGGCCCTGCACTTTCAAAGCGGCTGACTTGGCGCCGCCACCGAGCGACTTCAGATCCGCCGGCTTCAAGTTGAGCGTCCAGTGACTGGTGGGGAGTCGACCGCACGGACAATCCACCGCCTGCAGATAGGGAAGATCGCGGCCCAGCGCGTCGCCACCTGACTCCGTGCGTCCGCCGCAGCTCGCGTGGAAGTAGGCCTCGATCGGCTGCAGCTGCCACGTCATCACCTGGCCGCGTGTTGCCTCCACTGCGTCGCGAGTGCGCGCGTCTTCGACGTCGAGCCCTTTGTAGACTTGGCTGATGACGGAGCTACCGAGGTGGTACGGCTGACCGTACTGCTCGAGCTTCTTGTTGAGCGCGTAGGTGCGCGCCGCGATCGCCTGGGCCTTGAGCGCTTCTTCGGGGAACGACTTCGGCATCTCGCTGCCGATCACGCCGACCAGGTAATCCTCGAGCGGGAGCACGTTCACCGCCGCGAGCTGCGTCTTGCCCAAGAGCACCACGACGTCGCCCTTCACGCGCGTGCCGTTCACCGAGATCACGCCGTCACCTGATTCCCCCGAGCGAAAACGAAGCGCCTTCGCAGGAGCAGCCCCTCCATCAGCGAGCAACTGATCGCCGAGGAGCGAGAGCGTCACCTTGCGCGAAGCGAACGCTTCGAACGTGGCGTCGTCCGAATCAGCACCGACGCGCAGCGCATCTCCCTCGAGCACCACCTTCGACGACTCGGGTCCCACGGCGATGCGCATCGTCTCGGCGGCCAGCACTGACTGCGCGAGACACACCAGCAGCAAAGGGAGGCGCATAGGGGTGGATCGTACGGACCCACGACAGCTGCTCAAGAATTTGGCAGACGGAGGGCACTCCATGTCCGAGGTCGACGCCCTCTTTCGCCTGCTGAACGACGCCCCGCCCCGCTCGGCGATGATCGTGAAGCGCTTCATCTTCGGGGGAAACGACCTCGATTCGCTCGCGAAGCTCTATGGACTCGATGTCCCGCACGCGCAGGTGATGCTGTTCCGCGCGTTCCTCGACGTGCATTCCGGAGGGACAGCGCGCGTCCCTGATTCGCGTGAAGCGGCCGAGGTGAGCGCGATGATCGGCTCGTCTGGATCCGGAGAAGGAGCGCAGGCGCGCCGGCTCTGGGACTCGATGTCACAGCACCGTGACGAGCTGAAAGTGAAGTTGGAGAAGGCCGCAGCCGAGTACGCCGCCTCTCCCGATCGTGATCGCGACGAGTGGTTCCGCCGAGCGGCGATCGTGCTCGTGCTCGCGCTCACGGCGTTCTTCTATTACCGAGAGAAGACCAAGCCCCTACCGCCTCACCAGAAGCGGCCCGTTCTCTCGCTGCCTGACGCGGGTAAATGAAGTTGATGTGAGGGGACTCAGGGTCTAGACGACGCCCCCCATGAACCGCCTCGTCCTCGTCTCCCTCGCCGCCTCGCTTTTCCTCCTGGCGTGCCCGAAGAACACCGGCGGCCCGCAGCTCGGCGGCACTGACGACGAGAAGATGGATCAGCTCTCGGCGCAGCTCGAGGAGTACCGCACCAAGACCAGCAGCGAGTGCAGCGAGCAGTGCGATCTGAAGTCGAAGGTCTGCAAGCTCTCCGACACCGTCTGCGAGATCGCCGGCCGCAACGCCGATCGCGCCGAGTACCAGAAGAAGTGCGTGACCTCGCAGGAAGAGTGCGCGCGGTTCAACGAGGCGTGCTCCGGCTGCAAGAAGTAATGGGAGCGGAGCATGGTCCAGCGAACGCTGGACCATGGAGCGCAGCGACCCATAAGGCCCGCTGGCCGCACCATCGAGCAGTGTTAGCCTCGTTGTTGCGGAGGTCGTCATGTCGCTGTCCCTCGTAGCCCTCTGTCTCACCCTCGTCGCCGACGAGCCGATCTCGCCTGAGAAGTCCGCGAAGATTGAGCAGGCCGAGCAGAAGGCCCGCGCCGAGGTCACCGCCAAATACGGCAACCGCAAGCCCACGGACATGAGCTCCGAGGAGCGGAAGTCCCTCGACAAAGATCTCGCTGACGCGAGCAAGCAGGCCCTCGAGAAGAACGGCGTCGACCCGAAAGCCTGGGCGCGCGAGTCGATGAAGCGTGACCGCTCCGACTACGCGAAGACCAAGGAGCTGGTGAAGGAGCTCAACGAGAAGGACAAGGCGCAGGCAGACGCCGCGAAGAAGGCCGCTGCCGAGCCCAAGGAGATCGAGATTCAGCGCGGCTCCTCGGACGCGAATCCTGTCGTCCTCGATGAAAAGCCCAATGAAGACGGCACGGTTCAGGTCGAGCAGGGTCTCCCGCCCGACGCCGCCCGCGACTTCGCCGAGGCCAATGGCGACGAGAGCGGCGGCACGGGACCGAGCGGTCCGCCGATGCCGAACATGGAAGAGGCCCCTGCCCCAAAGGCCAGCAAGGGCAAGGGCGGCAAGCACCGCTGAGCGGAGCTGGAGTAACGGGCTGAAGCGAAGCGGGTGGTCGCGGAGGCGGAGCGACCAGAAAATTGAAACTTTTCCGAAATTTCCGGA
>CBIHPJ010000833.1:0-3522 GCA_966211295.1 uncultured Myxococcales bacterium | reverse complement strand
TGTACATGATCGGGAAGTCGCCGAGCGGCGTCATGCGTGCGGGGCCGACCCAGAGTCCTGCCAGTCGCGTCATCAGTTGGAGGCCGGAGACTCCTGCGTCGGATGAGGTGCCCGCGTCGCTGCCGGCGTCGGTGAATCCGGCGTCCATCTCCATGGGTCCCGCGTCGGTGCCGGAGTCGGGTGGCGCGCTCGGCGAGGGACAGGCACAGAGCAGCAGCACCGCGGGGAGGAGAATGCGCATGGCGCTGGTAGTTGCCACAGGGCGCGCGAGTGATCCATCTGCCACGAGGAACGTCGGGGCTTTGTGGCGTGGCTTCGCGCCCGATCCGGACTGGCCTCTCACTTTGCGTCGGGGATCGAAGCTGACGAAGCTTCGGGGTGGGAACTCATGATCGCCGAGTGCTGCCACCGAAGCGCTCTACGGGGGAAGACCTCCCCCGTCTGACGTCGGAGTGGCAGCAGTCCCGCAATTCGGCCCTGCCCCCTCGTCACCACCACGAAGCGACGTCCACTGCATGAAAGAATGTTCGTGGTCGAGGGGCCGCGAGCGAGGCGCAATGACCACCACCTGAGCCACCACCGCTCTCGAGGTCCTGGCTCATCCATTCGCGTGAACATTGTTCTCGTACGCCCATTCTTCGCGCGGACGCGGAGTGCGAGAGAGCCGCATGCGTCGCGCTCTCATCTTCGCGTTCGTCCTCTCAGCGTGCGGACCTGCGGTCACGGTCGTTCCCGAGATGGATGCGGGAATCCCCGACGCGTCGATCGAGGACGCAGGTGAAATCGACGCGGGTGAGATGGACGCCGGAGAGATCGACGCAGGTGACCTCGACGCGGGAGCGATGGACGCCGGTGAAGTCGATGCAGGCCTCGACGCAGGAGTGATCGACGCAGGGATCGCGGATGCAGGTCAGTTCGACGCGGGCATGTTGCCCGAGCACTGGGGCTGGGCGAGCTACACCATCGCGCAAGGCGCCCACTCCGCGACGGTCGCAATGAACGGCGCGTCGCGCAGTCCCCTCGCGGGCATCTCCTTCGCCAGCGCACGCACCTACGAGTTCATCTTCAACGCCTCCGCGATGTACGAGATCACCAACCCCGCGCAGCCCGGCGACCAGCTCGACTGGAACAAGCTGCCCGGTCTCTCCGACTGCGGACAAGTCGACCTCGCGCAAGACGGCTTCATGTTCGCGTGGCGTTGGCGACTCGACACCATGCCACGCGTGCTCGAGCTCGCTCACTACGCCAACAACGCGGGCACTCACCTCTACCCGCAGCAGGGCATCGTCACCCTGGAGGAGGCGGATCTGCTCGCTGAAGAGCCGCTGCGCTTCGAGCTCTCGATCGGCGGGACGGGAAACTCGAAGTACCTCTTCCACATCTCCGGCACCGTGAGAGGGAGAGTGATCGACGTCACCGGCGAGCATCCACGGAGATGCGCGAGCTCTTCGACCACCGGCCTCAAGTGGGCCGCGGGCTTCTATTTCGGCGGCACCTCGACGGCGCCTCAGCAAATCGTGGGTTACGTGCGCGAACCGCCTTGAACTTGCAAAACGAACGGTCGTTCTATTATCTAGAGAACATGACCGGTCGTAGCCGTGCGCGCTCGCTGCAAGAACACGCTCCAGAGACAAGAACGGTCGGTCTTTTCCACGGAAAGGCGTGACCTATGGATGCAACTCAGGTGGTGGCGAACTCGACTCCTTCCGATCAGCCGGCAGCACCCTCGGGCCTGCGGAGGGCGTTCTCCGCAGTCAGCGGAGTGTCTCCGGGCCTCGCGGCGTGGGCTGCTGAGCGGCTCTGGTTCACCCCGCCCCGCCCTCCCATCTCGAAGGAAGCCCGGAAGGTGCTGGCGCGCGGTACGCCATTTCCCCTCGAAATCGACGGTCGCAAGGTCGCCGCGTGGAGCTTCGGCTCAGGTCGTCCGATCGCGTTGATGCATGGCTGGGGTGGTTACGCTGGGCAGCTCTCGCCCTTCGTCGATCCGCTGGTGGCCGCGGGATTCCAGGTGGTGGCCTTCGATGCACTGGCGCACGGAGCTTCTCCGGCCAGCCGAACGGGCGTTCGCCTTTCGACCTTCTTCGACTTCGCGAATGGCCTCGCAGCGCTGCAGAAGAAGGTCGGTCCGCTGCATGCGGTGATCGCGCACTCCGGCGGAGCGATCGCCACGGGCATCGCGCTCCGTGCGCAGCTCGAGGTGGAGCGACTGGTGCTGCTCGCTCCCATGACTCGGCCGCGGCAGTACGCGACGTTGTTCTCTCAGGCGCTCGGGCTCGATCCGCGCGTGTCGGAGCAGTGGCAGGCGCGCGCGCTCAATCGCATCGGGCTCACCTGGGATGAGCTCGATGTGACGGCAGCTCAGACGCCGCGGAAGCCGGCGCTCGTGGTGCACAGCCGCGACGACAAGGAAGTGCCCATTGCCGACGGAGAAGCGCTCGTCGCCGCGTGGCCCAACGCGACCCTGATGCCCGTCGAGAAGCTCGGTCATCGCCGCCTGCTGAAAGACTCCGCGGTGATCAGCCGCGCGGTCGAGTTCCTCCGCTGATTCATCCCCTCACCCCGACTTCACAGGAGTCACATCATGTGCGGAATCGTCGCGATGTATTCGCAGGGCGGTCGTCCCTCGCGCGCGCAGCTCGAAGCAGCCACTCGTAGCCTTCACCACCGCGGACCCGATGGACTGACGCACTGGTTCGACGGCGAGCGCGGCGTCGGCCTCGGCCACGCGCGGCTCAGCATCATCGACCTCGCCGGCGGCGCGCAGCCGATGGTGAACGAGGACGAATCGATTCACGCGGTGGTCAACGGAGAGCTCTACGACTTCGAGCGAATCCGATCCGACCTCACCGAGCGCGGCCATCGCTTCCGCACCGGCAGTGACAGCGAAGTGCTGGTGCACCTCTACGAAGAGTACGGCGCCGCCTGCGTCGATCACCTCCGGGGCGAGGTGGCCTTCGTGTTGTTCGACGCGAAGAACGATCTGCTCCTCGCCGGCCGCGATCGTTTCGGCATCAAGCCGCTCGTCTACGCGCAGGTCGACGGCGTGCTGATGCTCGCGTCGGAGGCCAAGGCGCTCTTCGCCGCGGGGCTTCAGCCGAAGTGGGATCACGAGACGTTCTTGCAGAGCAGCGTGCTCGGTGGACCGCTCGAAGATCGAACGTTCTTCGACTCGGTTCGCCAGGTGCCCCCGGGCTCCACGCTCGTCGCCACGCGGAACGGCACGCGCGTCGTGCGCTACTGGGACTTCGACTACCCGGTGAACGGCACCACCTCTCCTCGCTCGGAGGCGGAGGACGTGGAGGCGCTCCGCGCGGCGCTCGACGAGGCGGTGCGGCTCCGGCTGCGCGCCGACGTGCCAGTGGCCTGCTACCTGAGCGGCGGCCTCGATTCGTGCGCGCTGATCGGCGTGGCGATGCAGCACGCGAAGACTCCGATTCGTGCGTTCACCCTCTCCTTCGATCACGCGTCGTATGACGAAGCGCCCATCGCCCGCGAGATGGCCGAGCGCGCGGGCGCGCACTA
>CBIHPJ010000832.1:0-3539 GCA_966211295.1 uncultured Myxococcales bacterium | reverse complement strand
GGTGTGGGGGGGTGTGTTGGTTTTGTGTGTCATCTCGCGCGGCGGTGCCGCCAGCCCCGCGACGGGCCCGGCCGTGGGGCCGCCCCCCCCCCACCACGAGAAGCGCACGTAGAGCGCGATCTGCAGGGGGAGCACGAGGAAGAAGGTCATCAGGGCCTGGCGTACGAAGACCGCGTCGCGGGGCTCGTACAGCATGCCGACGATCCACCGCTGAAAGGCAGTGTCCGCGTACTTCGGCTCGCTTCGGGGATCCGTGATGGCCGGGATGCTCATGCGCGGGGCACACCTAGGCCAGCAGCGCCCCTCTAAGCAAGCTCAGCTACTCGGGTTGTTGGGTCGCTTCGCTCCGTGAGTCAGCTCCCCTGCCAGTCCTTCACGCGGCTCTCGAAACGCGTGAACTCCGCGAGGAAGACGAGGTCGACCGACCCGACCGGGCCGTTGCGCTGCTTGGCGACGATCAGCTCGCAGGGGATCACGGTGTTCCGCTGATCGGGGGGCGGTGGGGCACCGTCTTCGCCCTGGTCTTCACGGTGGATGAACATCACCACGTCGGCGTCCTGCTCGATGGCGCCTGACTCGCGGAGGTCACTGAGCATCGGCTTGCCGCCCTTGCGCTCTTCGACTTTTCGGTTGAGCTGGGAGAGGGCGATGATCGGACAGT
The DNA here is from genome assembly GCA_966211295.1 of uncultured Myxococcales bacterium. Classification (GTDB taxonomy): domain Bacteria; phylum Myxococcota; class Myxococcia; order Myxococcales; family Myxococcaceae; genus Archangium_A. The sequence goes on along the minus strand of CBIHPJ010000832.1, from coordinate 2,878 downwards.
CGAGCTCCTTGGCCAGTTGCTTGAGGGCGCGGCTGATCTCGGAGATCTCGAGCTGACGGCTCTCGACCTTGCCCTTCTGGTGCATCAGCTGGAGGTAGTCGATGACGATGAGCCCCAGCTTTCCTTCCTTCTGCTTGAGGCGGCGGCACTTGGCGCGCAGGTCGAACGACGAGAGACCACCGGAGTCGTCGACGTAGAACTTCGCCTTGAAGAGCTCGTTGGCCGACTCGCTGATGCGCTCTTCGTCGGCGGGCGAGAGGCGGCCACCGCGGAGCTTCTTCATGTCGACCTTCGCGTGCGTCGCGAGGAGACGGGTGATCAGCTGTACCGAGGGCATTTCGAGTGAGAACACCGCGACGGCGAGGTTCTCTTTGCCGGCGGCGTGCAGCGCGAAGTTCATCGCGAGCGAGGTCTTTCCGATGCCGGGGCGGGCCGCGAGGATGATCAGTTCGCCGCCGTGGAAGCCGGTGAGCTGGTTGTCGAGATCCACGAAGCCGGAGGCGACGCCGGTGATGCCGCCGCCGCTGTTCTTCATCTTGTCGAGGAGGGTGAGGGCCTCCTCCATCAGATCCGACATCGGGCGGAGGTCGCCCGCGCGACGCTTCTCGGCGATGTGGAAGACCTTGCGCTCTGCCTCGTCGAGGAGCTCGGCGACGTCACCCGTCTCTTGCGAGGCGAGATCGAGGATCTCGCGACCGGCGGTCTGGAGCAGACGCCGCGTCGACTGGTTCTTGATGATGTTCGCGTACTCGACCGCGTTCTGCGCGAAGGGCACGGCCTGGTCGAGCTGCGCGAGGTAGCCGGGGCCTCCGGCGGCGGCGAGGCGGCCATCGACCTTCAGCTGCTCAGCGACGGTGAGCGGATCGACGCGCTCCGAGCGGGCGTCGAGGGCGCAGATGGCGCGGTAGATGTCGGCGTGCGCGGGGACCGCGAAGTCGTCCGCGATCAGGATTTCCTGCACGTTGCTCAGGACGGCGTTGTCCATCAGCACGCAGCCGAGCACTGCGCGTTCCGATGCCACGTCCTGCAAGGCCGCGAGGGAAGTCATGAAGCGATCGTCTACCTGAGCGGTACGTCGTGAGGAAGCAGCAGACGGCATCACGGGCGCTTAGGCTCACGCGCGTGTCTGCGACGCTGAAGCTGATCAGCGGAGATTCGTTGCCGGTGGGCGCAGTGCGCCGCTTTGGAACGAACGAGCTGCCGATTCCCGTGACGAACGATCGCTTCGAGCGAATCGGTGACGGGAACGGCTTCACTCTCTTTCAAGGAAACGGCTGGCTGGCGGCGTATTCGAATCGCCAGCGGATCGCGGTGCTCCGTCAGCGGTGCTCGTGCGCGGTGCTGGCCCAGTCGGGCGTGGCCTTCCTCGGACTCGCGCTCGAGGGCGCGATCGTGTTCGTGCGCTGGAAGCTCGCGTCAGGAGAGCTCACGCAGTTGGGCCCGATGCCGAAAGACATCTCGTGGCTCGGCAGCAACGACGATGCCACACGCGTGGTGATGGTGAGCCGGAGCTGTGAGTGGATCGGCCTCTACGACGGTGACGGCGCGAAGCGCTGGGAGCAGAGCCTGCAGTGGGACGAGGACTGGCCAGCGCCGATCGACTCGGTCGTGATCGAGCCCGACGACTCGATCACGCTGTTCTGCCACCGACCCAACGATGACGACGCCAACGAGTCCTTCGATCGGTTGCGGCTGGCGCCTGGTGTGCCGTTCGCGCGCGACCACGCGGACACGCGACCCGGTTGGTTTCCGGGTTGGCGCCCGAGGAGTGGGCTTTGGGCGCCCATCGCGTTGAGGGACGTCGCGATTTCACGAGATGGATCTCGAGTCGCATCTGCGCGCGAGGTGTGGACTCGAGATGGGAAGTCCCTGGCTCGCCCTGAGCTTCAAGACACGTCGGCCTCGTCGTCGTGGGGCGGCGAGTACCAGGTGTACGATCTCGCTTTCGATGATCAGCACGAGCTCGTGCGGGTCTCGGGGCGCAACGCGAACCGCGTGCTCGAGCGCTGCCTTGCCGGGAAGTCGGAGTGGCTCGACCGGTCGACGCTGCTCCTGCCTTGGACTGATCGCCGCATCACGGAGCACGAGGGCACGGTGAAGCTCGGGGATCGTGTGCTGGTCACCGGCCCTCGAAATCCTCGCATGTGCTGCGCATTCGACGGTTCGGTGATCGCGATCAACTCGGGTACGGAGCTGCAGATCTTCGACTCCGCTGGCGAAGCGGTGCGGACGCTCGAAGTTCCTCCCAACTCGCTCGCGACCATTTCGCCGAGCGGCACCGCGGCGGTGTGCTGGCAGGGCGGAGGGCTCTGTGTCGTGTTCGCGAGTGGCGCGCCCTCGTTGCTCCTTCGCGGCGCGCAGCTCGTTCCGGCGTTTTCACCCAACGCCTCGCGCGTCGCATGGGCCCTGGACTGGAGGCTCGCCGTGACCGAACTGGCCTCGGGCCACACCCGCTACAGCGAGGAGCTCGCGAGTCCGGTTGCGGGCCTGATGTTCGGGGGCGACGGCAACCTGTTCACGATCCACGGCGACGGCCGCGTCACCGAGTGGGCGGAGCTGATGACCGGATAGGGCTCAGGGTTGCAACGGTGCGTTCGCGGGCACTGGAGGGACGTTCTGCACGGGGCCGCCGAGGCATTCCCACTCGCTGGTGATGGGCGTGACGATGCCGATGGTGACGAGCGCGACGAGGTACGAGTACCAGGGCCTCCACATTTCGACTTCCTTCAGGCCGTAGGCGCACTGCTTCGCGCCATGGGTCGGCGTGGTGATGCCCCAGAAGAGTGAGGCGCCCGCTGAGGAGTAGCGCTCACCGCTCGGGCCGTTCACGCGGACGATCGAGGAGAAACAGCCCTGCAAGAGCAACGCACTGCACGCG
>CBIHPJ010000831.1:0-3551 GCA_966211295.1 uncultured Myxococcales bacterium | reverse complement strand
GCAGTGGAAATTGACGCGGATGATGTCTTCGAGGGCATCGACGCCGTCGGGCGCGCGGTAGAGGTTCGGCGTCACCATCTCACGGGAGATCTGATCGTCGACGGTCGAGATCAGCGAGAGGCGGCGGCGAGCGCGATCGTCGGTGATGGGGCTGACGCGCGGCCGGGGAAACCGGGCGAGGTAGGCGTTGGAAAAGCCGCTGCAGCGATCCGCGACCTGACACGTCGCGCACGCGTCCACGCGGCGATGCTCGGCACGCGGACGCGTTCCCGGAGTGAGTGCGAACAAATGCGACGGCCGCTCCGAGGACGTGAAGACGCACGGCGGCGGCGCGGTGCCAGGGTCGAACTTCAAGGGCAGCCCTGCTCGGCGCGCGGCTGCTTCCAGGCGCACGATCGACGGCGCGGCCTCTTCGTACGAGAGCAGCTCGCGGCTTAGCGGAGAGCTCACGGGCACCGACAGGTAGAGAGCTCGCGGCGCGCGGCCACCGAGGTGCTCGATCAATCGCGCCGGCAAGTCTTCGAGGAGCGGAGCAGTCGACCGGGTGAGGACAGACGAGAGCTCGAGGGGAAGTCCCGCCGCGACCACGGCATCCAGCCCACGCAAGGTCGCTTCGAAGCCGCCGGGGTCCTGGGTGACGGCGTCGAGCCCTTCGCCCCAACCCGAGAGATGAACGCGCACCACCGTCAGCCCGGCAGCCGCGAGGCGGGAGACCGCGGTCGAGTCCAACAAGGTGGCGTTGGTCTCCAACCCGATGCCTTTGGCGCCCCGCTTCGCGGCGTGGGCCACCAGCCGCGGGAGATCACCGCGCATGGTCGGCTCGCCGCCGGAGAACCACAGCTCTTCAGCGCCACCCTTCAGCGCCGCCTCGATTCGGGCTTCGACCGCCTCGGCCGCGATGAAGCGTGAATCATCGACGGGCCGGCGCGCGATGCAAAAGGTGCAGGCCTGGTTGCAGCGGAAATGCGTGTGAACGGCCTCGGTGCGCATCGGCGGGAGAGAATGTCGCACTGTTACCCCAGCAGGTCGACGACCTGCGATGCTGCGGGGAGCACCGATGCCCGCGCGCGACCCATTCAACGACGACGTGCGGGTCCCGAAAGCCGAGATCCACGTCACCGAGGCCTGCAACAACCGCTGCGCGTTCTGCACCACGGGCTGGGAGAACGCGGAACAGAAGGGCCTTCGGCATGTGCCGCGCGAGGTGATTCGCACGCACCTCCGCGAGGCCTGGGAGAGCGGTGCGCGACGCGTGCTGTTTCAAGGCGGCGAGCCGACGCTCAGGCCCGATCTCCCAGAGCTGATCGCAGATGCGCGCGCGGCCGGCTTCCCTCTGGTCTCGGTGTTCACCAACGCGCGCCTGGCGTCATCGTCGATCGGCTGTGAACGGCTGGTCGCCGCAAGCGTGAGTTGGTTTCAGGTATCGATTCAAGGCGGCGACGCGGCCTCTCATGACGCGTCCGTGGTGGCGCCAGGAGCCTTCGCGCAAACCATCAAGGGCACCCGCGCGCTGCTGGCCCGGGGCCAGCGGGTGAAGATCAACGCGGTGCTCACCCGAGAGTTGCTCGAGTCGCTGCCAGCTTTCGCGCGCCTGATCTGCGAACTGCGGCCCGAAGAGGTGGCCTTCGATACGGTCAAACCCACCGCAGCCTTCGACCCCGGTCGCGCGGAATACGGCGCCCTCGCGCCGCGGCTGCAGCCGTACGCCGCGGCTCTGCGCGAAGCGGTATTGCAGATTCACGCCGCTGGACTGGTGGTGCGGCTGACTTCGATGCCGCCGTGCCTGATACCCGGCGCTGAGGCGTGGGTTTCCGAAGAAGCGCCCACCACCCGCACCCGCCAGCTCGACGGGAGTCAGATCAACAAGCACGACTGGAAGCGCTCGATGCAGGTGAAGGCGCCCGGCTGCGCGACCTGCGCCTATGACGCGAGCTGCGGCGGGGTCTACGGGACGTACGCTGAAGCCCACGGCCTCGGAGAGCTGGTGCCCTTGCGGGTGCGGGCCACACCACTCACCGGAGGAGCGGGAGTGCCTCAAGGGGGACTGGCCGCGCGCCTGCGTGCCTGGTTCGTTCGTCCGGGCCCCGCACCGATCGTCGTGCGCACCGTCGAAGCACTCGCCAGCGGGGAACACCGCCTGGAATGTGCGGGGCCGCGCGGCACCGTCTTCGTGCGAATTCGACTGCGCGATCAGTCACCGAGCTACGCGGTGACGCAGCGATTCTCTGTCGCCTGGGAGCGCCCTCCTGATGGGCTGGCGCCCGACACGCGCGTGGTCGACGCAGTGGTGCGCGGGCTCAAACAGCTCGAGCCACAACTCGCAGCAGCAGACTTCACTTCGCAGCGGATCACGGTCGAGCCCACGGGCCAGACCATCATCGACGTGCCGTCGGTGTGTGAGCGCAGCTGCGAGTTCTGCCATCTCTCCACGCGGCCGCCTGAAGCTCGCGAGCCGCGCGGAACCGATGAGCAGGTGCCGCGGCTGATCGACGAGGCTCCCGGTGCGGTGCTCTTCACGGGCGACGACGCGCTCTCGAACCCGCGCATCGCTGAGTTCATCGCGCGAGCTGCGAAGCGGGGGCCGGTGTCCGTCATCGGGCCTCCCCGCAGCGAGGTGACCGCGGCGAAGCTGCCAGGGCTGGTGGCCGCGGGGCTGCGATCGTGGACCACCGTGTTGCTGGGCACCGAGCAGCGTACCCACGACGAGCGCTCCGGCCTCGAGGGGGCATGGCACGCGCTCCATCAGGCAGCGGCCGCCGCGAAGGCCGCAGGCTTGACGTTGAACCTGGTCACACCGCTGATCGGGCCCGTGCTCGACGAGCTCTCAGGCCTCGCGGAGCTGGCGCGCACCCTCAGTCCCCACCCGCTCACGCTGCTCACCTACGCCCCGGACGCGATGGTCGGAGAACGCTTCGATGCCCTCGTGCCGCCCTTCGAGGTGCTGCGGGCTGCGCTCTCGCGGTTCGCCAACTCTGCTGCCTCGGCGGGCGGGCGGGTCGATGCCGCGCCGCTCTGCGTCTTGCCCCCGGGCTGGAGAGCGGGCTCCACGACGCGAGCTGAGCGCACCGATGCCGCGCTGACCGCGTCCTGGCCCGAAGCCTCGTGCGGCGCGTGCGCGTTGCGCGCTCAGTGCCCCGGGGTCTTGCACACGGTGTTGAGGGCTGTCGGCCCGCGCGGGCTGACTGCGCTTCACCCGCCGAGGTGAGCGGGCTGCTGGGCGTCGCCCGGGACCACGATTCGCTCCTTGAGGCCCGTGCACCAAGAGCGCGGAGAGGAAACGAATTCTCTGAGGTGGCGCGGATCCCGCTCGAGGCTCTCGAGACACTCGGCGTGCGGCAGCGCCCACCGGAGCACCTTCCGATGGCCCGCGTTCGCCTGTTCGAAGGCCTCCCGCTGCGCGGCGCTGGGCGCCTTCCCACCGTGAGAGACGTGTTGTCCGAGCAGCAGGGTCATGATGCCCGACAACCCAAAGGCGGGATCGAAGGGAGTGTGCGGCGCCTGCAGGTCCATCGACGGCCCGCCTTCCCGCACCCGGTGGACCAGGTCATCGA
>CBIHPJ010000830.1:0-3568 GCA_966211295.1 uncultured Myxococcales bacterium | reverse complement strand
TACGGCGCGTGCTCGGGGTTCGCGAGGGCGATGCGCTTGTTCTTCTCATCGGCGATCGACTCGAGCGACGGCAGCGGACCCTCGAGGCTCCAGGCAGCGATGCGTCCCTTCGCGTAGCGCTGAGCGGTCGTTCCATCACACGCGCCTGCTTTCACCGTGGTGTCGACGAAGCCCGCGTTCGCCGCGGCGAAGACATCGAAGGGAGCACCCTCCGCGATCTGCTTCGCGAGGAGCCCCGAGGAGCCGAACGAGAAGACCACTTTGATCTTCGTCTGCGCTTCGAAGCGCGTGCCGAGCTCGGTCCATGCCTCGGTGAGATCGGACGCAGCGGCGACGCGGAGAAGGGCGGGGGGCGGCGCGCTCTTGCAGCTCGCGAGCAACAGCAACACGAAGAGCTTCTTCACGGTCCCTCTGGCGGGGACTTCCAACGTTGATGGATCCACACCCACTGCTCCGGGTGCGCGCGAATCTGCGCCTCGATTCCGCGAGTGAGCTCGGTGGTGAGGGCCATCACGGCCTCTTCACCTTCGGACTGCGGGAGCGCGATCTCCTGCATGGTGATGCGGTACTTGAGCGGCCCCACTCGCGTGCAGAAGCCGAGCATCGGGACCGCTCCCGTGCGAATCGCGAGGTCTGCGGCCGCGCGCGGAGTCTTCGCTGGCTTGCCGAAGAAGGGCACCCACACCGACTGCACCTTGGTGTCCTGATCGATGAGGATCCCGAGGATGGAATTGCTCTTGAGCGAGCGGAGCATTTCCTTCGCTGCACCCGACCGGCCGCGCCAGATCACTTTCAGTTTTCCGGACGCGCGGAAGCGCTCGACGAGTCCGGTGGTGCGCTCGTCACTGAGCTCCTTGCCGATCACGTACGCGGGGTAATTCTCGAGCGCGACGTAGCGAGCGAGGAGCTCCCAGTTGCCCACGTGGCCGGTGACGAACACCACGCCTTTGCCGCGCGCGAGTGCCGCGTCCATCGCAGCGCGCGCCTCAGGCACCCACTCGACCAGCGCGTGCCGGCGAGCGTCGAACTGGTTGATGCACACCATCTCCATCACGGAGCGGCCGAGGTGACGGAACGACTCGCGCGCGAGCTCGCGACGCTCGGCTTCCGTCTTCTCGGGATACGCGGTGTCGATCGACTTGAGCGCCTTCTTCCGCTGCGAGCCGACGAAGGTGAAGACGAAGAGTCCAAGCCGCTCTCCGATCCACGATGCGGCGCGCAGCGGGATCAGCTGCAGCGGCACGAGGAACGCGCGAATGAAGAGGTAGCGCACGAAGCGCTTCACTCGCTTGAAGAGGGGGACGGGCGTGCTCACTTAACGAGGCGTCATCAACCAGATCGGAGCCATCTCGTGAACTGGCACGAGGAGCACCACGTTGCGGAGCACGTCGAGCCCGAGCCAGCCCTCGATCGGCGCGTCAGCGTCGCGCACGAGCACGTCGACCGGACCGAACTCGGAATCACCGGTGCGAATGTGCAGCCCAGCGAGGTGCTGAGAGCCCGCGAGCAGCGAAGGATCGAACATGTCTTTCGCGTACGCGGTCTGCTGCTGCGCCGAGGAGAGCCGCGTGGGTACTTCCTTCCCGTCGCCGACGCGCGTCTTCACGTGGAGCGCGCCGCCGAAGGGAGCGGTGCGCGGCAACGCCTCCACCTGGCCCCTGGGAGAGCGTTCATCGAGCCAAAGCATCCACGACTGTTGCCTGCCGTTGATCGCGAGGATCCGCTTGTTCGGAAAGTCGATCGCGATCGCGCCCCGCTCGAGGAGCTTCTGCGGACTCAAGGTGCCCCCGATGCCGAGCTCGCGCTGATCAGGGACCGTCTCCACGAGGCTCCACTTCTTCTTCGCGTTGATCGCGCCGAGTTGAAGCGAGAGCTCCACCACGCGACGACCTTCGGATTCGGCGGGCTCGACCCCTTCGAGCGACTTCACGAACCAGTTCTGCAAGGTGAGATCGGGCGCTCCGGTGTCGACGATCAGCAGCGTCTGCTTGCCGCCGATGGTGGCCTGCACCAGCGGGAGACCGTTCTGCTCGAGAGTGAACGGCACTTCCCACTCCGGCTTCGGCGGAGGAAGGCCCTGGGTGACCGTTCTGCACGCGGTCAGGAGGAAGAGGAGCGACAGCGCTCGGTACATGGGCGCGGTGTACCCCTAACTCCCTCTCCCTGCGAAGCGGGGAGAGGGGCGAGCGGGTCAGAGCCCGTCAAGCAGCCCCATTCGATCCTTCAGGCGCAGCACGCGGCGGCAGCTCTCGTCGAGCTGCTTCTTCGCGGCGGGGTCGCTGTCCGCGAGCTGGGTGAGCACGCCGAGGTAATCGATGCCCTTGTTCCAGTCGGGAGGAGCGGTGGTGAGGAGCAGATCGTTGCCGGCGAGGAACGACTGCTTGAGCACGTCTTCGCTGGTGCCACCGATCGCCTCGGCGAGGAGCTGAATGGAGATGTCGTCGGTGATCGCGAGCCAGTCCTGCTCGTGCACCTTCGCCACCAGCTTCGCGCTCAGGATCGCCGGCTTGTCGTCGACCGCGGCGTACACCACGTTCGCGAGCATCACTCCGCCGAGCACGTCCTTCGCGCGCACGAAGACGTCGGCTTCCGAGAAGACGCGCTCCTTCGGCCAGTCGCAGGTGACGAGCGCGTGATCGCTGTCTCCGTCGGTGTCGCCGTAGCCGGGGAAGTGTTTGCCGATCGGCACCACGCCCGCCTCGAGCAGTCCGCGCGAGTACGCCACCGCCTTCTTCAGCACCACCTCGGGATCGCCTGAGTAGCTCCGGCCGTTGCGCTCCATGTGGCCCGAGGGCGCGACGTCGAACACCGGCGCGAGGTTCAGGTTGAGGCCGACGGACTTCATGACGTCGCCCACCTTGCGGCCCCACTTCTTCACCTCGGCGTCTTCGAGCAGCGCCATCTCGCGCGCGGAGGGTAGGGCCTTGATCGACTTCACGCTCTTCATCCGGTTCGACGGGCCGCCTTCCATGTCGACGGAGACGAAGGGCTGCACCTTCGAGCGCACGCGCGAGGAGTCGATCTTCTCCTTCGCCTTGGCGGTGTTCTTGAGCGAGTTGCCGACGAAGACGATGTTCACTTCGACCGGGCCGTCCTTGCTGATCTGTGGGTACGCGAGGATCAGCTGGCCGGCGCGCTCGCGAGTGGTGAGTGAGGAGAGCACGCGCTCCACGCGTTCTTCGTTCACCTTCCGCGCGAGCGGCTGCGCGTAGAGCTTCTGGCTGGGAATGCCCGCGTCGACGATCTCGCCGATGGTTTCTCCCGTCATCGGGAGCGAGGTTCCTGCATCAGCGGTGGTGAGAAGCACGGCGACGAGCAGCGGCAGCACGTCGGCCAAACTACCAGCGATTCGACGGAGCACTCAGAAGACGACCCGGCCGGAAGATGGGTATTTCTCTCGGAAATGTCGCCCTCTCCCGGCGACAGCGGGGAGAGGGGCAGGGGAGAGAGGCGTCCTCGCTCAACGAGATCGGGATCAATCCGACTCAGGCCGTCGGTTTCGCTGAAAATACGTGCTCCACGCAGAGCCAGGGCGTACGCCCTCCGCATGGCTCGTTCGACCGAACTG
>CBIHPJ010000829.1:0-3582 GCA_966211295.1 uncultured Myxococcales bacterium | reverse complement strand
GGCCGCCGCGCGTACGGCAAGTTGCTGATGGCGTTTCAGACGGTGAAGAAGCCCACGGTGGCGCGCATCAACGGGCACGCGCTGGCGGGTGGCCTCGGTCTCGCGCTGGCGTGCGATCTCGCGGTGTCCACCGATTCAGCGGGCTTCGGCACTCCGGAGATCGATCGCGGGCTCTTCCCCATGATGGTGCTCGCGTTCCTGCAGCGTCACGTGGGCCGCAAGCGCGCGCTCGAGCTGCTGCTCACTGGAGATCGACTCACTGCGCAGAAGGCGCTCGAGTGGGGCCTCGTCAATCAGATCGTCCCGGCTGCCGAGCTCGACACCGCGACGCACGCGCTGGCCAGCAAGCTCGCCGGCAAGAGCCTCGCGATCCTCGCGCTGGGGCGCCGCAGCTTCTTCACCGCGGAAGATCTGCCGCTCGGTCAGTCGATTGAGTTTCTCGCCGCGCAGCTCTCGCTCAACGTGCTCGCTGACGACGCGGGCGAGGGCGTCACTGCTTTCCTTCAGAAGCGACCGCCGAAGTGGGCTGATCGCTGACCAGCTCGAGGCGCAGCACGCTCTCGGGATCGATCCACCGGCCGTCGAGCTTCACGCCGAAGTGCAGGTGAGGGCCCGTCACGCGGCCTGAGCTGCCCACCTTGCCCAGCAGCTGCCCGCGCTTCACCTTCTGCCCGACCTTCACGTCGAAAGCCGACATGTGAAAGTACGAGGTGAACAGGCGGCCGCCGTGGTGAATCAGCACGGTGCCTCCTGAGCCGAAGCAGTCGCGCACCATCGCCACCTCCCCGTCGTTGGACGCGTAGATGGGATCGCCGGTCTCTCCGTTGATGTCGGCGCCGAAGTGCTGGCTCTTCTTCTTTCCGTTGAAGAGGCGCAGGTCTCCGAAGGGCGCGCTCACCTGGTCCTGCCGGGGCCACGCGAAGGGCTGGGTGAAGGTCCACGGCTCGAAGTCGCGATCGAAGGTGCGATCGAACTCCGCCTGATCTTCCGCGGAGCGTTTCCGCTCGGCCCTGGAAGGATTGGTGAAGCGTTTGCTCACCGTGAGCTGGCGGCGGCGGAAGTCGGGCTTGCGCACCTCGAGCTCGCCGCCCACGTGCTCTTTCACGCCGTCGGCGCTCTGGCCGGTGACGTCGAAGGGAATGGGGCCCGGCTTCTTCTCGACCGAGAGGCCGATGATCGCCACCCAGCGATCCCGGTACGGCAAGAAAACGAGCTCCGTCGTGCCGAGCTGGCCCGACGGAGCTTCGGTGGTGCCCGTGACTTCCACGAGCACGGCGTCGCCGGGCCGAGCTACGCCGGGCTGGAGGCGAACTTCGAGAGCCGCCAACCCCAACGTGAGTACGGCGCCAGCGAGCGTCATGGGATCACGGAACGATGATGGTGCCGTTCACGTCGGCGGTGATCGGTGAGCCCCACGCCGTCTGGTAGCTGTCGGAGCTGGTCTGATCCTTCGAGAACACCACCCGCATGCCCGTGCTGGCCGGGATGAAGTTGGTGGCGGGGAAGGACGAGATGTTGATCGACCAGCGGCTGGTGTAGCCCGACTGCTTGCAGGTGAAGGTGCCGAGCGTCGGATCAGTCGCCGTGAGCTGCTCGTTGGCGGTGAGCGGGAAGCCCGAGTTCGCCGGGCCGTTGAACTCGCCGAAGCCCGCCGGACCGCCGGTCATACCGTCGCCGTTGAGGTCGAGGTTGACGATCGCGCGCGCGACGGGGCCGCCCTGCGCGATGATCGGGGTGTCGAACAGCACGTTGAGGGTGTCGTTCGGCTGGAGCGCGCCCGACATGGTGTTGCCGGTCGCCTTGCGCACCTGGAAGGGCGCGGCAGGGCTGAGCGGGCGGGGCACGGTGGGGTCAATGGCGAAGAAGTAGCCGACGAAATCCTGCGTGTTGCCGCTGTCGAGGCCGGTCGCGCGCACGATGATGTTGTAGCGCTTGCCGAGCGTCCAGGCGGCGGTCGGGTTGACGGCGAGCACGTTCGGCGCCCGCTGCGTCACCGTGGTGCCGACCACGGTCTGGCAATCTTCCTCGACGACGCGCACCACGCGGGTGGTATCGACCTGGGTGATGGGCTGGTTGAACACGACCGTGATCGCGTCGCTGGCCTTCACCGCGTTGCGGTACGGGGGCGAGAGCGCGCCGTTGAACGAGTCGAGGTTGGTCGCGAGGATCTGCAGCGGCGCCGCGGTGTGCGCGTCCCCGAGGATGATGGTGCGGTCGGGGTTGGTGAAGAGCGAGCCCGCCGAGAAGTTCGAGATGGTGCCGAGCGCGTCGACGCGGCCGTCCGCCGGCACGTCTTCGTCGAGGGCGCCGATGGTGAGCGCGAAGGTGATGCTGCTGTTGATGCGCGCGAGCTCGGTGAGATCAGGCGAGCCGGTGAAGGTGAGCAGGCCGTTGTCGTCGACCTCGGCCGCGCCGCTGTAGTTGCCGCAGGGGTTGCCGTAGACGCCGTTGAACGTCTGGAAGGCGGTCTGCTGCACCTCGAGGAAGGCCTTCGCGCCCTTCGCCGGGCGGCCCTGCGAGGTGTACACGCGGAACTTCTGCGTGCCGTTGAGCTGCGTGAGCGTGAGCACGCCCGCGTTGCCGTTGCCATCGTTGATGGGGAAGTTGCCGACGGCGCCCGGCACGCTGCCGTTGAGGCGCGCGTTCGAATAGCCGGTCTTGCTGATCAGGAGCTGCACCGCCGAGCCACCGGGGACGTCCTTGAAGACGTAGGCGCCTTCGGTGTTGGTGGTGGTCTTGTAGGTCTTCGACGCGTCGCTGCCTTCGCCGACGATCATCGTGACCTGCGCGCCTTCGATGCCGGTGTTCTGCGAGTTGATGACGACGCCCGAGATCGTCCCGACCGGAGTCGAGGGCGCGACGAGCGAAACCGAGGCGGGATCGCGAACGCCGTCGACGATGCCGTCACCGTTGAGGTCGTCTTTCGGGGCGCACGCGGCGAGCGAGATCGCCGCTGCGGCGAGCGTGAGAATTCGAGACATGAGTTTGACTCCTGTGGGGTTGGACCGGCCCGCACTTTCGCCTGCGTAGCGCAGAGGTCAAGCCCCGATCGCCCTCGGGGGGGCTATGCTTCGCGGCCGTGAGTCCCGCTCGTAGGTTGACGCTGCTTCTGGCTGTCGTCGTGGTCCTCTCGTGGGTGGCGTGCGGCGGCAGCAGCGTCGATGGAGCAGTCGGTCCTACGGGCGGCGAAGTGTGCCTGCCGGACAAGAAGGTCTGCATCAGCGTGCCCATCGGCGGCCTCGAGACGCAGGAGATCCTGCGGATCAGCCCGGGCACCGATCAGCCGGGTGGTCAGCTCAGCGACACGTACGACATCAACGGCACGTCGGGTCGGCCCGTGGTGTTCGTGAAGCCGGCGACGGTCAGCTTCGCGCTGGAGCTCGTGAACGAAGGCGGGCTCGAGAACGAGAACCTGCTGCGCATCTACACGCGCGAGCGGATCGATGGTGGTGAGCTGGGGCAGTGGCAGCCGCTCGAGAATTCGTTCGTCGATCGCGTGCGCAATCGGGTGTCGGGTGACACGCGGCATCTCTCGCCGTTCGTCGTGCTGCGGTCGGATCGCTTGCCGGATGGTGGCAATCC
>CBIHPJ010000828.1:0-3590 GCA_966211295.1 uncultured Myxococcales bacterium | reverse complement strand
CTCGCGCACGATCTCCCGGCCTTCACCACCGGAGTCGTCGATCCACACCTTGCGCCCCTTCGAGCGCTTCATCACGTGGTTCACTTCCGCGCGAACCGGGTACAGCTTCACGCGCGTCTCGACGACTTCGCGCAGCATGGGGATACGGGGACCAACCACCTCGTTGCACTGTTCACAGCGATACATCCACACAGCCGATGGGCACTCGTCCGCGATGGGTGGCTGACGCCCCGCGGATCGTGAGAGCGCGTCTTCGCGCTCACAGCTTCGAAACTTTCGAGTTGTTGCGTTCAGGTCAGGCGCAAGGGCGCCACGTCCAGAGTTCGCAGACACCATATATGGTGCGCGCCGCGCATGTCACCGCCGCTCCCCACTGAAGGCACTGTCGAGCGCTGGGCGTGGGACTTCGTGACCTCGACTTCACTGGAGATGAAGCTCGCGCCGCCCCCGCCTCCCTCGAAGTGGATGTCGCCTTCGAGCCGCTGGCTGATCTCAACGCCAGGCAGACCACCTGAGCTGCAGCTGCGCACCGAGCGGAAGAAGCCGAAGAAGGCGGGCGCCCTCAAGGACCCAGCGCGGCGCGCGGAGACGTTGCACACCTTTCTCCATCACGAACTCCAGGCCGCGGAGCTGATGTGCTGGGCGATCCTCGCGTTCCCCGAGACGCCCGAAGCGTTTCGTCGCGGGCTGCTCGGAATCTGCCGCGATGAGCTGCGGCACATGGCGATGTATCGCGAGCACCTCATCACGCTCGGACATCCGTTCGGGAGTTTCGAGGTGAAGGACTGGTTCTGGGAAAAAGTGCCGGGCGAGTCGGTCACTCCGGCGCACTTCGTGGCGCGCATGGGCGTGGGCTTCGAGGGCGCGAATCTCGATCACGGCTCGCGCTTCACCTCGATCTTCGCGGAGTCGGGTGATGAACGCGCGTCGAAGATCCAGGCGCAGATCACCGAAGAGGAGATCGCGCACGCGTCGTTCGCGCTGCACTGGCTTCGTCAATTCGCGGGCGAGCTTCCGTTCGATGAGTGGAGGAAGTTGCTGCCTGAGCCGATCACTCCGGTGATGACGCGGGGGGTGCCGCTCAATCGCGTGGCTCGTGAGCGCGCGGGATATTCGGCCGAGTTCCTCGACGCGCTCGAGTCGTGGGGCAAATGATCGCCTGGGTGCTGAACCTCGACGCCGAGGACGAGCTCTCTCGGGGCGGCGCGCACACTCCGACGATCGCGATGACGGAGCGAGTGCAGAGTCTGCTTCCGCGGCTCGCTCCGTTGATGCGGCCGGGTGATCAGATCATCTGGCCGGGAGATGCCCGGGTCGATCGATCGTTCATCGGACGCGCTTGGTGTCCGACGCGGTGGGCGCTGGAGAGGATGGAGAAGGCGGGAGTGCGGATTCCGAAGACGCCGAGCATCGAGGTGCTGCGGCGCGTGAATCATCGGCGCTTCAATCATCAACTCGGTCAGCACTTGCCCGGCGCGGGGTACGTGGAGAACGAGGCGGAGCTCGCTGCGCTCCTTGCTTCGAAGGAAGGTTGGTGGCTGTTCAAGCGTGCGCTCGGCTACGCGGGGCGCGGACGGAAGAAGTTCCGGCCTGGTGAATTGGATCGTGCGTGGATCGATGCGTCGCTTCGCACCGGTGATGGCTTGCAGGTGGAGCCGTGGGTCGAGCGCGTGATCGATTGCGCGCTCCATGGATTTGTCGACGAGGGCGGCACCTGCACGCTCGGTCAGCCGACGATTCAGGAACTCGACTCCGGCGGTGCGTGGATTTCGACGAGCGTCGCGTCATCTGAGCTCAGCCTCGACGAACGGACCGCGCTGCAGCGTGAAGCGAAGATGACTGGGGCCGCGCTGCGCGACGCCGGTTACTTCGGTCCGTTCGGGATCGACGCGTTTCGCTGGCGCGATCAGCAGGGCGCTGATCATTTTCAGCCTCGCTGCGAGATCAACGCTCGGTACTCGATGGGCTGGGCGATCGGAATGGGTCGTGAGAGGCCTGATTGAGCACGCCCTCACCCCGACCCTCTCCCGAAGGGAGAGGGAGACACGGTCCCGAATCAGTCGGCGGGCCTGCTCAGTTCACGCACGAGCGGACTGTCTTCGAATCCGGCGCCACCATTCGCGGCCAACTTCGCCAACTCGCTCGCGGTGATCAGCGACTCTTCGATCTCGATGTACGCCTCGCGATTCAAATCGGGCCGCTCCTTCACCCAGAGCCGCATGGTGTCGTCGCGCACGTGCAGCGTGGCCTTCACGCGGAACGACACGGGGATCCGCCCCCCGAGTCCGTTGTAGGTGACCATCGCCGTGCCCTGCGGCGCAGCCCGGAGCCACCGCTCCACCAGCCGCGCATCGCTGATGTACTGCTGGAACGACTGCGGCGCGCGATCGTCGTACCGATCCTCTTCATCCGCCACGTACTCGCCGAACGGATTGAAGAAATAGAAGCCATCGAACTGCTTCGGGTCGATGTCGTGCAGCGTGCCCTGAACGATCTCCACGTCCGCGCCGAGCGCGAGTGCGAGCCGGCGTGACTCTGCGACCAACTCCGGGCGACGCTCCACGCCCCACACGCGCCGATCGAGATCGAGCGCGGCGATGCTGGTGAACTTCCCCGCGCCCGAACCACCGTCGAGCACGCGCGTGGCGCCCGCTTCACGGAGCAAACGCGCCGCCGTCTGCGCCGCCTCCACGCACGACCAGTAGGTGCGCGTCTTCTTCCTCGGACGCTCGCTGAGCAACAGGTCGAACGCCTCGTCCGACACCGGCACCCGCTTCCGCAGCAGCGCGCTGATCATCTGCGCGGCGTCTACCGGGACGTTGTCGTTCGCAGCACGCGCGGGCATGGCGTGTTTTGCTCATGGCGGACGCACTTTCGCAACCCGGCCACCGAGGAGCCCTCTCGCCGTATCCCACGGGTTGACGATCCGCTCTCCCTCCCACATGCAATCCCCCAAAGGGATGCTGCGCGATGACTGCTCAGGAGCGGGCTAGAGTGGTGAACATGCGTTGGGCAGTTCTGGTGTGCTCGTTGCTCTGGTCGTGCGCTCCCTCGACCCTCTCTGATGGTTCGCACGGCGAGCTGCGGCAGGCGCTCCCGATGCCGATGAATCTTCCCTACGTCGGCCCGCCCGGCTCGCGGCTCGGCTCGTCGTTGGCACCCTGTTCTGGCAGTGGCTTCGTGGCAGGCGCTCCGGGAACTGGGACCGCGTGGCACTCTCCTTCAGGCGCTCTGCCGCAAGCGATTGGCAGCGGACTGGGGCGCGCGGTCGGGTGTCTGCCGCCGTCGGGAGGTGGCGACTCGGCGATGGTGGCTGGCGGCGATGCGGGAATGCGCGTGGTGGTGAGCGGCGGTTGGACGTCCGCGTATTCCCTCTCTCCCACGCTCTCGATCTCCGTTTCCGACGTCACCGGGTTCCCGGTGCTGGTGGGAACGAGCTCCGCGTTCCTCTTGTACAACCGCACCACCGGCACCGTGGTCAACGCGCAGACCGGCACGGCCGCGCATGTCGTTCAGTGGTTTTCTGGCTCGACGCGCTTCGCGGTGACGACGTCGATCGGCTCGATGGTGAAGCTCTACGACTTCAACAC
>CBIHPJ010000827.1:0-3591 GCA_966211295.1 uncultured Myxococcales bacterium | reverse complement strand
TACCGCATCACCCAGGGCTTCGAGGCGTTCGCTTCGGCGATCTACTCGCGCGCGCTGTTCCTCCAGTCCGTGCCGGGTGCGGCCTACGCCGGCGCCAACGAGAGCCTCGGTATCGAGATCAACGGCGGCGCCCGCTACGAGACCGAAGACGGGTTCTACGGCCAGCTGATGTACGGCATCTTGTTCCCGCTCGAGGGCTTCAAGAAGGGCGACGCGAACAGCGGCGTTCCGGTGGTGAACCTCGAGAACCCGCAGGCGCTCCGAGCGGTCGTCGGCATCAAGTTCTAAGAGATGGTCCGCTGGGGGGTCGTCTTCCTCGTCCTCTTCGCCGGCTGCGGCATCAAGGCGCCTCCGCGTCCGCCGCTCGATGAACCTCCCTCCACCCTGGTGGATGTGCCTGACGCGGGCTGCTGCTCCGAGGTGAAGAAGTGAATCACTTTCACGAGAAGCGCGGCGCGCTGTGGGCTGAAGACGTTCCGCTCTCGCGCATCGCTGAAGAGGTCGGCACGCCGACCTACGTGTACTCGTCGGCCACGCTGCGTCGGCATCTGAGCGTGGTGCAGGCCGCGTTCGAGAAGACGCCCACCGTGGTCTGCTACTCGGTGAAGGCGAACTCCACCCTCGCGGTGCTCAAGCTCTTCGCCGACATGGGCTCGGGCTTCGACATCGTCAGCCACGGAGAGCTCGCGCGCGTGCTCGAGGCCGGCGGCGACGCGAAGAAGGTCGTGTTCTCGGGCGTGGGCAAGCGCGAGGACGAGATGATCGCCGCGCTCCGGGCCGGGATCCTGATGTTCAACGTGGAGAGCTCGGAAGAGCTCGCGCTGCTCGACAAGGTCGGACGCCAGCTCGGCGTGCGCGCTCCCTTCGCGCTGCGGGTGAATCCCGACGTCGACGCGAAGACGCACCGGTACATCGCCACGGGCTTGAAGACCTCGAAGTTCGGCGTGCCCTTCGAAGAGGCAGTCGCGCTCTACAAGCAGAGCCGCCGCATGAAGGGCCTCGAAGCGCGCGGGGTGGACTGCCACATCGGCAGCCAGCTCACCGACGCTCGCCCCGTGAAGGAGGCCATCACGCGGGTGAGCGGCCTCTACGCGGAGCTCAAGAAGCAGGGCTTCCCGCTCACGCACCTCGATGTCGGCGGTGGACTGGGCGTGAAGTACACGAAGGAGAATCCGCCCGGTCTCGAGGACTACGCGAAAGCGGTGCTCGGCTCGGTGGGCAAGTTCGACGGCACCCTGGTGCTCGAGCCAGGCCGCGTGATGGTCGCGAACGCCGGCGTGCTGATCACCAAGGTGCTCTTCCGCAAGAAGACCGCGGCGAAGAAGTTCCTGATCGTCGACGCGGGCATGAACGATCTGATGCGGCCCGCGCTCTACGAAGCGCACCACGACATCGTGGCCGTGAAGCCGCGCCGCGGCTCGAAGACCACGATGGAGATCGTCGGTCCCGTCTGCGAATCGACCGACGTGCTCGGCCACTCCCGCTTGCTGCCCCCGTTGGAGCAGGGTGACCTGCTGGCCATCAAGACCGCGGGGGCGTACGGCATGTCGATGGCAAGCACCTACAATTCCCGCTGCCGTCCGGCGGAGGTGCTGGTCGATGGCAAGGAATACCGCGTCGTGCGAAAGCGCGAGGCACTCGAAGAACTCTGGAGAGGAGAGACCCCATGATGCTGCACGGCTCGATGACCGCACTCGCCACCCCGTTCAAGGACGGGAAGCTCGACGAGGCCGCGTACACCGCGTTGATCGAATACCAGCTCGCCAACGGCACCTCGGTGCTGATCCCCATGGGCACCACCGGTGAAGCGGTGACCATGACGGCGCCCGAGCGTCGCCGCGCGATTGAGCTCTGCATCCAGGTGAACAAGGGCAGGGCGAAGGTGTTCGCGGGAGCGGGCAGCAACTCCACCGCGGAGACCATCGAAGGCGTGGCGGTCGCGCGCGAGCTCGGCGCTGACGGCGCGTTGGTGGTGACGCCCTATTACAACAAGCCCACGCAGGCCGGCCTGGTGGAGCACTACAAGCTGGTGAGCAAGGCGCATCCCGGGTTCCCCGTGATGGCGTACAACGTTCCCGGTCGCACGGGCGTCGACATGCTGCCCGACACCGTGAAGCGCCTGCTCGAGGTGAAGGAGGTCGTCGCGCTGAAGGAGGCGACCGGCAACATCCTCCGCACGCTCGACGTCTACGAGCAGGTGGGCGATCGCCTCACGCTGCTCTCGGGTGACGACTTCGTGGTCGCTCCGTTCATCTTCAGCGGCGGCAAGGGCGTGGTCTCGGTGTCGTCGAACGTGGCGCCGCGCAAGATGGCGGACCTCTGCGCCGCGGCGCTCAAGGGAGAGATCTCAGAGGCGCGTCGCATTCAGCTCGAGCTGCAGCCGCTCCACCGCCTGCTGTTCTGCGAATCGAACCCGATCCCCGTGAAGATGGCGCTGCACCAGATGGGCATGTTCGGGACGGAGATTCGTCCGCCCCTCACGCAGATGACCGAGGGCAACGCCGCGAAGCTCAAGGAGGAGCTCAGCAAGCTCGGGCTGCTGCGGAAGGCGTCATGAGCGGCGAGGTGAAGACCGTCATCACGGGCGCCTCCGGCCGCATGGGGGCGCTGCTGGTGCGCCTGGTGCGCGACACCTCCGGCTTCGTCCTTCACGGTGGCACCGACAAGCCGGGCAGCGCGTCGATCGGTCTCGACGTGGGCCTCGCGGCGCATCTCGCTCCGCTCGAGGTGTCGACGGTGGACTCGCTCGATCAGGCTCTCAAGGGCGCTGACGTGGTGATCGACTTCACCACGCCCGAGGCGTCTACCGAGCACGCGAAGCTCTGCGCTGAAGCAGGAGTCCCGCTGGTGGTGGGCAGCACCGGCTTCTCCGCCGAAGCGAAGGAGAAGATGGCGGCTGCGGCGAAGAAGATCCCGCTGGTGATGTCGCCCAACATGTCGGTGGGCGTGAACCTCGTGATCGAGCTCGCGGCCACGCTGGCGAAGCGGCTCGGTGAAGACTTCGACGTCGAGGTGGTCGAGACGCACCACCGCATGAAGAAGGACGCGCCGTCAGGCACCGCGGTGCGCATGGCGGACGAGCTGGCGAAGGCGCTGGGCCGCACGCAGGACGACATTCGCACCTCACGCGTCGGGCAGATCGGGGAGCGGCCGCGCAAGGAGATCGGCGTGCAGGCGCTCCGGGGTGGTGACGTGGTGGGCGAGCACACGGTGTACTTCTTCGGTGATGGCGAGCGCGTGGAGCTCACGCACCGCGCGACCAGCCGCGAGCAGTTCGGCCGTGGAGCGCTGCGCGCCGCGAAGTGGATCATCGGCAAGCCCGCGGGCCTCTACGACATGACTCACGTGCTCGGAGTGAAGTGAATGGCCACCTACGCGCGCGCGGAGCTGAATGGACAGCCGGTGTACGTCGAGCTCGTTGGCTCGAACTACTACGTGCTCGAAGGCGCGCCATGGGAAGGCAAGCCGGTCCCCACGTTCTCGCCGATGACCGAGAAGGATCTGAAGTGGCTCCCCATGAGCAACGCTTCGAAGGTGGTGGCGATCGGTCAGAACTACAAGAAGCACGCAGAGGAGATGGGCAAGACCGTG
>CBIHPJ010000826.1:0-3591 GCA_966211295.1 uncultured Myxococcales bacterium | reverse complement strand
GTTCTCCTTCATCCGCCACGCGACGATCGCGCCCACGATGATCATCGCGACCCACACCACCTCGAGCACCACGAAGTTCTTCTGCACCTTCTCCATGCGCGGCAGTTCAGTCGCGGTCATCGTCGTGAGCTGACTCTGCAGCGCGCCGACCTGCGCATCGGTCTTCAGGAACAGTCCGATGCCGATCCCGAGTTGCAGCAAGCTCCACACGCCGACGGTGATCGCGAGCGAACGCAGTTCGAGCCGCGCGGGGAAGAGCACGATCGCGGTGATCAACATCGCCACTCCCACGCCCGCGAGCACCAGCCCGCCATTCTTCTCACCACTGAAGTACGCCGCGATCGCTTCGTTCATATGATCACCCGGTGAGTTGATCTGCCGCCCACTCAATCGCCTTCGCTGCTTTCCAGAAGGCCGCGGCGTTCAGATTCGCGTCCACCCGTTCCTGCCCGTCGGCGTCGTCCTCGAGCTCTTTCACTCGCTTCTTCAATTCTTCTGCGAGCTCTGCGTTCGGACTCTTGCTTGCCGCGGCCGCAGGCATCGGCGGCAGGTCGTCCTCGAAGCACGCAGACAAACATCCACGCGAGTAGGCCTGCAGGATCTCGGCGCCCACGTCCTCCTCGCCCGTCAACTTGATCAGTGTGCGCAGGAGCCTCCCCGCGCGCTCGTCGTGCCAATTTTCGATTCGTCTCACGAGCGCGGTCTGCGCTCTGTCGACGAGCGGCCCGCCACGGAGCTGAGCACGCGATCCGACGATCGCCTGTACGCGCGAGAGTCCCGCTTGTTCGTGGGTCGCGCGCGCGAGCTCCGCCCTCGCGAGTGCGCGTGCGAGTCCAGCTTCAGCCAGTCGCTGGGTGGCCTCATCGCTCGCTGGTTGCAGGCCGGTGGCCAGAACCGTCACGTCTTCCTGGAGCGGGTGATACGGACCCTGAACGGTGCTGCGCTCCACGAGGCGATCGCCCTCGACGCTGTGAGCCGTGGTGTAGAGGTCGTCCTCGAAGCCGTACGCATTCCACTCGAAGCGGGTGACCGCCTCGCTGCTCAACGAGATCAAGTAGTAGGTCTGGTACGTCTCTTTTCGAGCGACGACGACGAATTCGTTGGAGCGCCAGAGCACGCGCGCACTCTACTCGCTCAACACTCTGCCGCTCCTCGAGGGCTTCGTGTACATGCCGCACGGCACGGCGAACTTCTGGTTTCTCGCCTCGGAGTGAGCAGCAATGACCGAGACCATCGTTGAGATCTTCACCGACGGAGCCTGCAGCGGAAATCCCGGTCCGGGCGGCTGGGGTTGTCTCCTCCGCTATGGCGCCAGGGAGAAGGAGCTCTTCGGTGGAGAGAAGGACAGCACCAACAACCGCATGGAGCTCACCGCGGTGATCCGCGCGCTCGACGCGCTCACGCGACCAGCGACGGTGCACGTGCACACCGACTCCACCTACGTGATGCAGGGCATCACCAAGTGGATCCACGGCTGGAAGAAGAACGGTTGGCGCACTTCATCCAAGGAGCCGGTGAAGAACGCTGATCTCTGGCAGCTGCTCGAGGCCTCAACCCTGCGCCACAACATCAAGTGGCACTGGGTGAAGGGTCACGCGGGTCATGAGGGGAACGAACGCGCTGATGCCCTCGCCAACAAGGGCGTGGATTCAGTGCGCTAAAGAAAAACGGAACACGGATCGCGGCTGGTGGGTCAAACGCACCATGACCTGGGGCGACGTCTTCCAATTCCTCTCGCAGCACCCGGTGCTCTTCATCGGCGGGCTGATCTTCGTGATCGCCGCGCGCATGTCGCTCTACGCGAAGGCGGGCAAGCCGGCGTGGGCGGCGCTGATTCCGTTCTACGCCGAGTGGACCTTCGCGAAGATCGTCGGCGCGCCTGGCGTGATGGGACTTTTGCTCTGGGTTCCGCTGATCAACTTCATGGTCTGGTTCGCGTTCAACTTCGGGCTCGCGCGGAAGTTCGGAAAGTCGCCGCTCTATGCGCTGGGGCTCTGCTTCTTCAATCCGATCTTCATGCCGATGCTCGCGTTCGGTTCGGCCCGCTATCGCCTCTCTGCGTGAACTGATCGGTCACCACTTCTCGGGCGAGCACTCGCTGGAGTTGGTCGTAGGCCACCTGCACACCTCCGCATGAACAGCGCGTAACCGGCGCACCGCGCAGGGCCAGCGCCTCGAGCGGCTTCTGGCAATCAGGGCAGCTGTGCACGAAATGAGCATGCCTCGTGGATCGGTCACAATGAGGTTCACGATGCCCCCGGTGCCTGACGCCTTGCTCGACGGCATCGCCGCTCGTCCCGACGAGCCTGGCGTGTGGGAGGTCTTGACCGATTACCTGCTCGAGCACGACGCCCCGGGAGCGACGCTCGCGCGCTGCGATCTCGAATTGTTCAAGGGCATCTCGAATCCCGATCTCCTCGGCACGCTCGCCGAGGCGCGCGCGCAGCGGCCCCGGTTGCCCTTCGAGCCGCTGGGTGGCTTCGACGCGATGTGGCGCTGCGGTTACGTGATGAAGCTGCAGGCCTCCACGCGCATGCCGGGTCACCAATTGGAGCAGGTGCTCCGTGCGCACGCGCTCGCGGGTCTGCATCACCTTCGCTTCGAAGATCAGACGCCGCGTGAAGGACGACACACGTATCTCGAGCTGATCTCGGGTGACGAACGACCGTTGCCGATCGGTCAGCGGCTCGCGCAGCTCTGCAGCTCGGTGACTCCGCACCTGCGCCGCTTCTCGCTGCACCTGGAGCGCCGCACGTTGCCGCTCTTGCCCGCGGAGCTCAGCAGCGCGCTCGATTCACTCGCCGCCTGTCTGCCCAGCAAGGTGGATCGCGTGGACCTCTCGCTCACGGAGCTGGGCGAGCTCTCACTCGACGCGCTCATCGGTCTCGCGAAGCGCGTGAAGATCATGAACCTCGACGGCACCAAGCTCAGCGCGGTCCGCGAGGCGCCGCTGCAGCGGCTCTTCGACAGCGCGCCCACCACGAAGTTCGTCCTCGGTGGCACTGGGCTCTCGTCGCGCACGGTGATCCATCCGCGCGTGGACTGGCTCGCTCCGGACGCCCTCGCGTGGCTCGAAGATCAACACGGCGCGTACATTCCGCTCACGCCCGAGCGGCCGCACGACGGCTTTGAGTCACCCTCGTGGCTCAGCCTCGGTCACTATTTGAAGCGCGACTTGATGGGCTGGCAGAAGCACGACGGCTCGGTGCTCGGAGATCGCGCGCTGCTGCTGATCGACGGCGAAGTGTGGAAGTTCAACAGCGTCAGGAAAGACCGAAGAAGCGGCCGAGGCGCTTGAAGAAGCCCTCACCACCGGACTTCTCCGGAGTGGGCGCCACCTCGTACTTGCTCTTGAAGCGCGCCTTCAGCTGTTGCTCGAGGGCGGACTTCAAACGCACCTCTTCATCTTGCAGCTCGTCGGGCACCCACGCGTAGAGCACGCGGCCCGCGCCGTGCGCTTCCACGCGATGAAACGAGAGCCCATCGGTGCTCGCACGCTCGGGAGCGTTGGGCAGACACGCCTTGCACAAACACGGCAACGGCGGATGCGGCTCGTGTGCGGTGAGGTTTCGCTCCACGAGGCGCACCCTA
>CBIHPJ010000825.1:0-3594 GCA_966211295.1 uncultured Myxococcales bacterium | reverse complement strand
CGGAGCGGCACCGGCACGTTGGGCCGCAGCTGCTCGATGGGCCGAATGCGACCCGAGCGCGCCGCATCGATCTGCTCGATCTCGGTGTTCCCGGGAATCGCGCGAACGTTGGTGAGCAGCTCGTACAGCACGAGGCCCAGCGCGTAGACGTCGACGCGGCGATCGATCACCTGGCCGGTGATCTGCTCGGGCGACATGTACGGGTACTTGCCCTTCACGAAGCCCGCCTGCGTGCGGTGCATCGTGTGCGCGGCCTTCGCCACGCCGAAGTCGATCAGCTTCACCACGCCCTGCCGCGACAGCAGGATGTTGTGCGGGGTGACGTCGCGGTGAACGATGTTGAGCGGGAGGCCGTTCTTCCCCTTCGCTTCGTGCGCGTAGTGCAGCGCCGCGGCCGCGTCGGCCACGATGCGCGCGCACAGCTCGGGGCCCATCAGCTCGCCGTGCCGCTCGTGCTCGAGGCTGATGGTCATCAGGTCGAAGCCGTCGACCCACTCCATCGCGAGGTAGTAGGCGCCGTTGACCTGGCCGAGATCAGAGATCTGCGCGATGCCCGGGTGGTGCAGCTGCGCGAGCAGCGACGCCTCGTCGAGGAACATCCGCACGAACTCGGCGTTGCCGCACAGATGCGGGTGCGGACACTTGAGCACGCACAAGCCGTTGGGACCCTGCGCCAACCAGACGTCGGCCATGCCACCGGCGCCGATTTTCCTCTGGAGCGTGTACTTCCCGAGCTGCGTGGGCATTCGTTGGCCTCAATACCATGAGCCCCGCATGAGCCCTCAATGTGAACTCAAGCCCACGTGTTCATGGCTCCGACAAAGTGCCTCGCGCCAACGACCCTAGGGCGGGAGTGGCGCCCACCTCGTGGTGCCACCATCCGTCGCCCAGACCAGTTGCGGCGATGCGGAGGCGCGTTGGTCCCCGACTACTACCAAGACCCGCAGATCTTCGCCCTCGCCGGTGAGAACGCCGCCTGAAAGGGTCGCAGCTCCGGGGTGAATCAGCATCGCTTGTGTGCCGTTGCCTAACGTTGGAGCGGCGATGAACTCGCCTTCGCTCAACTGCATCGCGGTCGTCTCCGCATTTGGCTGGAGAAGGTCGACCCAGAAGAGACGCGAGTTGTTCCGCAGCAGCACTCGTCGGCTTCCTGGCTCCTGTCGCACGGAGATCGCTCGTCGTGCAGTGCAGGCGCCCAGGAAGGCTGACTGCGCTCCCGTAGTCAGACTGCAAGCCACGAAGTCCCGATCGCTCGAGGGGGGGGTAAACATGGCATAGGGCTCCTCGCAGAAGGCAACCGCTCGCGACGACTCCGAACTCGCAGCGGCACACAGGGCCCAGGGGGCCTGACCAAAGGCGCCGGCGTCGAAAGGCAAGTTGAGGAGACCGCCGTCAACAACCAAGGTCAGCACATCACCGGCGAGGGAGAAGTCGTGTGCGGCGACCCATGGAGTGGACTCGTTCGAACTCACTGGACCAGCAATCACCCCACTGCTGGTCTCTCGACGCAGCTCCGCGCCGTTCAGCATTAGGCCGGTCCGCACCCAACGAGTGGCGCCTCCATCCGTCAGAACGACGCGTGACTCGACGCCATTCGTGCGAGCCGCTTGCTGGGCTCCTTGCGCGTCCACGACAACTCCGTCGCAATCGAGCAGCGCGTCTGGCAGCCGGTGAAGAGTCCGACACGCTCTAGCGAGTTCGTTGGGGAGCGTGATCGTGGCGTAGGCTGAATACAGAAAAGTCACGCGCTCCAAGGTACTGCCGCAGCGCAGCTCCACCTCGACGCTGACAGGGCCGGGTTCGTCGAGCCTGAACTCCAGCAGCCCCCCGTCATTCGTAGGAAGGGGACCTGCGCTGGCTACGACGTCGGTGCCGCGCCGCGCCGCGAGGGATGCCACGGCGTCCCCCTGCTTCGGATCCACCGGCAAGACTCGAACTCGTTGCCCACCAACGGGAGCGAGCCAGCGCGCAGTCACAGCAAACCGGCCGTCACGGGGGCACGTGCCCGCGTCTGGGGTTGGCGCCGACGAACAGCCGACGATGAGGACGGCCACCACCCTGAATACGGCATCAGTACGCAGCGCCAAGTGTCATCGGCACGGCGAGAAGGGAACGCCCAGCAGTCGTCTCATCGCACGCCGCCCTTTCTGTGTTCGACGATCACAATCTTGCTCACATCAACTCCAGCCAAATCCAGGCAGTCCCTCAGCGCCTGCTCGTGAGAGGGATAAGCGCCAAGCACCACCCGGTTTTGCATCTCGTCGACATCCGCTGATCCAACGTGCTCGGCGGCACACGACCTAATCGCGAGATCGGCGGTCGCCATCAGTTCGAGCCACGAGTAGGCACACAATTGAAATTCGGTGCGTCGATCGGAGAGTTGGCGTTCAGCGAGAAGAGTCCTCGTCGCTTCGCGGACTGAGGCTTCAGCACTCGCGCGCGTACCCAGCAGGACGACGTCTTGCTCTACCGAGAGATAGATCCCTCCGAAGGTCGCCTCGACACTGCCTATCTCGCTGAACTCGCGGTTGAGACCGACATCGAGAATCAGCTCGGGCTCGGGCCTGTCGGCGGGTGGAGAAGATGGACATGCGGTGAGAAGGACGGCGCCCATCCCAAGCATCCCAGCTGTCCTCGCCCACCTCGCTCCGAGCATCGACGCCTCCCAAGCAACTGGGACACGGTGGGCGAAAGCGTTGAGCCGGTCAAGCGGTAGCGCGCTCGACACTCAGCCCTTCAACAACTCCTTGCCGCCCTCGAAGACGAACTGCACCGCGATCGCCGCGAGGATCAGCCCGAAGATGCGCTCGAGAATCGCGATGCCCGTCTGCTTCAGCACCTTCTTCACGAGGTGCGCGCTGCGCAGCGTGACGTAGGCCAACACCATCGTGATCAGGATCGCCGCGATCACCGGCAACGAGACCTCGAGCCGCGAGCCTTCCTTCGCCATCAACACCATCACGGTGGCGATCGCGCCGGGGCCCGCGAGCAGCGGCATCGCGAGGGGAACGATGGCGATGTCTTCCTGCATCGCTCCCTCAGCGGTCTCCGCCGCGCTCGTCTTGGTCCCCGGAGTGTGCGCGCGAAGCATGTCGAGCGCCGTCAACATCAACAGGATCCCGCCGGCCACCCGGAAGGCGGCGAGCGTCACTCCGAAGACCTGGAAGATCAGCGTGCCGAAGAGCCCGAAGAAGCAGAGCACTCCACCCGCGGTGACGCAGGCACGAAAGGCCATCGCCCTGCACTTCTCAGGCGAATCGTTCGCCGTCATCGCCACGAAGAGCGGCACCACGCCGATCGGATCGACGATGAACAACACCGCCGGCAACGCGAGCGCGAATGCCGAGAGCATCGAAGAGCTCACACGCTGAAGCGCAGCTTCCAGACCATGGTGACGGCCTCGAGGAAGATCTTCCGGCTCATCTTCGACTGACCGACGCGGCGATCTTCGAAGACGATCGGCACTTCCTTCACCGTGAAGCCCTTCTTGAGGGCGCGGTAGGTGAGCTCGATCTGGAACGCGTAGCCGCTCGACTGCACGGCATCGAGATCGATCGCCTCGAGCACGCGGCGGTTGAAGCACTTGAAGCCGCC
>CBIHPJ010000824.1:0-3603 GCA_966211295.1 uncultured Myxococcales bacterium | reverse complement strand
GCGTGCAGTGGCAGGACGGTGATCTGCGCGTCGAGCGCGGCGCCGGCCGGTACCTCAAGCGCACCTGAATCAGCGGCAGTCGATCAGCAGGTCGTGACATACGCCGTCGACGCAGCGGCCGTCGCCGGCACATTCGATTGAGTACATGCAAGGCGCTCCGGCATCTTTGAGCGGAGCGCAGGTCGGACCGAGGCACGTCAGCCCACCGCGACACACCGTCGGACATTGCTCGCCTTCTTCCGCTCGCGGTGCGCATCGGCCATCACGACAGTGGAAGCTCGCGCAGTCGGCTGAGTCCGCGCAGCTCTCTCCGTTCTGGAACAGCAGGGCACAACGTCCTTCTGCGCAACGGAGCTGTCCTTTGCACTGGAACGGCTCGCAGGGTTCTCCGAGCTCGGAGTACTGGCCGCAACGCGGTTCGCCACCTTCAGATCGACAGAAGAGGCCGACCTCGCAGTAGCCCCCCAGTCCGCAGGCAGCGCCCTTCGGTAGCCTCGCGACGCAGCGGAACGCGTCAGGCTGCGCCTGGCAGACGAGGTCACCCACGCACCCGCTCTCGTCACCTTGCGGGAGACTGCAAAGCTCACCCAGTGCCGCCTTCGCGATTGGGTCGGGCCTCGGAATTGCCTCGCACACACCGCACTGGGCGCCGGCTCGATTGCAGAAGAAGCCCTGGCTACACGTCCCACACGCCCCTCCCTCCTTTCCTCCTTCGATGACGCGACCGCAGGACGACGGAGTCTCGAGGAGAGGAGTCGCTGCGCAAGTCGCTGAACGGGTCTGGGCGACGCAGCGACCCGCCTCCTCCGAGTTGTACCGAACGGCGCCGGCGGCGATCGCCTGGAGGTAGAAAACGAGGCAGTTGTCTCCCTCGGAGAACGTCGAGCAGTCGATCTCGCGAGTCATCGTTCCGCAGCGCTGAGACCGTTCGCAGTTCGCACGCGTCAGCTCGGAGCAATACTTCTCGAGGGGAATCGGCCCCGCGCAACCCACCAACACCATGCCCACCAACCCCATCGATCGCATCGGCGACGCTTAGCCGAAATTCAGCCACTGAGAGCAGCATCACTCGACAAGCCAGTCTGAGACGTTGTTTCCGAGCCTCACCGTTGCGTTTGGGCGAGGGTCCGCGCTGTCAAAGCTTCGCGCCATAACCTTTGATATGGATATCGCATGTCAAAGCTTCTCCGAAGGCGCTGGGAGGCAGACCTTGGCGCCTTTGGGGGCCGGCGCTCGAAGCCGGCGTTCTCGCACGACGCCTTCCTTCCTGACCTCATCGCGAAGCAAGACTTCGTCCTTCCCGCCGACGTCGCCCAGGCCGTCACCGACGCCGAGTCGACCCTCCGGAACTTGAACGTCGCCGGCCCTGCGCTTGGTGGGCTCGAGGTGCTCGCGCGCCAGCTCCTCCGTGCGGAGTCGGTGGCGTCGTCTCGTATCGAGGGCCTCGTCTTGTCGCACCGACGCCTCGCACGCGCCGCCTTTTCAGAGGACGAGGGTGACATCACCGCGCAGTCGGTGCTCGCGAACATTCGAGCGATGGAGGTCGCCATCCAGCGCGCTTCAGGGGCGAAGCGCTTCGACGTGGCCGCGATCCTCAAGGTGCATCAGGCGCTCTTCTCAGCCTTCAAGGACAGCCACGCAGGGAAGATCAGAACCGAGCAGAACTGGATCGGCGGAGCCGCCAGCAGTCCACGTGACGCGGAGTTCATTCCTCCGCCACCCGAAGAGGTGCAACCGCTGCTCGAGGACCTCGCGGCTTTCCTTGATCGGGACGACATCCCCGCGGTGATGCAGGCGGCCATCGCGCATTCGCAGTTCGAGACGATTCACCCCTTCGCGGACGGTAACGGGCGCGTGGGGCGGTGCCTCATTCACGTGGTGCTGCGTAGGCGCGGCGTCACTCCGCGCGTGGTGCCCCCGATCAGCCTCGTGCTCGCCACTCACTCGCAGACGTACATCAAGGGGCTCAATGACTCGCGCGAAGGGCGGACGAGCGAGTGGATCGCGCTCTTCGCTGAGGCAGCTCGGACTGCCGCGAACGAAGCGGGCCGCTTTGCCGCGCAGCTCGCGAAGCTGCAGGCCCAGTGGCGACTCGCTGCCGCTCCCCTCAGGACCGACGCGGCCGCCTACAAGCTGATCGAGCTGCTGCCAGGGGAGCCCATCGTCGACACCTCGATGGTCGAATCGCTCGTGAAGTGCAGCAACCAGGCGGCGCGGCTCGCGCTCGCACACCTCGAGAAGGCCGGGGTGGTCTCTCAGCTCACCGTCGGCCGACGCAATCGCGCCTGGGAAGCGCCGGCTCTGTTCGATTTGCTCAATTCCTTCGAGCGGCACCTCGCGACGCGACGCGGAGGGAAAACGCGCCTGCGACCGGCTCCACGTTGATCACTGTGAGCGGCGCCACGCGCCCACTCCGGCGCCAGTGGTCCCGCCGCTCTGGTCGAAGCAGCTGAGCAGCCCGCGCGCGAACTCGCCCGTCAAGAGTTCGTCTCCCACGACGCCGATCAAACCGATCGATCGCATCGGCTCACGCTCAGTCGAGCTCGATGGCTACGAGCAGCAGGACAACCAAGCTGAGACGTTGTTTCGCTGCCTCAGGCTCATTACGATGGGGGCGTGAACCTCGCTCTTTGGCCAATCGTTGCGCGCACTCAATTGGTTCGGGCCTTCAGACCGGGTGAAGCCGCGACAAGGGAGAGTCCGTTCCGGACTCTGCGCGCACACGGCTGGGCGACGGCCGGGGTCAGCATCGTGACGCGGGACGAACATCGAGCGTCCGGGAGATTCACGATCTTCAGTGTGCTCAACGTCGATGCAGCTCGAAGTGCCCGCGAGGGAGACGGCAGCACGGCGCGAAAACTCGCGAAAGCGGCTGCGAAACTCGAGAAGAGCGCGGCGTTCGCGCGCCTGAAGCAGCTCCTTTCCGGTCGAGCAATCGCCGACGTGAATGCGGCGGTCGAGGGTGGCAACGTGAAGCCCGAGTTGTTCGAGGCCCTCAGGCGAGTGGCGCGTGAGACGAGGAACGCACAGGTCCATCACGTGACCCGAGGAGAGACTCAGGTCGTCACCGGAACGATTCTCGAGGCACTTCGCGACGGGCTGGTGCTGCAGGCAGAGACCGGCGCCAAGACCCTGGTGCCCATTTGGCTCGCGCGCTCGGCCCATCGAGCGAACGTCGGAGATCAGCTCGCGCTCATCACGGACCGACTCGATGACAACCAGATGGTCGTCAACGCGTTGCCGGCGATCGATCTCAGAGTCAGGGGAGGCCCGTACTCGCCCTTCGAACGTCGTGCTGTTTACGAGCTGACGGAAGCGGACGAAGAACTTCTGAGGGGCGAGCCTGCGGCCCTCAAGATCCTGGTCCCTGTGAAGATCGAATCATGACCAGTCGTCCTCAGTGGCTCGTTCGCCCAGCTCGCAAGAGCAAGAACGACCGGGCGCTGCTGGAAACGTTCGAGTGCGCGGCGCCTGCGGTCTCCTGGGAAGTCGAGGTCGAATCGCACATACGCCACGACCTCTTCAGCTGGGCTTTCGAGCCGCTCGCGAAGAAGCAGGACCCGCGGCTGCTTCTGATCTTCGAACGCGATTCTGGAGAATTGA
>CBIHPJ010000823.1:0-3605 GCA_966211295.1 uncultured Myxococcales bacterium | reverse complement strand
TGTGAGTAGCGACTTCGTCGTGAGTCGCAGAGTTCGTCGCGAATCCGCCGAGTTCATTGTGAGTAGCGACTGCGTCGCGGAGTTCATCTCGGGTCCTGGAACTCGTCGCAGTGAAAGGAGTTGCGACATCACGTGAGTCGCGCAGTTCATCGTGCGTCGTGCAGCCCTTCGACTCCGCGCGCCACGACGAATTTCGCTCACGACTCACGAACGATCTTCGGAGAGCAGGGAAGGGTGCTCTTCTGGAAACCCTTACCCCCGACCCTCTCCCGGAGGGAGAGGCAGAGAAAGCACGCGCGTCATTGATCAGCGCTCGTGTTTCACGTGGAACGCTCGGCGTTGATCAGCCTCAGTGTTTCACGTGGAACGCGGGGCGCCTTCGCGACGGAGCGCGATGAGCAGCAAGCTCACCGCAGCTGGAGTGAGGCCCGAGATCCGGCGCGCGTGGCCCACGGTCTCAGGCCGCGCACGCTCCAACTTCTCCACCGCTTCCGCACCCAGTCCCCGCACCTCGCGGAACTGAAAACCGCTCGGGATCTTCCAGCTGTCGTGCGCCTCCGCACGCCGGGTCCACGAGGTCTGCGCCATCTTCACGTAGCCCGCGTACTTCACCTCGACCTCTACCTCCGCCTGAACTTCCTCGGGCAGGGCAGGGCGCTCCACGTCTTCCGCGGCCAGCGACGCGTACGTCTCCTCGGGCCGACGCAGCTTCGTGATCAGTCTCGCTCCCTCGAGGCGCGCGATCTCTGCTCGCACCTGCGCGGCTCGGGACTCCGTCTCACTCGCATGCGCCGCCGACACCAAACCGACTCGCGCTCCGTGCGGACGCAGGCGGAACTCCGCGTTGCCCTCGCGCAGCGTGAGACGGTGCTCGCTCCGGCTGGTCAGCATGCGAAACGGCTCATCCACCCCGCGAGTGACGAGCTCGTCGAGCAACACCGCGCCGTGCGCTTCGTGACGGCCCAACACCAGCTCGGGCGCTCCCTGCACCTGCAGCCCCGCGTTGATGCCCGCGAGCAGCCCCTGGAACGCGGCCTCCTCGTAGCCAGACGTGCCGTTGAGCTGCCCCGCGAAGTAGAGGCCCGACACTCGCTTGGTCTCGAGCGTCGGCCGCAGCTGCGTGGGCGGCGCGTAGTCGTACTCGACCGCGTAGCCGTAGCGCGCCACCTCCACCGCCTCGAGCCCGGGAATGCTCCGGAGGAACTGCAGCTGCACCTCGGCCGGCATGCTCGTCGACAGACCCGCCGGGTACACGAGCGGCGAGCGCTCTCCCTCGGGCTCCAGGAAGACCTTGTGCCGCTCGCGGTGCCCGAAGCGCACCACCTTGTCCTCGAGCGACGGGCAGTACCGCGGACCACGACCGACGATCTCCCCCTGAAAAAGCGGAGAAGCGTGCAGGTTCTCCTTCAGGATCTCGTGCGTGCGCGCCGTGGTGTGCGTGATCGCGCAGTGCAGCTGCGGCCGCAGAGGGAAGGGCGCCCGAGCGGTGCGCAGCGAGAAAGGCCGCGGAGCTTCTTCGCCCGGCTGCGCCTCGCAACGCGCCCAGTCGATGCTGTCCTTCATCAGCCGCGCGGGGGTGCCCGTCTTGAAACGACCGAGTGTGAAACCCAACGCGCGCAGGCTTCCCGAGAGGCCCATCGCCGCCGCGTCGCCGAGCCGGCCGCCGACCGACTTCTCCTCGCCCACGTGCATCAACGCCTGGAGGAACGTGCCCGTCGTCACCACCACCGCGCGCGCGGAGAACTCACGGCCGTCCTGCAGGCGCACTCCGGCGATTCGCTCGCCCTCGGTGATCAAGGCGGCCGCTTCGGCCTCGAGCACGCGCAAACGCGGCTGAGCGAGCACCGTCTTCTGCATCGCCTCGGCGTACGCGTCGCGCTCGCAGAGCACGCGGGTGGCTCGCACCGCGGGGCCCTTCGACGCGTTCAGGGTCACGAAGTGCGTGCCGGCCTGATCAGCGGCAAACGCCATCTCCCCACCCAGCGCATCGAGCTCGCGGACCAGGTGCCCCTTCGCGGTGCCGCCGATCGCCGGGTTGCAGCTCATCACCGCGATGCGATCGATGCGCATGGTGAGACCGAGGGTGTTGAGGCCCATGCGTGCGCAGGCGAGCGCCGCCTCGCAGCCAGCGTGGCCCAGTCCCACCACGATGACGTCGAACGACTCCATGCGCGCAAAGTCCCTGTACCAGAGGACTCTGAGGGGCGGACAGGCTGACTCTCCACAGCACTCCACAGGTAGTCCACAGGGTGGGGTGGCCTGGTCAATGTTGAGTTACTCGATCCTTTGACTAGACCAGCATGCCCTCACCCCGACCCTCTCCCAAAGGGAGAGGGAGACAACGTTGACTTGATGACAAGCCTCCCGCACCGTTCGGCCCGTGAGCGAGACCCCGACCACTCCCGCACCTGAGGCGCCGCCGGCGACCGAGACTCCCGCAGCTCCGGCTGGCACCAGCTGGGACCTGGTCAAGAAGATGAAAGCCGACGGCATCTCTCGCGAAGAGATGATCACCAGGCTCAAGGCCACCGGTCTCGACGACGAATCAGCCGTGGTGCTGATCAACAGCGTCGCCGGCGCGATGCCTTCCGAGCTGCCGAACGCGCAGCTCTCGCCGGGCACCAACATCCTCTCGCCCAACACCTTCTCCCTCTCGGACATCGGGCTCACTGGCCCGCCGACCACCGTCGGCCTCTATTGGATGGGCTTCGGCGCCGCGATCCTCATCGCGCTGGGCATCGGCTTCATCTTCACCGAGGCCCTCGATCGCCCGCTCCCCGAAGACGTGGGCTTCTACGCGCTCCGACTGGGCGGCTTCGTCTCGATGTGCTGCGTGAGCTGGGGCGTGTTCCGCTACTCGCAGGGCATCACGATTCGCCGCAAATAGAGCGAAGCGAGCCGAACAACGCGGTCGCCGCGTCGATCTCCACCTTGCGAATCGACACGCTCTCCACGTTGAAGCCGATCGGCAGCTGCTTCTCGCGCGCGAAGGCTCGCAACTCGCGGAAGTTGCGCTCACACAATTTCACCGAGCGCTCCACGATGTCCGTGCTCCCGCGCAGCTCGTTCTCCAGCCAGCGGGGAAACGAGATGCCCAGCCACTTCATGAACTCCAGGGTGCGCGCCGAGCCGCAGGGAGCGAACGTGAAGATGATCGGCACCGGCTTCTCTCCGCGGCGCGCAAGCTCGAGCGCGTAGTCGGACAACACCGAGAGCGACGAGTTCAGGTCGTACACCGCCTGCGTCACGAAGAAGCGGCAGCCCGCGGAGATCTTCGTGAGCATGCGCAGGTGTTCTTCGAAGCTGCGCTGGTGCCGCTCGGGAATCGCCACGCCGCCGAGCATCAAGTTTGGAGCGTGCGTGCGCGCCATCGCGTACGCATCGGTCAGCTTGAGCGCGCCGGCGCGCGCGCTCGGAGCGCCCACCAACACCACCGGTCCGCGTCCGCGCGCGATGAGCCACTGCTTGAGTCCATCCGGATCCGCGGAGGGGACGGCCTTGTAGAGGATCGGTGTCGCGGACAACGGCGCGAGCGCGGCGGCCCACGCAGCGGGATCGACCGTGGGGAGAAATGGGAAGGGTCGAGGTGCCGCGTTGCGATCTCC
>CBIHPJ010000822.1:0-3607 GCA_966211295.1 uncultured Myxococcales bacterium | reverse complement strand
GCGCGGGGCTATCCGTCACTCGGCTTACTTTCTCCCTCTCCCGGCGGTGCGGGGAGAGGGGCAGGGGAGAGGGGCGCACTTCAAAAAAACTACGCCGGTCCACGCAAGGAGGGGCTTTGCGCGGGCCGGCGCTGGCGCACGTTTCCTGGACGCGAGCCACGCAGACCTCTTGAGCAAGGCGTGCGCCACGAGCCTCTCCTCTGCCTTCTGGTGTGGCGAGAGACGCGATTTGCAGCATTACTGGCAAGACGCGTCTACGAGAGCTGCAGCACGCTGGTGACGATGTTCAGTGGGAACGTCGTGTTCGCGCCAGGGCCGATTGGATTGAAGACGATCCCATCCACTCCGGCGCGCGGGAGCAGCTCGAACAGCTCGCGCGCGCCGAGGTGCTTCAGCGTGCACTGCGGCGCCTGAGCCTGCATCCGCGCGAAGCTGTCGGGAGACGTGAAGACCATCGCGGGATTCTTGAAGCCACCGAGTCCCTGCGCAGTGGCCAGCGCTCCATTCGGGTGCACGAGGATCGTGAACGCCTCGAAGGTGCGGAGCGCGGCGTAGAGCGCTTCCTTCGGCTTCGATGGATCACCGAGCAGGACCTCGAGTCTCACCGCGCGTCCCCACAAGCGCGCGAGACCGATCGCCTCTTCGCCGACGAACCAGAAGTGCTCGAGCTTCCCGCCGGGATTCACCTTGAGCTTCTTCAAGCCGGTCTCAGGCAGCGCGCAGAACAACTCGATGCCACTCACCGGAGTAACGAAGCTCCCCAGCGGCTGCTTCCCGAGCGCGTCGATGCACGACTCATCGGTGAAGACGTAGAGCTCTCCTGGTGGAGGTCCACCCGACGGGCTGACCTGCAAGATGCGCTCGAACTCGCTCCGTCCCAGCGTGGGAGCGAAGCCAATCGGCACGAAGTAATCGGGGTGCATCACCAACGCGCGCATCACCGCGTCTGCGTTGATCTGCTTCGCTGCGAATTTCTCGAGAGTGCTGAGGATCGTCGACATGTGATCAATGAGCGGCGCTGTGGCGCGCCTGGCGTGGTGGCAACGACTTCTTGAGCTCGGCGTTCACGGTCTTCACCCACGGCTGCAGCGCCATCGGCACGTGCTGCCCCGGCCGGCAGAAATCCTGCGCGAGTCGAAGCCCAGCCGCCTCGCGTTCGTAGCCCTGCTCGACGAGGTACTCGAGGAGGAACTCCGCCAGGCGCGCGACTGCGACTCCACCGAGTGACGCGCGCGAGTGGAGCCACTCGCTGAACTGCATCACCGAGGAGAACGGAGACTTCGATCGCTCCCACAACATCGACACCGACTGCGTGAAGTGGCCGCGGTTGGAGATCAGATCCCACACGCGCGCGAAGCGCTTGAGTCGCTGCATCTCGGCGAAGGGAATCAGCGAGTTCGCGAGGATCTCGTACGGAGGCTCGTGGCTCCACACCACGGAGTACTCGGCGTCGTGCCGCACGATCGGAGTGCCCTTGAGCCGCTTGAGAATTCCGACCTGCACTTCGGCCGGCCCGGTCGCGACGAGCCGATCGAAGCCACGCCCGAAGGACGCGGCATCTTCACCGGGGAGACCGATGATCAGATCCGCGTGCACGTGCGCGCCGGTGCTCGCGAGCCATCGCAAGTTCGCCTCGATGACTTCGTTCTTCTGGGGGCGGCTGATGCGCGCGGCGGTCTCTCCATCGAACGTCTGAATGCCCACTTCGAGCTGCAGCGAACCGGGAGAGAACTTCTCGATGCGCGCCCGCAGCGCTTCGGGAAATCGATCGGGCACGACTTCGAAGTGCACGAAGAGCCCTTCACGCTCGAGGAAGAAGTCGAGCAGCGCGTGGCTCACCTTCGGCGAGAGGTTGAAGGTGCGATCGATGAACTTGAACTGCTTCGCACCGCGCGCGACCAACCGAGTCAGCGCGGCGAGCACGGCGTCCAAAGGAAAGTTCCGAACCTTCTCGTCGAGCGACGACAAACAGAACTCACACGAGAACGGGCACCCTCGCGAGGCCTCGAAGTAGACGACGCGATGGGCGAGGTCTTCGTCGGAGTACTCCTCGTACGGCAACGTGAGCGTCTTCACGTCGGGCAGACCACCAGGGATGATCTGCGTCGAGACCTGCACGCCCTCGAGGAGCAACGACGCGAGCCGCGCGAACGCCAGCTCTCCTTCACCGGTGATCACGTGATCCGCGAGCGCGAGCCATTGAGAGCCTTCCAGCTCGAACGACACCTCCGGGCCACCGAGCACGATCTTCACCGATGGCGCGAGCTGCTTGAGCAACCGCACCACCTCGAGGCTCTCGGTCGCGTTCCAGATGTACACGCCGAGCGCGATCACCTTCGGCGACTCCGCGAGCAGCGCCTCGACGATGTCGATCGGCCGCTGCGAGATCGTGAACTCCCGAATCGCTGAACGCTCTCGCAACGCCCCGAGATTCGCGCGCAGGTACCGCAGCCCCAGCGAGGCATGCGTGTAGCGGGCGTTCAGGGTGGTGAGGACGAGGTCCATCGACATGCCGGGCCACGTTCGCACAACATGCGCCTCATGCTGCTGAGTTTGATCCTCTCCGCCGTGCCGCTCTGGCCCGCTCCCCAGCTCGCCGAGATCGAGGGCTGCAAGGTCGCCGCGTGCACGGAGCAGGCGAGTCAGAAGATCTGCAAGTGCATCCCGAGCTCGGAGAGCGACGAAGCGCGCCCTGGAATGGTGATCGAAGGTCCCGGTACTCGTCACCTCGAGTGGGACGCGCGGGCAGTGCAGGGTGAGGTGACCGACTTCGTGGTGCAGACCGCGGATCTCGACGGTGACGACAAGCCCGAGGTGCTGATCGCCAGCCGTGCCGCCGAGGCGACCATGCCCACCATCCGCGACTGGGAGCTCGCGATCGTCGACGGCGAGAACGACACGGTGACTCACTTGCTCGCGCAGGACTGGGGACCCGATGCGCTTTCCGAGCGGAAACTCCTCCTCACCGAATGGTCGATGAGCGACGGACAGATCGTCTTCACCGGCCGGGAGTACACCTACGACAACGGCACGCTTGAACCTGCTTACTCGCCGGTCAAGCGGCGCGCGCTGAATCCTGTCTTCGAGAAAGAGCGCATCGCCGCGATCAATGCGTCTTCGAATCGCACGCTCACGCCGCGAGCGTTTCTCTCGCATGCCTCGACGAAGCAGGGCGTCGATGTGCTTCCCAAGACCGTCATCGCGTCACTCGTGAAAGGCGTCGCGCGCGAAGAGCCGTGGCTCCAGGTCCACGTGCAGGCGCCCAACGGCAAAGTCGAAATGCTGTCGGGCGACGTCGAGGGAAAAGCGACGCTGCGACTTGGTGACCTCAACAAGAAGCGGCTCTTCCCGCTCGGCTACGCACCGGCGAACGCGGAGTCCTGGCTCATTGGCCGCAAGGTGTGGCGCGCTGAGGGGCAGCTCTGGGTGAATTGAAGGACCGCCCCTCTCCCCGGCCCTCTCCCCGCTGCGCAGGGAGAGGGAGCTTCATTTCGGCTCTCCGAACTGCACGCGCGCGATCCACGGCGGCGTGGGCAGCGCCTTCAGCGTCAGAAGATCATCGAGCAGCTGCGCCGTCTTCGGGTCGAGCTCACCAAACGCCACGCCC
>CBIHPJ010000821.1:0-3610 GCA_966211295.1 uncultured Myxococcales bacterium | reverse complement strand
CGCCTGAAGAGAGAGGCGCTCGCCGAGGTCCTCGCGGATCTGCCCACGGATTTCCCCGCGCCAGTCGTGATCTGCCAGCACATCACGCCGGGCTTCTCCGATGATTTGGCGCGGTGGCTCGCGATGGAGACGGGCCACCGGGTGCACGAAGCGGCGGATGGCCAGCGCCTGGTGAAGTCGGAGTTCTTCATCGCGCCCTCGCATCTGCACCTGATCGTCAACGCGTCGGGCGTGATGCGGCTCGACGACAATCCGCCCATCGGCGGCTTCAAGCCGTCGTGCGACCTGCTGCTGCGAAGTGCTGCACAAAGTTTCGGCAAGAAAGCGATCGGCGTCGTACTCACGGGGATGGGCCGCGACGGCGCGAAGGGGCTCGACGAGATCCGCAAGGCGGGCGGGCACACCATCGCGCAGGACAAGGCGACCAGCGTCGTTTACGGCATGCCTGGAGAAGCGGTGAACATCGGTGCGGCGGAAGTGGTGTTGCCGCTCGATGACATCGGGCCTCAGCTCGTGAGGTGGGTCTCATGAGCGCTCATGTTCTCCCTCTCCCTTCGGGAGAGGGTCGGGGTGAGGGGGCGAGACTTCGCCGCACGCCCGAGGATTGTTGTTCGGCCAGTGAGCGCGTTTGGGACGCCCTCACCCGTAGCCCTCTCCCAGAGGGAGAGGGGGAATCCCCATGACGCTCAGCATCGAGCGCCACTCCCTCGAGCAGCTCGCCGCGCTCCTTCTCGAGCGCGCCGGACTCAAGATCACGCCCGACGGGTACTACGGACTTCGGCTCGCGTTGCAGGCCCGCATGCCGGCGCTCGGCATCACCGACTCCACCGAGTACGTAGGCCGCCTCAAGCAGCGCGCCGGCGAGCAGGAGCTGCGCTCGCTCATTCCCCTCGTCACCGTCGGCAAGACCGAGTTCTTCCGCGACACGCGCCAGTTCCTCGCGTTCGAGAAGAACGTGATGCCGCAGGTGATGGAGCGGGGCCGCCTCGAGCAGCGCCCCACGCGCATCTGGTCCGCCGGCTGCGCCACCGGCGAAGAGCCGTATTCGCTCGCGATCGTCGCGCTGGAGCGTGGAGAGACTCCGGCCACCATCGACATCTGGGCGACCGATCTCAACCCCGCCGCCACCGAGTCGGCCTCGCGTGCGTTCTTCCCGGCGCGCCGGCTGGTGGGCGTCGCTGAAGATCGCATTCAGCGGTTCTTCAACGTGGTGGAGGGCGGGTACCAGCTGGTGCAGCCGGTGCGCGATCTCATTCGCTTCGAGGGCCACAACCTCGCGGCGCCCGTGTGGACGCAGGTGCAGGCGAGATCGCTCGACGTGATCTTCTGCCGGAACGTGATCATCTACTTCGATCAGCCGACCATCATCGGCGTGATGGAGCGCTTCTACGAGTCGCTCCGTCCCGGCGGGTGGATGTTCCTCGGCTACTCGGAGTCGCTCTTCAAGATCAGCACGCGCTTCGAGATGGTCGAGGTGGGCGGAACCTTCGCCTACCAGCGCCCGCTCTCGATCGCGCGCAAGCCGCCCGCGCCGGTCACCACGGTGGCTCGGCCCTCGGCCCCTCCTCCGGCGCCGCGTTCTCCGACGGACGTGGAGTCGGTGCTCCGCAAGTTGAAGCAGCAACACGCGGCCGCTGCTGCGAAGCAAGCGCCTCTTCCGCCGCTGCCTCGTCCTTCGACGCCCTCTCCGATTCCACAGAAGCCGCCCGCGCGGAAGACGCCCGTCGAACGTCTCGCCGAGGTGGTGGAGGCGATCGAGCTCGGCGATTTCCCGAAGGCCTTGCGCACCGTGCGCAGACTCGCCGACGAGGAGCCCGACGATCTCGCCGCGCGGCTCACACTGGGCAACGTGCACGCGCTGATGGGCAACCTCGACGAGGCGCGCGAGGCGTACCAGTACGCGCTCTCACGCGAGGCGCTGTGCGTGGAGGCGCGGCTCTACACCGCGCTCGCCGAGATGCAGGGAGGCCAGCTCGATGATGCGCGCATCGAGCTCACCCGCGCGTTGTTCCTCGAGCCCACCCTGGCGGTCGGTCACTACCTGCTGGGCCAGGTGAACGAGCTCAAGGGCGACCGCGACGCCGCGATCCGCGCGTACCGCAACGCGATCTCGCAGCGGAAGCAGCCCAAGCACGATCTGATCGGTCACTTCCCCGACATTCCCCGCAGCAACGAAGCGATCGCGCAGGCCGCGCAGTATCGGATGGCCGCGCTCTCGGAGCGTTGAGGAGGGGCCAGGCTGAACGGTCAGAGCCTCTCCCCTGGGGACAGGGATCGGCGGAGACAGGACGTTGCCTTCAGGGGGGCCACGTGGTTAAGAGCCCACTCCCCGCTGGTCCATCGGGATTTTCCCGATGCAAAGCGGCTCTGAAAGGTTGTCCACATCATGAAGGCCGATATCCACCCCGTGTACCCGCCCTCCCGCATCACCTGCGCGTGCGGCAACGTCGTCGAGACCAAGTCCACCCGCGGCTCGTTCTCGGTTGAAGTGTGCTCGAACTGCCACCCGTTCTTCACCGGCAAGTACAAGCTGATGGACACCCAGGGTCGCATCGACCGCTTCAAGAAGAAGTACGAGACCAAGGGCAAGGGCGCCGCTCCCTCGAAGGGCTGAGCGTTTCCTCGCTGGGACGTACGAAAGGCCGATGGGCGAAAGCCCGTCGGCCTTTTCATTTCGTGAGTACTTGCAGCCCGTACTTCGCGCGCGCCTCTGTGCTGACCGGCGTGAAGAGGTTGATGAGGTTGCCGTCGGGGTCGCGAAACAAGAGCGAGCGATTCCCCCAGGGCTGCGTCACCGGCTTCTGCACCACGTCGCGGACCACCCCCGAGAGTCGCTCGTAGTCCTTGTCGACGTCGTCCACGCGGAACTCGAGGATGACGCTGCGGTTGTCTGCGCCGTGCGCCGCACCCGCGCCGAACAGCGCCATGGTGCGCTCACTGCCGATGGCGAGGGTGCAGCCGGGCGTCGCCACCTCGGCGAACTCCTCGGTGATCCACGTTGGCGCCGACAGCAGCGCCGCTTCGTAGAACTGCACCAGCCGCTTGATGTCCTTCGTGATGATGCGAATCGAAACCAGGTTCATGTCGTGCTCCTCGTGTGGGTTGGACGAGGAAGACTTGTAGCGAGACGCTGCTGACAGCATCATGGCAGCAGCGAACATGCGGCGCGCCGACCGACTGTTTCGAATCATTCAGCTCCTGCGCCGATCGAAGAGGCCGGTCACCGCCGACTGGCTGGCCGACGCGCTCGAGACGTCGAAGCGCTCCGTCTACCGCGACATCGCCGAACTGATGGCGCAGCAGGTCCCCATTCGAGGCGAGGCAGGCATCGGGTACGTGCTCGATCGCCACTTCGACATGCCGCCGCTGATGCTGACGCCGGACGAGCTGGAGGTGGCGGTGCTCGGCGCGCAGTGGGTGGCGATGCGCAGCGACCCGGTGCTCGCGAACGCTGCCCGCGATCTCATCGCCAAGATCACCCACAGCGTCCCAGAACGGCTGCGCGCCTTTCTCGTCGAGCCGTCGGTCGCCGCGCCCGCGCCGCTGTCGCAGACCACCGACCACGTCGACCTCGCGAAGCTTCGGCTCTGGATACGCAGCGGGCGCAAGG
>CBIHPJ010000820.1:0-3622 GCA_966211295.1 uncultured Myxococcales bacterium | reverse complement strand
GCACGCTCGGTGAGCTGGGGATCGAGATCCGTGATCAGCTCGTACTCGGGCGTGACCACCTTCTTCCACCCGGTCTTCGGCGGCGCGTCCATCGGCTGGAACTCGAGCAGCGTGCGCCGCACCTCGCCGCTGCCCGTGGTCGTCATGCAGCCGCTCAGCAGCACCACCACCAACGCCCACTCGATCTTCATGCCGTGCATTGGGCCACACGAAGCACGGGAGAGGGAGGCTAGAGTTGCTGACACTTGCTCTTCGGGAAGTACAAGTTGATCGCGCTCCTCGGCCGCGGCGGCATGGGCGAGGTGTTCCTGGCGCGCGGTCCGCAGCTCAAGCGCCCGGTGGTGATCAAGCGGATCCTCGCGTCGATGTTGAGCGACACGGACATGCTCCGCGCGTTCCTCGACGAGACGCGCATCGCAGCGCGGCTCCGTCACCCGAACATCGTGCGCATCGACGAGCTCGGCGAAGTCGAAGGCGAGTGGTTCGTGCGCATGGAGTACGTCGAAGGTCCCGCGCTCTCCGAAGTCTTGAAGCGCGCGGCGCGCAAGGGTGAGCACCTTCCGCTGGAGGCCGTGCTCTCCATCGGCGCGGGGCTGGCGAGCGCGCTCGACTACGCGCACCACGCGATCGACTCCGATGGAAGACCGCTCGGCATCGTTCATCGCGACGTCACCCCGCACAACGTGCTCTGCGGGCGCAGCGGCGAGGTGAAGCTGATCGACTTCGGAGTCGCGCGCGCGGAGCAGCGCTTCCTCCGCACCTCGCCGGGCTTGGTGAAGGGGAAGCTCCCGTACATGTCGCCCGAGCAGGCCGAGGGCAAACGCATCGACGCGCGCACCGACATCTTCGCGCTCGGTGTCTGTCTTTGGGAGTCGCTCACCGGCCGCCGTCTCTTCCGCGGGCAGACGCAGGCCGAGACGATGCAGAAGATCTTCGCCTGCCAGGTGTCGCCGCCTTCGCTCTATCGCGCGGAGCTGCCGCCGGAGGTCGACGCGCTCGTGCTCAAGGCGCTCTCGAAGGAAGCGAGCGGTCGCTACAAGCGCGCCTCCGAGCTCGGCGAGGCGATCGAGACGGTGGTCGAGC
Source organism: uncultured Myxococcales bacterium (assembly GCA_966211295.1). Taxonomy (GTDB): domain Bacteria; phylum Myxococcota; class Myxococcia; order Myxococcales; family Myxococcaceae; genus Archangium_A. Next base: position 2,539 of record CBIHPJ010000820.1, on the reverse strand, counting down.
AGTACCACCTCCCGTCGGGCACGAAGGCGATCGCCGCGCTCACTCGCGCGCTCGTGCCGGAATCAGGCCACGCGGAAGGACTCTCTCCCGACGAGGAGCCGACGGGCACACTCCCCGGCAACGAGATCGTCACGCGCGCCGAGCGTCCGGGTGCAGCGCCTCCGAGGTGGAGCTCTGACGCGGCCCTCACCAGCGTCGAAGAAGAGACGATGGCCGCGGTGCCGATCGAAGGGCAGGTGCCTGCGGACACCGAAGAGCTCGTCGGTCGCGCCGCTGAGCTCGCTGATCTGCATCAGCTCGTCGGCAGTGGTGAGCGGCTGATCACCTTGCTCGGACCGGGCGGCGTGGGCAAATCGCGACTGGCTCGCGAAGCAGCACGGCAGCAGATCTCCACGTTCCGCTCCCGCGTGTGGGTCGCTGATCTCACCGGCGCGAAGAGCGTGGAAGGTCTCTGTCTCGCGGTGTCGGAAGCGCTCGGGGTGGCGCTGCCCGCGGCTGGCTCTCCGGTCGATGCAGTCGGAGTGCTGCTCACCGCGCGACGTCAGTGCCTGGTGGTGCTCGACAACGTGGAGCAGCTCGCGAAGGAGATCGGTCCCGTCGTCACCGCGTGGCATCAGACCGCGAAGGACGCGCACCTTCTGATCTGCTCGCGCGTCGCCCTCGGCGTGGAGTCGGAGAAGAAGTACGAGGTCGGCCCGCTCCCCATCGACGCCGGCGCAGAGGAGGACAGCGACGCGATGCGCCTGTTCCTCGAGCGCGTGCGCATGCTCAATCCCAAGTTCCCCACGGGACGATGGGTGCGCGACATGGTGCGCAATCTGGTGCGCCGGCTCGACGGCATGCCGCTGGCGATCGAGCTCGCGGCCGCGCAGATGGCTGATGCGCCACTCGAGGCGCTTCGTGACGCCGCGCGGGAGCAGTCGTCGACCGGGGCGAGCGGACAGTTCCTCGCGATCGATCACGCGTTCGAAGCGAGCTGGAATCAGCTGAGTGAAGAAGAGCGCGCGGCGCTCTCTCAATGCACCGTGTTCGCCTCGGGCTTCGCCGCGGGTGCGGCGCTCGATGTGTTGCGCTTGCCGGGACATCCCGGTGACGCGCATCGCGAGGCGGTGCTGCAGGTGCTGCATCGACTGCGTAGCAAGTCGCTCCTGCGCGTGAGCTTTCCCACCAAGTCTGATCAAGCGCGCTACGGCATGTACGAGTCGATCCGCGCGCGCGTGATCAATCGGCTGCCGCAGGAAGAAGTGCGCGCGAAGAAGCGGCACGCGAGCTGGTTCCTGCGCCTCGGTGAAACGCTCGGTCCCGCGGCGGAGAAGGGCGCGGCGGTGCTCGATCTCCTCACGCAGGAACGCGACAACCTGATGGCGGCGTGGGAGTTCTGGCTCGCCCAGCCCACTGATGGAGTGAAGCAGGCGCTGCGCGTGCTCCTCGCGCTCGATGCGTTGTTCCTCGTGCGCGGTCCGTATGGCGCGCACTTGTCGATGCTCGACGCGGTGATCTCGAAGCTGAAGGATCCAGCGGAGCGTGCTCCCGCGCTCGAGGCGCGCGCCCGTGTCCTGCTCGCGCGCGGACGCTTGCAGGAAGCCGCGGCTGATCTCGATGCGCTGATGTCGCATCCACTTCCGCCGGAAGCTGAAGGACGCGCGCTCACCTACAAGGGATCAGTTCGCAAGTCGCAAGGCGAGCTGACCGAGGCGTTGTCGCTCTACGAGCAGGCGCTGGGACTTCTCAAAGAAACGAAAGACGTCCGCATGCAGGGCCGGGTGTTCGCTCACATGGCCGCGGTCGCGCAGGAGCTCGGTCGCATGGATGACGCGGAGGATCTCTCCGCGGCTGCGCTCAAGCTGCACCAGGCCGCGCAGGATCGCCGGTTCGAAGGAGTGACCCTCAGCAACCTCGCCGTGCTTCAGCAGGCGCGTGGTGAATGGAAGGCGGCGGAAGAGAGCTGCACCAAGGCGATCGCCATTCACCGCGAGCTCGGCAATCGGCGCAGTGAAGGAATCGCGGTGACCAACCTCGCTGACCTCGAGCGCGATCGTGGAGGCAACGCGCGTGCGATGGCGTTCTACAAGCGCGCGGTCGGCGTGCATCGCGAGGTCGGCAATCGGCGCTTCGAGGCGATCTGTCTGTTGAATCAGTCGCTGCTGATGATGGAGCAACAGACCTTCGATCCCGCGGCCGAGTCACTGGATGAGGCGCTCGGGTTGTTTCACGTGACGGGAGACAAGCGGCACGCGGGGCTCACGCTCGGTGCGCGTGGTGCGTTGCGCGCGCGTCGTGGAGATCTCGCGGGTGCGGAGAGTGACTTCCGCTCTGCGAAGGAGCTTCTCGGTGAGAAGGACCTCGCGTTCACCTCGGCAGTGAACGTCTACAAAGCGCAGCTCGAATTGTCCGAAGCGGAAAAGTTGTCGGACGACGACGCGACCACCAAGCGCCAGGCCGCCGCCGCACGCGTAGAAGAAACAGTGTCGCGCGGTCCGCAGGGCTCATTGGCCGAACGCTTCGAGCACGCGCGCATGGCGCTGCGAGTGCTCAAGGT
>CBIHPJ010000819.1:0-3634 GCA_966211295.1 uncultured Myxococcales bacterium | reverse complement strand
AAGCGCGCGGTGTCTCCAGAGTCGTTGTGCGCGTAGAAAACGCCGGGCTGCGAGCGGCTGGCGACGAGACCCGAGAGCTCGACGAGGGGATCACCAACGAGGCCGCCATTCCGCGGATTGCCCCACTGCATGCACGCGCAGTTCGGGCCTGCATCAACAACCTCCATGCCTGCGTCCGGAGTGGACGCATCGACATCAGCGACGAACATCGAGGCCGGTTTCGGAGCACACGAGAACAACAGGACCGCGCTGAGAAGAATGAGCCTCACACAGCCATCCTCGCTGATCTCTGATGCGCTCGCTGTAACCTCGGACGCCGACAGGCGGCTCAGAGTCACATCGACGCGTCGTGCACGATCTTCCACTGGCCCGCCATGAGGCGGAAGACCACCACGGTGTGCCCTGTCGCGGCCGGCTTGTCGGGATACTCGAGCGTCCACTTCGCAGCGACGGACACCGCGCCAGCGCTCTCGCGCACGTCGATCGGAGCAAGGGTCAACTTCCCCATCGCCGCGCTCGTCGGGTACTTCTTCTTGTAGCGCGCGAGGACTTCAGCGCGGCCCTTCGTCACTCCACTCGGAGAGACGAACACCGCATCGTCCGCGTAGACCGAGCAGAAGCCGTCGAGGTCGCCCTTGCTCCATGCAGCGGCCTGGCGCTCGAGCAACGCGAGCACCTCGTGACCACCATCAACCGCACTCAGAGTCAGACTCAGGGCGTACGCGAGCACGTGGCAAGGCCGATCTTCCGCATCTCGGGGAGGAACTTCTCAGGCGGGAGGAAGCCGGCGACGCGCGGATTGCTGAGCATCTCGCCCATCGGATCGATGAAGGCCACCGTGGGCAAGCCCTTCACGCCGAAGCGCTCGTAGAGCTCGTCAGACTTCTCACCTTCGGCAGTGCCATCGACCTTCACGGTCACGAAGCGCTTCGACTCCGCCACGATCTCGGGAGCGACGTAGGTGAGGTGATCGAGCTCCTTACAGGCAGCGCACCAGTCGGCGAAGAAGTCGATCATCACCGGGCGGCAATCAGCGCGCGCCTGCTTGAGCACGGCATCGAGCTCCGTGGCGTCGTCGTTCGCGTTGATGGTCGCGGTCCACACGAACTGCGCGTGCTGATTCGGATCGCCGCCAGGCGTCTTCGCGCCCGCCTCAGGAGCGCCCATGCGAAGCAGGAACGCGACCAGCACCACGAGCACGCCAGCGCCCTTGGGCAGCCACTGCGTGCCTTCCTTGAAGGAGAGATGAATCGCGCCCAGCACCACGCCGATGAACGCGAGCGCCGCGCCGAGGGTGATCGCCACGCTGCGACCCATCATCGTGGTGAGCCCGGTGATCACCTCGCGGAACGCAGGGAACGCGTCGCGCAGGTAACCCACCGCCATCGCCAACAGCGCGATGCCGAAGATGCTCTTCACCCACTCCATCCACACGCCGCTCTTGGGCATGCGCACGGTGAACACACCGATGAGAAAGAACGGCACGCCGATGCCCATCGCGTAGACGAAGAGCAATCCCGCCCCGATGAGCGGATCGCGCGTCTGCGCCACCCAGGTCAGCACACCGGTGAGCACCGGGCCGGTGCAGGGAGCCGCGAGGAAGCCCGCCACGCTGCCCATCAGGAGCGCGCCGATGATGCCGCCACCGCCGACGCCGTTGAGCTTCGTGGCGAGGCCCGAAGGAAGCGCGAGCTCGAACGCGCCGAACATCGAGCTCGCGAGCAGCGCCATGAACACCGCGAGGCCGAGGATCACGTACGTGTTGCCCAGCACCGATCCGAACGCGCGACCCGAGAGCGCTGCGAAGACACCGAGCGCGCTGAACACGATGCCCATGCCGACCACGTAGGAAGTGGTGAGCAACAACGCGCGGCCCTTCGACTCAGCCTGGCGCGCGCCGAACACGCCGACGGTGATCGGAATCAGCGGGTACACGCACGGGGTCAGCGAGGTGAGCAGACCGCCGAGGAAGATCACTCCGACCGCCACGAAGAGCCGGCCGGAGTTGAGCAGCGACGACGCATCGAGCGACGACGTGGGACCCGCTGGAATCAGCGAGGGGATGAACACCAGCCCGATTGCGGAGAGTGCTGCGAGGGCGAGGACCGTCGTGCGCTTCATTTGAATCCCTATATGCAAACCGAGGGGGTGCCGTTTCTCACTAAAGCACTCCCCCGGTCATACGGCTGGATTCACTGAGGTTTCTTCACCTCGAGACCAGCGCTCCGAGCGAGGCCCATCACCCCTTCCACGGCGGCGGCGATGTACCCGAACGGGTTGGCTCCATCGACCGCGGTCACGTGCACCTCGCCCATCTTCTGCTGGAAGGCGGCGGCGAGCTGCGGGAGCTGATTCGCGATCGCGAGCTGAATCGCCTCGGGCGAGAGGTTGTTCTCGATCTGGCGCAGCTTGGCGGCGCGATCGAGCTCGAACGAACCGAGGAGCTTGGTGCGCTCGGTCTCGAGCTCCACGGTCTTGAGCTCGATCTCGGCGAGGTGACGTTTCGCTTCGGCCACGATCGCCGTGTTGCGGAGGAGCTCAGCCTGCTGCGCCTCCAATTCGACGCGCGCCTGGTGACGAGCCTGCTCGGTCTGCGCCTCGAGCTGGACCGCCTCGAGCTCCGTGCGGAGCTTCTCCTGCTGCAGCTGCACTTCCGCGGAGAGCTTCTGCAGGGCCTGCCGCTGCTCGGCCTGCGCCTTCTCGAGCAACGCCGCTTCTTCCGCCGCCTGGCGACGCTGACGCACTTCCTGCTCGGCGGTGATCTTCTGAAGCTGGAACTCGCGTTCAGCGGAGATCTGCGCGGCGCGCGTGGCGCGTTCTTGAGCGAGGCGAGCCTCTTCGACCTTCGCGTCTGAGGTCAGCTTCTCGAGCCGCGCCGATTCGTCAGCGGCCTGCTTCTGCCGGCGGATCTCGGTGGTGGCGGAGACCTTGGTGAGCTCCACCTCACGCTCCGTCGCCGTTTCGTCGGTGCGCACCGCGCGCTCTTTCGCGAGCTCGGCTTCACGCGCGACCTGCTCCTGCGAGAGGCGGAAACGCGCCTGCATGTTCGAGAACACCTGGCCCGAGAGCACGCGCACGTCCTGGATCTCGATGGTGTCGACCACCACGCCCCAGCCGCGATCGGTCGCGTCTTCCACGCGGCCTTCACCGCTCACCACCGGAGCGATCTCGCGCACGAGCTCAGTGGAGAGCGCCTCTTTGCGCTGCGTGAGGCACTGCTCGACGGAGAGATTCGCGATCAGGCGACGAGAAGCGCCGACGCACATCTCTTCCATCATCTCGGCGAGCTTCTCCTGCGCGCGCTCGGGAAAGCTGAAGTTCAACATGCGCGAGGCGATCAGCGGCTCGGCGATTCGGTACACCGCGATGCCGGTGACCTTCACTCCGACCTTCTCGCGCGTGATCTGATCGGCGACGAAGTGCAGGCGCTGCACGGTGGTGGGGACGATCGCGATCGAGTCCCACGGCCACTTGAAGACCGTCGCGCCCTGCCCGGCCGAGACCACGCTCCCACCACGCATGCGGATCAGGAACTCGCTCGGCTTCGCGGAAATGAAGCCCCAGCGCTTCGTCTTCTCGGGATCCTCCTCGGGCTTTCCGCGACGCCAGCCCTCGATGTACCGGGAGCTTTCGG
>CBIHPJ010000818.1:0-3638 GCA_966211295.1 uncultured Myxococcales bacterium | reverse complement strand
CAGACACACGAAAGCCCAGCCTCCGTTTGAGAGAGACTGGGCTTCGAAGGACTTCAGTTGCTTCGGTGCGAATCAGCCGACGATGCGGACGTTCGCAGCCTGGAGGCCCTTGGGGCCCTTGTTCACGTCGAATTCAACCTTTTGACCCTCGGCGAGGGTGCGGAACCCGTCGGCCTGAATCGCGGTGTGGTGGCAGAACACGTCGTCGCCGCCGCCGTCCTGGCTGATGAACCCGAAACCCTTCGCATCGTTGAACCACTTCACGGTACCAGTTGCCATTTGCTGTTCTGCTTTCGTCAAGATGCAGGCCGCTTCATGCGACCCGACACCGTCAATTCGGGCGGTGCGTCGAGAGCGTTAGTCGCAAACGGAGAAAAGTGGAAGAGGGCCGCGGCCTTCGCAACCACGCGGTTCCACTGTGTATAACCGAACGGTGACGCCTCGAATCTGGGCCCTCTGCGGCCTCCTTTTCGCTGTTTCCGCAGTCGCCGATAGCGCGTCATCGAAGAAGAAATCGTCGAAGGCGAAGAAGGCACCGAAGGAAAAGCACGACGCGATCGGCTTCATCATCTTGAACGGTGAGCGCACCGAAGTGCGGTGGACCGACGGCGATTCCTTCAAGATCAAAGAGGGCGCGCGCAAAGGCATGGGTACTCGCCTCGTCGGGTACAACACGCTCGAGGCCTACGGTCCCGTGCACCAGTGGGGCGACTGGACCGCACAAGAGCTCTTCGAGCTCGCGAAGGAGTCGAGCCAGGTCGCCGCGTCGCAGGAGTGGGAGTGCACCACCGACGGCAAGGTCGATGGCTACAAACGCCTGCTGGTGAAGTGCCCCAAGCTCGCTCCCGAGATGGCGCGCTCAGGACACGGACTCGCGTACGCGGTCGATGGAGAGAAGGTCGATCCCGACACGCTCGCCGCGCAGATGGACGCGATGAGTGCGAAGCGCGGCATGTGGGAAAAGGGCACGACGAACGGAGTGATCACCTCGCTCCACTCCGTCGGCGAAGACGGAGATGAAGGCGACACCGAGGCGTACAACCGCGTGGTCGACACGCGCACCGGCGCTGCGCTCAAGCGGAAGCACAACGAGCGTTACGACACGTGCCAGAACGTGTGCCTCGAGACCGACGGACAGAAGTCCTGCATGGTCTACGTGCCGTTCAAGAAGCGGTACCGCGGTCAGCCCGACTGCCTGCGCTGATCAGCCAACTGTCTCCCTCTCCCCTGGCGGGGAGAGGGTCGGGGTGAGGGGATGACCGAGTGCTCACTCCTCAGCGCTCGCGCCGCGCGCGACGAGCTGCACCTTCGGAAACGCAGTCTTCAGCAAAGCGAGCCCACTCTCACCGAGCGGATTTCCGGAGACGCTCAAGTATTCCAACTGCTCGAACTTCACCTTCACGAGCTGCGTGGCGCCCGCGGGCGTGAGCCCGTTCTTCTTCAGCTCGAGGGATCGCAGCTGACGCACCAGCGGTGAATCGATCAGCGCGGAGGTGCCGTCGTCACCAAGCATCGTCTCCGAGACATCGAGGTGGGTGAGCGCGGGGAAGACTCCGCTGAGGATGATCTTCAGGCCTCCTGCACCGAGCTCATTCCCCGCGAGCTCGAGGTGCGTGACGTGCTTGGCGAGTGGCGTGTCCTTCAACGCAGAGATGCCCGATGCGGTGATGCCCGTGCTCGAGAGCTCGAGGCGCTTCATCGAGCCCAGCCACGAGATCTTCGCGAGCACACTCAGCCCTTCGTTCCCGATTCCGTTCCCAGAGAGATCGAGTCGTTCGAGTCCGCCGAGCGCGCCCTCGGTCGCGAGCTCGTGCACGCTCGATCTTCCCAGTCGGTTGTGCGCGAAGAGCAGCTCGGTGAGCGGCCGTTTTCGCAGCGCTCTCAGTGATCCGCCGGAGAGCGCGTTGCTCCGCAGATCGATTCGCTTCAAGTTCGGGAAACGCGGAGGCGTGAGCAGATCCATCACGTCGCTGTCGGTGAGTCCCGCGCGGCGCAGCGAGAGCGCCTCGAGGTTGCCGAGGTGTGGAGCTTCGATGATCGCGCTCGCGACCTCCATCGAGCCGCCCGCCATGAAGGTGACGTGGAGTTCCTTGAGTCGCGCGGCGTCGGGAAGTGCGCCGAGGAGGCGGAGTCCTTCCCACGGACGCCACCCTTCGTTGGTGATGTGAATGCGTGAGAGGAGCGGCGCCGCGGTCCACAACTTCGCGACGTGCTGCACGAGATCGTCCATGCGCATTCGTGCTTCCACGGCGAAGCCGCGCTCGAAGCGAAAGTCGACTCCGCGCAAGTTGCCCGACCAGAGGTTTCGAAAACGTTCCAACAGCTCGCGCTCGCGATGACGATGGACTGCCGCGTTGGGGCCATTCGGCGCACTGGCGAGGCTGACCTGCACGGCGATGAACTCCCCGAGTGGGTCACCCGCGGCGCTGAGCTGGTCGAGGTAGACGAGGCGGAGCGAGTCGTCGGCCGGGTTGGCGCGGATCTGCTCGAGCAGAGGGTCCACGACCACTCCGGCGCTCTTGGTGCCGACCTCAGTGAGCTCGACGAAGCCTTCCTTCCGCTTCTTGGCGAGCTGCTCTTCGATCCATTCGTCGGCTTCGCTGGCGCTGCCGAATGATCTCTCGGTCGCCCGGCCATTCGTCCCGAGGGTGCCCGAGGTGGTCTCGACCTCGCTGCCTTCCCAGTGGACCTCCCAGAAGCGGTTCTTCGCGGTGTGGACGAGGCGATGCGAGCGCACGGTTCAATCTCTCACAGAAGTGCTCCCTCTCCCTGCGGAGCGGGGAGAGGGTCGGGGAGAGGGGCCCACTTGATGCAGCCGGTTCGAAGATGGATCTCCTGTCTCCCTTTCGAGGTTCGATTCTTCGCCCTGATCACCGGGCGTACGACGAGGGGCGCGCGGTGTGGAACGGCCTCATCGATCGCCGGCCGCAGCTGATCGCGCGGTGTTCCTGGCCTGAGGACGTGATCGGCGCGATTCGTTTCGCGCGCGAGCGGGGAATGCCGATCGCGGTGCGAGGCGGCGGTCACGGAGTGGCAGGCCACGCGGTCTGTGACTCGGGCCTGGTGATCGATCTCCGCGACTTGAACGGAGTGATCGTCGATGCCGGGCGTCGCGTGGTGCGCGCAGGTGGCGGAGCGATGATCGGTGACGTCGACGTCGCGGCTCAGCGCTACGGACTCGCGGTTCCGCTCGGAGTGGTCTCCGCCACCGGCATTGGCGGTCTCACGCTCGGTGGTGGCTACGGCTGGCTCCGGCATCCGTACGGGCTGAGTTGCGACAACCTGATCGGCGCCGACGTGGTGACCGCGGATGGGCGCATCGTGCGAGCGAGCGAAGAAGACGATCCCGAGCTGCTCTGGGGGCTGCGCGGCGGCGGCGGCAACTTCGGAGTGGTGACGAGCTTCGAGTTCAGTGCGCATCACGTTGGTCCGCAGGTCGCGTTCGTGTTCTCGCTGAAGGACGCCCGCGATGCCGCTGAGATGCGCGCCGCGCTGAAGGCGTTCCGTGAGTTGAGCGCGAGAGATTCCGACGAAGTGAGCTCGATCGGCGCGATCGGAGTGGTACCGCCCGAGGATCACTATCCGCGCGAGCTGCACGGGGTTCCGTACGTGTTGTTCGGAGCGATGTACGCGGGCGA
>CBIHPJ010000817.1:0-3644 GCA_966211295.1 uncultured Myxococcales bacterium | reverse complement strand
GAGGTCATCCGGAAGAAGTTCCCGCGGTCCGCGTAGAACCAGATCTCGTAGCCGGTGAGCCAGAAGAGCAGCCAGCCCGAGATGCACTCCCAGAAGAAGATGATGAAGCCGTAGATGATCGCGCGCGCTGGCCAGGGAATGTCGGATCCGTTGCGGTACGCGAACTCGATGCAGAACGAGGCGACGCCGTAGACGAAGAACATCCACAGGCTGCATTGGCCGTAGAGCGAGATCGCCGGCACGTTCCAGATCGCGCCGAGGTTGAGCGTTTGGTCGACGCGCCAGTCGAACTGGAAGAGCAGCCCGAGCACCGGCACCGGCTTCAGGTTGCGCACGAGGTTGTAGAAAAAGATCTCGAGCGCGACGCCGAAGAGTCCGTAGATGAAGAAGCGGAAGACGCCGTAGCCGAAGTGCGCGAGGCCCGTGCGCGGCAACTTCGAGCGTACGTTCACCGCCTTCTTGGGCTTGCGCAGCAGTCGGGTCGCCATGCGCGCTCGACCGTAGTGGCGGGCGGAAGTGGTCGCGCCTTTTTGGCCGAAGGGGAAGCACGAAAAACGGTCACTACGCCTGGGCGATTGAATCGCCTTTTGGTTGCGACCGTTTGTGCCCGGCCCGCCGCTACCTGACTCCTCCCTCTCGTGCGTTCGCCGAGTCGTACTGGCCTTGGGTCTGGCTGTCGGGCCGCTGAAACACGTCGGCCCTGCTGCCTCGAGTGAGGGAGCAGGGCCGAAGGGTGCTGCTGGAGAGCTTTTCAGCCCTGCGCGGCGGGCGCGTTGAACTTGCCCATCAGCGCCTCGCGCACGTCACGATCGAACTTCACGTGGCCGGTCGCGATCTCGCGGATGGCGAGGACGCAGGGCTTGTTCTTCGAGTGCTCCACGAGGGGACGCGCACCAGCCATCAGCTGACGAGCGCGCTTGCTCGCGAGCAGCACGAGGGCGAAGCGGTTGTCGACGTGGGGAAGGGCGTCTTCGACGGTTACGCGAGCCATGGTCGGATCCTTTGTGAAGCCTGCGAAAGAGGCGGTTTCCTAAGCGGGCCGACCGGTTGCGTCAAGACCCGAACGTTCCCAACAGGTCAGGTGGATGGCGTCAGGGCTCACCCTGGGCGCGCTCGAGGGCAGCACGGATCAGCCAGGCGTTGTTCGCCAGGTCGGACTCGGTCGCCGACGTGCCGAGTCGCACGATGCCGTGCTTGTCGAGGACGAACACGGTGCTCGCCGACCATTTCACCGAGCGCGCCTTGAGGTTCTTGCCCCAGCCCCATCGTAGCCCGGGCCGCGGGCCGACCTGTTGGGCGAGGAACTCCGTGTTCTCTCGCGTCGAGTTCACGTGGCTCGCGAGCGATCTCGCGGCGAACGCTTCGAGTGGCTCTGCGAACAAGAAGCCACCGTCGCTCTGTGCGGCGGCAATCGAGGAACCTGCGAACAACGCCACACAGACCACAGTCCTGAGCTTGGACAGCATCGCGACCTCGAGGCGGGGGAAGAACGCCGTTTTAGCCGCTCCGAGGGTGATCAGCGGCGTTGTGCGCGCATCGTTCTGACCAGCGCGACCGACTCGGTCACCGAGACCGCGCCCATCGTGAGCACCAGGCCGACGTAGATCAGCCCGTCGATCAGCAGCCGTCCCGCGCCGAGGCCCTTGAGCAGCAGGCGATCGACCAGCATCACCACCACGCAGGCGAGCAGGCTCTTCGCGACCATCTTCACGAGCCGCGAATCGACGACCGATGGCCCCAGACGCCAGAGCATCACCGCGACCACCAGCGACTCGGTGCTCACCGCAGCCATCGCGCAGGCCGCACCGCCGCCTCCGGCGCCCCAGGTCTGCGAAAGGTGGACGAGCGTGAGCACCAGCAGCGGGTTCACCACCATGCTCATCAGCGAGGTGAGGGTGACCGTCCATTCACCTCCGCCGAGGTTGAGCGCGATGCCGAGCACCACGGCCACGTAGGTGAGCAGGAAGCTCGGCCCCAGCAGACTCAGCGCCCAGGCCGAGGCCGCGTATTGATCGCCGAGCAGCAGCTGCACCCAGACATCGGCCCCCGCCGCGATCGCGAGCGACGGAGGGAACGCCAGCACCAGGATGAGCTCGATCGTCCGCCTCAACATCTGGTGGTACTCGGCCTGCCCCCGCGTCTGCATGCGCGCGAAGAGCGGCATCACCACTCCGCCCAGCATCGGCACCATCATGAAGGTCATCTGCGCGAGCTCGGCGGCGGCGCTGTAGAGACCGATCTCCTCCGAGGTGCTCTGCATGCGGAGCACGTTCACGTCGAACCGGTTCACGATCACCAGCGCCACCGCGTTCACGTAGAACGGGAACGACGCGCGGAGCACCGGCCTCAGCTTCGACCAGTCGATCGCGAGCCGCAGCCGCACGTGCTTGCGCGCGAGCCAGTAGCCGACCACCAGCTTGGTCAGCTCCGCGAAGAGCACCGAGAGCGGGATGCCGATCAGCGGCAACCCGAACACCATGGTGCCGATGAAGCCCGCGGCCCACATCAACTTCGCCACCACGTTGAGCGCCGAGAGCCCGTCGATGGTCCGCGCTGACTGCAGGAGCGCGGTGAACGTGAGGTTGTAGCTCATGCACACCTGCGCGGCGCCGTAGGCCCAGACCAGCGCGCGCACCTCGGGCGGCTGACCCATCCACGTCAGCACCGCGCCCATCATCACGAACACCGCCGCTGCCATCACCGCGCGGATCGCGAAGATCGTCCCGAGGAAGACGTTCGCGCCCTCGAGCGCGACAGGCACGATCTTCCGCACGTGCAGATCGATGCCGAGCCCGAGGAAGACGAACGACGTGGTGGTGAAGGCGTCGGCGAAGTTCACCGGGCCGATCACCGTGGGGCCGAGGTAGCGGCGGAGCGCGATGCGCACTCCGAAGCCGATGCCGAGCGTCAACACCAGCGACCCACCCAGTGTCAGGGCGTTCCGCATCGAGGTGGCGACGTCTGCGCGTGCTGCTTCGCCGTGCGGGGTCTGCTCGGTCACGGAAGGGGCCTTCGCTTCCGGCGTAACGCCGGCTCGCAGCGTTACGGCCTGGTCTGCGCGTGCGGCTTGGCCGTGCGTGGTCTGCTCGGTCGTCACGGGGTAAGCCTTAGCTTCCGGCGTACCGTCGGACTGGCGCGTTACGGCTTCGAGTCACTCGCCTGAAAGATGATGGGCCAGATGAGCTTGTAGGCCGCCGCGCCCTTCAGGAACCGCAGTTTGAGCGCGACGTCGCGCAAGCACTGCGTGAACTGCGGGGCGTCGATGGGGAACTCGACCTCGACCTCGTCGACCCGTCCGCTCTCGCCGACACTGATTTTCAGGCGCGCTTTTCCCGCGAGACCGGGATCGTCGCGCTTGAGCGCGTCTTCGTAGCAGCGGCGGAAGGCGGGGGTGGCGGAGTGGAGGATGCGCTTGATCGGTTCGCGGACGAGGCTCGAGGTGAGGACGACAAGAGCAAGCAGGGATCCCATCCTGGAGTGACAACACGCAGGCTCGTTGAGTTCTCGCCCCTCTCCCCGACCCTCTCCCCGCTGCGCAGGGAGAGGGAGACAGTTAGGCGAGGAGTCTTTCCAGCGCCAAACGAGTCTCCGGAGGGAGCGCCGGGGTGAGGCGGAGTGCTCTGCGGGAGAGCAGCCGATAGAGA
>CBIHPJ010000816.1:0-3651 GCA_966211295.1 uncultured Myxococcales bacterium | reverse complement strand
GCGCGGGCGTTTCGGGACATGAATGGACTCTAGAAGGCCTCCCTAGAATGCGTTGTGCGAAACGGGCGCGCGGCCCTGTACGCTAGCCGCCGTCCCGTGAGTGCCACTGTCTCCTTTCAAGGTATCGGCGCGAGCCCCGGTGTCGCGGTCGGCCACGCCTTCGTGCTCGACGCGCGTCGGCTTCGCACGCCGAAGGTGAAGCTCACGAAGGGCGAGCTCGAGGGCGAGGTCTTACGCTTCAAGACCGCCATCGAGCTCAGCGATCGCCAGCTCGAGGATCTCAAGCAGAAGCTCGACAGTGACGGCCAGGAGCACGGGATGATCCTCGAGGCGCATCGCATGATGCTCCACGACCCCATGTTCCTCGTGGAGGTCACCCGGCTGATCAAAGAAGACCTGATCAACGCCGAGTGGGCGGTGCGCCGCGTGGGCAAGCGCCTGCGCCACCAGTTCGACAACCTCGAAGACGAGTACTTCCGCGAGCGAAAGAGCGACATCGAGTTCGTCGCCGATCGCCTCGTGCGCAACCTGATGGGCGAGGTGGTCGACCAGGAGCTCGAGGTCCCTCCGCACGCGATCGTCTGTGCGCACGACATCTCTCCCGCCGACGCTGCCATGTTGGTGCGCTCGGGGAGCATCGGTGCGTTCGTCACCGATCTCGGCGGTCACACCTCGCACACCGCGATCGTCGCGCGCGCCCGTGAAGTCCCCGCGGTGGTCGGTCTGGGCAAGGCCTGCGAGTCGATTCGCAACGGCGACATGGTGGCGGTCGATGGGCGCCGCGGCCTGGTGCTCCTCAACCCGACCGAGGAACAGCTCGCGCTCTTCCGCGAGACGATGCGCCGGCAGCTGCAGACCGAGCAGCTGGCGCTCAAGACCGCCGAGCTCCCGGCCGTCACCTCGGATGGAATTCGCGTTCGCCTCAACGGCAACATGGAGTTCCCGGAAGAGATCCCCTCGCTGCTCGCGCACGGCGCCGAGGGCATTGGGCTCTACCGCACCGAGTTCCTCTTCTTGAATCGCACCGCGCCTCCCACCGAGGAGGAGCACTTCGAGTCGTACAAGCAGGTGCTGCAGGCGATGGGAGATCGTCCCGTCACCATTCGCACCCTCGATCTCGGCGGCGACAAGGTGCCCGGGAAGAAGCCCGACAAAGAGACCAACCCCGCGATGGGTCTGCGCGCGATTCGCTACTGCCTCGCGCACCGCGAATTGTTCCGCGTGCAGCTGCGCGCGCTGCTCCGCGCCTCGGCCTATGGCAATCTGCGGGTGATGTTCCCGCTGGTGTCTTCGATCTCCGAGTTGCGTGAAGCGCGCAGCGAGCTCGAGGCGTGCCGCAGCGAGCTCTCGCGCCAGGGCGTGCCCGTGGGCAAGCGCTTCCCGATTGGCATCATGGTGGAGACTCCGTCGGCCGCGCTGATCGCCGATCGCCTTGCGCAGGAAGCCGACTTCTTCTCCATCGGCACCAACGACCTCATCCAATACTCACTGGCCATCGACCGGCAGAACCGCGACGTCGCGTATCTCTATCGGCCGCTCCACCTCGCGATCCTCCGCAGCCTCGAGCTGATCATCAACGCGGCGAAGAAGGCGGGAATCCCCGTGGCGATGTGCGGCGAAATGGCCGGCGACGCCGCGCTCACCATGGTGCTGCTCGCGCTCGGCCTCGAGGAGTACTCGATGACCGCCGGACAGATTCCGATGGTGAAGAACGTGATCCGCCAGATGAGCAAGAAGGACGCGATGGGCGTGCTCGATCAAGCGATGCAGTTCTCGTCGGCCGAAGAGATCGAGCGCTTCATCAAGGCGGACGTCGAGCGGCGCTTCAACCAGGGCGATCTGCTCGGTGCCGTGGTTCCTGGCGACGGCGACTGAATGAGCTCGGTTGATTCGAGCCGGGGAGCGCAGCTCCGTCACCTCCATTACTTCTTCGCGCGGGGAGGGCTCGAAGCTATCGAGCCAGAAAAATGAATGAAGTTTCCTTCATCCGACCCGCGCGCGCCGAGCCTGTTCGCGTGCTTCAGCGCGTCGAGAAGTGGCTCACCGCGAATGGCTACGAGGTCGCGGTGCGCTCGAACTTCGAGCTCAGCCTGGTGGGCATGGGGACGGGCGGGCGCCATCGACTCACGGTGCGCGCTGACGGCAGCAACGTGCACTTCACGTTCGCTCCTGGGTCACCCGGAGTGACGCTCCCTGCTGCTGCAGAGCTCGAGCGCCGGGTGGAATTCGCACTCGTCGAGCTGAGCTCCGTTTCAAGTCCCGCCCCTGTTTCAGCGACATCGTCTTCCGGAAGACGGTGTTCGATCTGCGCGACCCTGCTCGCGGACGGCGTGAACGTCTGTCCCACCTGCGGAATGGCCCAGTAATCAGGATTGAAGGACCAGCGGCGCGGCGATACCTCTTTCCTCTCGAAAGGATCGCTCATGAGCTTCGAACTCGAAGCGGCACGAGAACAGCTGCCGCAGCGCCTGTCGTACTGGCAGGGGCAGGTCGACGAGGTGGTGGGGAAGGGCGTGCAGCTCGAGGTCGACCCGATCGGGCTGCCGAGAGATCCAGGCCGGCTCGAGCACTTCACCTTCACCGCGCTCGGTGCGCTGAGAGATGCGCTCAGTGACGCGGCGATGCGCGATCCGCGCTTCCCGTCGTTCTTCCGCCAGCGGGTGTCGAAGGTGTTGGTGCGCAATGACGACACGGCGCCTACGTCGCGCTTCGACTTCGAGGTGAGCCGCAGGTTGCTCGTGGTGATCACCACTCCCGAGCTCAAGCACTGGGTCGACTTCCTCGCGCTTCAGGAGTTCTTGCAGCGAGAGCTCTGATCCCGCTCAGTTGATTCGAACTGAGGAACATGGTCTTCGATTCGTGGATCCAGCATCCGACGTCGAAGCTGCTCGAGCAGCCGATGTTCGGCCCTTTGTTGCGGATGATGGGGATTACCGAATTACCGAAAGAGCTGCCGCTCGAGTTCACCCTGGGCGCGCTCGATGCCGCGGGAATCGATCAGGCGCTGCTCTCCGCCTGGTACGGGCCGCAGGGGCCGATCATCAGCAATGAGCAGGTCGCATCGCTGGTGAACGCGGGAAACGGCCGCTTGATCGGCGCCGCCTCGGTGAACCTGCATCGTCCCGTGGCCGCGGTGAAGGAGCTGCGACGCGCGGTGAAGGAGCTCGGGCTCCGCGCGCTGCGAATGTTGCCGTGGCTGTGGGAAGCGCCGCCTGATGATCGCCGGTACTACCCGCTCTACGCCGCGTGCGTGGAGCTCGGCGTGCCGTTCTGCCTGCAGGTCGGTCACACGCTCACGCTCGGGCCCTCGGAGGCGGGTCGCCCGATGCCCTATCTCGATCGAGTCGCGCTCGATTTTCCCGAGCTCACCATCGTCGCGGGGCACATCGGCTTTCCGTGGACCGACGAGATGATCGCGCTCGCCACCAAGTACGAGAACGTGTTCATCGACACCTCTGGCTACAAGCCGCGGCGCTACCCGGCTTCGTTGCGTGATTACGTACGCGCGCACGGGCGGAAGAAGGTGCTCTTCGGGAGCAACTTTCCGATGATCAATCCAGCCGATTGCGTGGCGGAGGTCGGCGAGCTGGGCCTCGACGAAGACGTGCGCGAGCTCTTTCTCGGCGGCAACGCGGCGCGGGTGTTCAAGCT
>CBIHPJ010000815.1:0-3654 GCA_966211295.1 uncultured Myxococcales bacterium | reverse complement strand
GCGTGACGCCGAGCAGCTGCGCGAACACCGACGCGGTGTCGACGTCATCCGAGGTGAGCTCGTTGCCGAGCAACAGCAACAGCGCCACCGCTTCCGCTCTCTCGTTGCGCACCGCCACGCCGATGCCGCTGCGAATCTTCATCACCCGCGCTACCGGCCCCGCGAGCCATTTCACGGTGGAAGGAAAGAGATCGCCCAACACCTCGGTGGTGTTGAAGAGAAGCGCGGCATCGCTCTGCAGCACCTTTCCGAAGAAGGGCACGTCCACCAGCGCGACCGAGAAGTCGTCTTGCTTCAGGTGCGTGTGCCGCTCGACGATCTTCACCGCCCTGTCGCCGAAGGAGCTCTGCACGAGGCGCGCGCGGTCGTCCTCGACCACGTAGATGCTCGCGAGAAAGCCAGCGTCCTTCAGCGACGAAGCCACGGAGGCATAGATGGCCTCGGGCGCCTCAGTTCGCGCCGCTGCCAATCCCGCCCGATTCAGTGCAGCCATCACCTCGAGGCGACGCTGCTCGACACCCTCGCCCATGCGGGCGGACCTTACATGCTCCGCTCGCCTGAGGATCATCGTCGTTCAGCAGTGTGCGCATGCGCGATCGCCGTACGAAGCGCAGGGCCGATGCGCGACGCAGCCAACACCACTTTCCCGTCGTGTACCGACTCCACTGCGTCCGAGCGAATGTCGAAGTCGCCCGCGTTCTCCACGTAGATGTGGAGTCCGTGGCGTTGCACCCCGCGCACTGCCCCAAAGGCGGTACCACCTTCTTCGAGGTACACCTGATCGCCCACCTGAACTCGAGCCATGACGGACCTCCTGTTCTCGGTCACCCAACACTCACGCGCTGCGCAGAAAGCCGCCCAACACCCCCAGAGAGTTCAGCGGGCTACGGCGGGCATGGAGGATGAACGGTGACGGCGCCCCATGCTCAGCGTCCTCGTCGTTCTGCTCGGCGCCCACGATGTGGTCGTCGAATCTCCAGTGGGAGCGAAGGCCACGCTCGACTGGAACCGGCCGGTCTCGTGCCTGGCCTTGAGGCCCAGCAAGCTCGTTCCCTCGGGCGAATATCGAGTGCAGTGCGAGCGGGCGATGCGCACCTGCTACGCCGCTCCCACGCGGGTGTTGATCACCAACGAAGCAGGGGAGCTGGTCGAAGGTGAAGAGCCGCTCTCGCGCGTGAACGAAGGCTGCACCTCGTACATCGAGGGGGTGAGCGAGCAGCAACTCGCACGTCACGAGTGGCGCTTCGAGCTCGCCAATCCAGAAGCGCCGCCGGGTTGGTATCGCGATGAACGCGGCCGCGTGATGCAGGTGAACTTCGATCTCGGACGCCGGGTGTACGTGGGAGGGGCGTGGGCTCCGTTCTATCGGCGCGATGGCAACGGCTCGCTCGCGCGCGGAAGAGTCGAGTTCGGAATCGACATCAGCATCAACTCAGACAACCAGCGGCATCAGCATCGCCTGCACTTCCTCGAGACGAGCGCGCTCCTGGGCACCACTCCGCTGATGACGCGCTTCGAGGCGACGGTGGCGCGCTACTCGGTGAGCAGTCAGCGCCAACGCGCGCCGCTGTGGATCACCACGTTCATCGGAGAGCCGCGGAGATTCGATCTCCCGCTCAACCTCGGTTGGGCCGCGGAGGCCGCTCGCTTCGAGTCGCTCGGTTCGAAGAACTACCTCACCATCGCCGAGCTCGACGCCACGTTGGATCTCTGGAACTCGGCCGACCTCGACTCCTTCATTCGCCTGCGCGTCGGTCCTTCGCTCGAGTTCGATCTCGACGTGAAGGCGGCGTACTTCAAACCGGTGGTGGCGCTGGAGGCCAACCTCGTGCTCGATCGCGATGGCTTTCATCACGTCACGGCTTCAGCGGTGGGCGAGAAGCTCTTCTGGGAACCGGCGATCGAGGGGCGCGGGGTCTCTCCGCAGCGGCTGCGGATCAAGGCGGGCTACGAGGTGATCCTCTTCGCGCTCAATGACTATCCCTTCACGCTGGTGATCGATGGTCGCGCGAACTGGCGCGACGACGTGCCCGCGCTCAAGGGTTGGGAGTTCGCTGGAGACATCGGTCTGCGTTTCAGCCTCTGGGCGCCCGCGCGGCATCAGAGTCAGCAGGTGCGCACGCGGCCTGCGTTCTTGCCTCAGCCTCCGGTCGCGAATCCTCCGGCGCCCACTGAAGCTCCGAAAGAAGAGGAGACCCCTCCTCCCGCAGAAGAGGAGAAGACGGAGTCGAACACCGAGAAGCTGATCAAGGCGGTGAAGGCGCTCGGCGAGAAGAAGTGAATGCTCGGCCTCGTGCTCCTCGCGCTCGCATCATCGCCGTGTGAGAGCACGGAGAGTGACGGGCATGTCTTCGCCACCTGCTTCGATCCCTGGAAGGGAGTCGAGCTCGAGGGTGCCCTGGGCGCGAGCGGCGAGGGCTTCACGGGCGGCTTCGGTGGAGGACTTCGTCTGCGCAGCATGCGCGAGTCACAGAGCAAGGCCGACTCCACGTGGCTCACGTTGCATCACGTAGGCGCGACGGACTTGAGGCCGATCAACGGAGCGCTCTCGCTCACGCTGCTCGGCTACTCGGGGCTCTTTCGCCGGCACGTGCGCGAAGGCGTGCTCCTGCTCCCCTTCACCCCTCCGGTGCGGATCCCCTTCCCGCTCGACATCGCGTTCCTCACCCAGGCGCTGCGCTACGAACGCCGCTGGTCTGAAGGCACTGATTGGTCCCTCGAAGCGCTCCGGTTTTCGCTCCTCTTCGACCCCCTTCGCCAGGAGAGCAGCCGCTTTCACTTAGGCCTCGGACCCACCGTGGGGTGGAAGATCCATCAAGTCGATGGAGTGGTGCAGCACGAGATCACTCCACTGACGGCCGCCACCCTCTTCTTCAGCTTCGAGAGCGAAAACGGATTGTGGCTCGCGCGCGGTGAGCTCTCAGGCGGTTGGAGTCTGATTGCCCCAGACACCACGCTCACCCTCCGCGCGCGGGGAGAAATCGAGCTCTCGCGCGTGCTCTTCGCGCTCAATGATCAACCCCTCTCCCTCTTCCTCAAGGCGAGCGGCGCCTGGCGTGACGCTGGGGCGAGAGGGAGCAGCGAGTGGTCTGCCTTCCTGGGCCTACAGCTGCGGCTGTTTTCTGCACGTTGATCAATGACGTCGATGAGGCATCATTCGCGCACTATGGAACAGCTCGGACCCGTCTTCATGATCGGCGGTATCGTCGCGCTCATCGCCGGCATCGTTTGGCTCGCCTGGTACATGGAGAAGAAGCGACGCGAGGCGATGGAGGCCTACGCCCAGCAACACGGCTACGTCTTCGAAGCGTCCGCGCAGCAGATCATCGACGAGCTCTCGATGTTCAAGCTCTTCAACCAGGGCCGCGCGCGCACCGCGAAGAACCTCCTCCGCGGCTCGAAGGACGTCGGCTCGATTCGCATCTGCGACTACCAATTCACCACCGGCTCCGGAAAGCACCAGCAGGTGCACCACCAGACCATCCTGGTGTTGAAGACGCCGGGCCGCCAGGCGCCGCACTTCTTCGTCCGCCGGCAGCGCGCGTTCTTCGATGCGCTCGGCAAGGTCTTCGGCGGGCAGGACATCAACTTCGAAGACGATCCGGCCTTCTCCAAGGCGTACGTGCTGCAGACCAGCGGCGATGAGCATCAGCT
>CBIHPJ010000814.1:0-3655 GCA_966211295.1 uncultured Myxococcales bacterium | reverse complement strand
ACGTCGCGGGCGCCGCATCGTAGGACGCCGTCTCCGCGTGCGTCACCGCCGGCGGCGGAGGCTTCGTGCAGGCAGACATCAGCACCAGCACGAGGAGCGAGCAGCGCACGGAGTGAGCGTACACGGCTGGAAGATGTCTGCCCTCACCCCGACCCTCTCCCGCTGGGAGAGGGAGGTACTCAGGCGAACTGGACTCCTGTCAGGCGCTCCGAGGCCTCCCACAGCTTCTGCGCCGAGGTGACGTCCTTCGACTTCGCGTTCGAGTCGCACTTCCGCGGGTGGCCCTTCATCTCCATGAAGCCATCGGGGCCGAAGAACTCGCCGGTCTTCACCTCGCCGTGGGTCGCCGCGAAGAGCGTGGGCAGCGCGCCCATCTCTGCGCTCTGCGCCATCAGCGAGTTGCCCACGTTCATGAACCACGCGCTGAACCTGGAACCCGTCATCTTCGCGCCCACGCCCTGCAGGTTCGTCGCCGCGTAGCCGGGATGCGCCGCCACGGTGATGGTGCGCTTGCCCGCCGCCGTCAGCTTGCGCGCGAACTCGTAGGTGAAGAGCAGGTTGGCCAGCTTCGACTGACCGTACGCACCCCACGGCGAGTACGACTTCTCTCCCATCAGGTCCTCGAAGTTCATCGAGCCGTACTTGTGCATGGTCGACGACACGTTGACGATGCGCGGGGCCTTCGCTCCTTCGAGCAGCGGCAGCATGCGCAGCGACAGCGCGTAGTGCCCGAGGTGATTGGTGCCCAGCTGCATCTCGAAGCCGTCGGCCGTGGTGCGCCGGGGGATCGCCATGATGCCGGCGTTGTTGATGAGGCCGTCGATCACCGGGTGCGACTTCTTCAGCCGCGCGACGAACTCCTCGATGGACTTGAGCGACGCGAGGTCGAGGCTCTCGAGCTCCAGCTTCGCCTGCGGAGCGACGCGGCGAACTTCATCCGCGGCCGACGACGCGCGCTGCGGATCGCGGCACGCCATCACCACCTGCGCGCCCTTCTGCGCGAGCGCCTTCACCGTCTCCAGCCCGAGGCCCGAGTTCGCGCCAGTGACGACCCACAGCTGGCCCTCCAGGGAGGGCATCGACTCGATAGTCCATTTCATAGGGCGCTGATTTGCGGCTCCCGCCTCGGGAACGCAACTCGCATCCTGTAAATGAGTGTGAAGCCGGCCGAACGGACTGACTCAGACTCGAGCGCTTTGGCGGAGATCGAGCGCCACACCCGCGTCGAGATCCTTCTCCAACGCCTGGAAGAGGTTCATCACCTCGGGCCGCGAGACCTTCGCGCCAGCGCCGTCAGCCTCGAGTCGATCGAGCGCCGCGAAGGCGAGCACCAGCGAGAGCCCCGTGAACGCAAGGAACCCGCGCGGAGCTCCGCCCTTCTGGAGCGCCTGTACGTAGCGATTCGCGTCTTCCAGATCAGCGCGCGCGAGCGCGAAGAGCTCACTGCGCGGCACCGCGGTGGGCAGATACACGCGCCCATCGCCCGCGTCGTCATCGACGTCCTTCAGAATGTTCACCAGCTGCAGGCCCTCGCCGAACGCGCGCATCAGGCGCTCCAGCTCGGAGCGCTGCGTGTCGAGCGACGCGCAGTCGTGGAGGAAGAGATCGGTCAGCAGCTCTCCCACGATGCCGGCGACGATGTAGCAGTAGTCCTTCAGCTCACGGACGCTCGCCACGCGCAGGTTGCCGCGCTCATCCGCGCGCGCCACCACCGAGGCCATGCCCTCCGTGGTGCGAATGGTGTGCTTCACCACCAACGCGCTCACCGAGGTGGAGAGCTCATCGAGCGCGCCGAGCACCCCCGGCAACTCCGCGAGCAGCTCGAGGTAGCCCGCGTGTGTGACGGGCGGACGCTCGAGCCACTTCGCCGATCTCACCTTCGCTTCCACGCGCCGCTGCGCCAAGGGGAGCTCGAGCAAGTCGACGAAGCTCTCCAGTGCGTCGATGCGATCTTCACGCGGCCACGTGGTCGCGTCTTCGAACGTATCCGCCACACGGAAGAGCAAATACGCCACGCTCACCGCTTTGCGCGTGGGCTCAGGAAGGAGAGGAATCGCGAGCGCGAAGGTTCGGCTCGTCTTCTGAAGGAGGTCGTCGAGATCCACGCGTGCATCGCTAATCGAAGAGTGAAGCGCTCGCGAGGGCACCCGACTGACAGCCGTCAGGCCACCCGGTTCCGGTTGCAGCCGGCCTTTGGGGACCACTAAGGGGATCCTTATGTCGGTTGAGGTCATCGTCGTCGGCGGAGGCTTCACCGGAGTGATCGCCGCCGCCGCGCTCTCCAGAGCAGGCGCGAAGGTGAAGGTCTTCGAAGCGGCGGTGAAGACCGACCCGCGCTTCCGTGGAGAGCTCATTCATCCCCGCGGCGTGCGCGGCCTCGATCAGCTGGGCCTCAAGTCCACCCTCTTCGAACGCGGCGGCGTGCCGGTGTTGGGCTTCGCGGTCACTCCGCAGGCGAACGTGATGGCCGCGGTGCTCCCGTACGGACCCGAGCAGGGACCGGGCCTCGGCATCGATCACCACCAGATGGTGCTGTTGATGCGCGAGGAGATCTCGCACCGCCGCAACGTGAGCATCACCACGGGCGCGCGCATCACCGACTTCGTTCGCGAGGGCGGCCGCATCGTCGGAGTGAAGACCGAGCAGGGCGAGACGCATCGCGCCGAGCTGGTGGTGGTCGCCGATGGTCGGCAGTCGAAGCTGCGCGCGCTGCTCGGCATGGAGCCCAGCACCGAGCTCCTCTCGTACACCGTCGCGTTCGGCATCGAGGGCGCGCTGCCCTACGGCCAGATGGGCCACGTGTTCCTCGGCGCGGCGGGACCCATTCTCGCGTACCCGTACGGCGAGAATCGCATTCGCTTCTGCGTCGACGTGCCGCTCACCGCCGCGAAGGGCAAGCAGGCGATGGTCGAGCTGCTGGTGCGCGATTACGCGCCGGTGGTGCCCGAGTCGCTGCGCGAGGCGATGATCAAGTCGCTGCGCGAAGTGCCCTTCGAGGGCGTGGCGAACCACAACATCACCACCCAGACCTGCGCCGCGCCCGGAGTGGCGCTGGTGGGCGATGCGGGCGGCTGCAATCACCCGCTCACCGCGTCGGGCATGACCAACGCGATGAACGACGTGCTCACCCTCGGAGAACTGGTGGGCAAATCGGGACCGAGCGACGCCGCGCTCTCCGAGTACCAGCGGCGCCGCTACGACTTCGTGCGCATGCGCGATCTCTTCACCGACGCGCTCTACGAAGTGTTCCGCGGCCAGGACGCGGGCTCGCGCGCGCTGCAGGAAGGCGTGTTCCGCTACTGGGCCTCCTCGGGCCGCTCGCGTGAAGCGTCGATGAACATCTTGTCCGGCGAAGAGGTGCGCATCTCGCGCTTCGTCACCGAGTACTCGCGCGTCTTCCGCACCTCGGCCGTCGACGTCTTCGCCCGGCTGGTGAAGGACCCGCGGCGAGGCACCAGGACGCTCGGATCATTGGTGAAGACCAGCTTCGGGCGCATCGAGGTGGCGGCCAATCGCGCGGCCAAGCGCTGGGTCGATCGCCATCGCATGGAGCTGCACGAGCTGCCTTCCGAGCAGCGCTGACCCCAAGCTCAGTTGAGTTGATCAACTCGAAGTGAGCTTTGGAATAGCGCCTACTGACGACTCGTGGTGCCGA
>CBIHPJ010000813.1:0-3669 GCA_966211295.1 uncultured Myxococcales bacterium | reverse complement strand
CCCGCAGAGAAGAACACGGAGAAGCACACGGAGAAGACGAAGGGCGCCTCGTCCCCGATCTCGGGCGCGATGCTCACGCGGAAACAAGTGCACGATCGGATCAAGAAGCGGCTCAAGAACGAAGAGACAGCTGAGTCGCTCGCGAAGTGGGCGCGCGACACGTGGACGGGAATTCAGCGTGGCGCCGCGTGTGAAGCGGGCGCGAAAGAGACGATCGAGAACGTGCTCCTCACCTTGATGGCCGGCGCGAAGGCGTCTGATCAGATGCTCATCTCGCAGATGGCGAAGCTCCAGCCGTGAAGCGCACTGCTCCTCCGAAGAATCCGGCGCCTCCCAAGAAGAGCGCTCCGCGCAAGGGACCCGCGACGGCGCGCATGGTGGCGATCCAGGTGCTCGCGCGCGTGGCGGCCACCGATGCGTACTTGAACGTGGTGCTCGACTCGGTGCTCGACGAGCAGAAGCTGAAGGATCCTCGCGATGCGGGCCTGGTGACCGAGCTCTGCTACGGCACCACGCGCAGACGCTTCACGCTCGACACGGTGCTCCAGCGTTTCGCCGATCGCTCGCTCGACTCGATCGAAGATCGCGTGCTCGCGGCGCTGCGCCTCGGCGTGTACCAGCTGTTCTTCATGCGAGTGCCCAGGCACGCCGCGGTGGGAGACACCGTCGACGCGCTCAAGGGTGTGGGGCTGGAGCGGGCGGCAGGTTTCACCAACGCGATCCTCCGCAAGGTGTCGGAGCTCGGTGAGCTGCCGAAGATCGAGGGCGATGAAGTGGAACGCCTCGAGTACGAGACCAGTCACCCTGCGTGGCTGGTGAAGCGGTGGACGCGGCAGTTCGGTCCCGAGCGCGCGAAGGTGATGCTCGCGGCGGACAATGACGCGCCGAACGTCGTGATTCGCACCAACACCGCGAAGCTCACGCGCGACGAATTGTTCGCGCAGCTCACGGATGCGGGCGTGGCGTGCAAGTTGGCCACGCTCTCACCGCTGGGCATCGTGCTCGACTCTCCCGGTCGCGTGGAGGAGCTCTACGGCTACCGCGAAGGTCTCTGGCAGGTGCAGGACGAAGCGGCGCAGCTGGTGACGGTGTTCGCGCAGGTGCCGGGGAACGCGCGGGTGCTCGATGCGTGCGCGGCTCCGGGCGGGAAGAGCTGTCATCTCGCGCAGACGAATGAAGTGGTCGCGCTCGACGTGCACGCGAACAAGCTGCCGAAGATCGACAGCGAGGCGAAGCGGCTCGGTTTGCGCGAGCGGCTCACGCTGCAGCGGGCGGATTCGTCGAAGCCGCTCCCAGAGTCGCTGGGTGAGTTCGACGCGGTGATGATCGACGCGCCGTGCACGGGGCTCGGAACTCTTCGTCGTCACCCGGAGCTGCGGTATCGAAGGCTCGAGCAGGACATCGCCGAGCTCTCGCATCTGCAGCGGGAGATCCTCGAGCAGTGCTCGTTGGTGCTGAAGCCGGGCGGACTGTTGATCTACGCGGTGTGCAGCACGGACACCGCTGAGGGCGCTGATCAGGTGGAGATGTTCCTGCGCTCGCACCCCGACTTCACCACCGAGCCGCCGAAGGGACTCGCTGCGTTGCCCACGTGGCAGGGACATCTGCGCACGTTGCCCGGGCCCGAGGGGCTCGATGGGTTCTTCGCCGCGCGCATGCGCAAGATGTACTGATTTTCTCCCTCTCCCTGCGCCAGCGGGGAGAGGGGCGGGGGAGAGGGGCGTACCTCGCGCACTCGTGCTCTGCTCACCGAATGCGCTCACTCCTCGTCGTGACGTTGCTGCTCACTGGCTGCGCGAGTCGCCAGGTGGTTCGCAGGGCTCCGCCGCCGCCGCCGAGCATTCAGAAGCTCGACGCCGTGCTCGCCGCGGCCGAGTCGTATCCGTGCGTCGCGGGGCTGCACTCGATCCCTGCCACCGTGGTGGACATCGGCGTGTTCGGGAACGTGCCGTATCAGTCGTTCAGCAACGGCACGGTCGAGGTGAACGCGTATGGAGATCCGGATGATCTCGTGGGCCTCGAAGCGGGCACGCAGACCGAAGATCCCGCACTGCAGCAGTGCCTGATTCAGTTCGTCTCCGCGCAGCCCTTGCTCCCCGCTGATCAGCAGCGCGCACAGGCCTTCACTCCAACGCCTGGAATCGATCAGGAACCGAACTTGTCGATCGAAGTGAGTCCGAAAGAAGGACCCGACTCCTACGGGGCGTGGTGGATCTCGCTCGAGCGCCCCGAGGCGATCGCGTACGCGAAGGCGCCTCCGGAAGAAGTGCAGCAGGTGACGACGACGCAGTCGCAGTGGGCTCCCGCGCCGCCGACGTATTACCGGCGTCCTCCGCGTGTGTACGTGCCGTACCGCACGTATTACCGCCCGCGTCCTCCCGCCGTGCGCGTGTACGTGCCGGGCTTCCGCCGTACCGGTGGCGTGTACGTGCATCCGGCGGTCAGGATTCGCTGATGTCGTTTCTCGCAGATCTGTGGGCGCGGATCAGGGCGTTGTTCGGTGGTGAGCCGTACATGTTGAGCGTGGTGCGTGCTTCCGAGGCGGCAGCATCACAGCGCGCGGCAGAGCGCAGTCGCGGCGGCGTGCGCATCTACGACGGCGGCGGTGTCTCCGTTGCGCGGCGCGACTACGTGCATCTGAAAAAGCGCGGAGACGACGATTACGTCGAGGAACAAGTGCCCGCCCTCGATGATGTGATCACGGTCGAGAAGAACGATCACCTCCGCCGAATTGTCGACGCGGCTTCGCACGGGCTTCGACTCGATGTACGCGGGCACGACTCAGGAAGACATCAGCACAGCTGACCAACAAGCGCGTCACGGGCCCGTACGGCACGGCCTTTCACGTGATCGGCGATCTCTACATCGAGGGCATCGCGCTGCGTGATGACGGCTCTCTCGAGATCGACCTCGGCAGCTGATCAGACCCTCGCAAGGTGAAGCACGATCTTCGACTCATGCCAGCGCAGCGCTGCTCCGTGTCTACAGTTCGAAGTACGCCGCGTACGGATCATCACGCCGCGCGAGCGGCGGCCACAGCACGTAGCGAGCGAGGCGGTAGTCGGTCGCGAGCGAGTGCGCCGCTACGCGCATCACCTGAGTCATTGGAGGCCGAAACCAGCACCGGTCGCGTTCACCACAACGAAGGCGCCGCCGCCGACATGCTGCAGGGTAAGTGCGTCGCCTTGGCTGCCGGATATGCCTCCAGTGGTGCCCGGAGTCGTCTCAAATGAGCCGCTGAAGAGCGCAAGCTGTCCTGAAGCCCAAAGTCGAGTGCCGTCACTTGATGAGGCCACGCTCACCCAATTCCTTCTGGGGGCGCCAGCCCTCCACGTCGAGCCGCTGTCATCGGAAGTGTGAAGTTCGTTGCTTCTGCCACCCGATCCTGCCGACCCGACAATCAAGCGGCTACCGTCGGACGACGAGGCAACGGAGAACCAACCTCCAGGTCCGTCGCGCATCGTCCAATAGACTCCTGCGTTTGTTGAGGTCCAGAGATGTCCACCCTGCTCGACAGCCACCAACTTCTGGCCGTCAGCCGAAGACGCCAGCGAGGACCAGATGCCCGACGGCGCGCCTGTTCCCTGCCAGGTCGCTCCGCTGTTGGTCGATCTCCAGATTGCTCCCCCGACATCGGCAGCCAGCAGCTTGGTGCCGTCTGCCGAAGAG
>CBIHPJ010000812.1:0-3676 GCA_966211295.1 uncultured Myxococcales bacterium | reverse complement strand
GGGGGCGGCTTGAACTGCGAACTGAGGGTGAGCGCGGACCGCTTGCTCCATCTCGCTGGTGAGCTCGCCGCCATGCGGGCCCGGAGCTGAAGAGCGCTGCCAACGCTCGAGCCAGCGCTGACCGAGCTCCTGCGGAAGCAGTCCCTTCGCCGTCGCGGCGATCGTCGTCTCGCCCTTGGTGCCCGTCGACAGACCGGGACCCACGAAGAAGCCGGCGAGGAGCAGCGACACGCGCGTCGGCGTCGCGGCGCTGTACGTCGAGAGCACTCCACCTTCGCGGGGGGTGCGCGACCGAACCTCGCGCAGGAAGTCCACCGTCCACATCGTGGGGTTCGACTCGGGCGAGAACGGATCGAAGAAGATCACCTCGAACACGCCATCGAGCTCGTCGACCAGCTTCACCGCGTCACCCTCGAGCACTCGCCACGAGAGGCTCGGCGAGTCCCAGCGCCCCTCGGTGAGGATCGCCTCCACCGCGTGCTTCCACGGCTGCAGGAAGGGGAAGCCTTCCGGATCGGCGAGCGCCAAGCGCAGCGGAGCCAGATCGATCTCCAGGCTCACGATCTCGAGCGGGCGGCGACGCGCGTCACCCATCTTCTCAGCGCGCGTGAGCGCCGCGATCGCGTTGGTCCCCGCGCCGAGGCCCACGTCGAGCACGCGCAGCGGATCCTCCGAGGGAATCGCGAGCCGCCTCTCGATCTCCAGCTGATCCACATAGAGCCGGTTCGCCTCTTCCCACGGCCCCACCGGGTGCATGATCTCCCCGTGCCCCGTGTGGCGCACCGCGCGATTTCCCTGCCGCGTGGTCACCAACTCGAAGACGCCTTCCTTCATCCCCGTCGCGACGTACCTGCCCTTCTTCGGTTGCAGCAACTCACGGAGCACCGCGTACTCCTGCGCCCAACGACCCTCGATGATCGCCTCGCGCATGCGGCGCATCAGCGCCTGGTAGTGCCAGAGGTTGTGCACCGAGAGCAGCCGCCCCGAGAGGTGATGATTGCCGTGCGCCAGGTGACGCAGGTAGCTGCGCGTGTAGCGCTTGCACACCGGGCAGAGACACGTGGCGTCGAGCGGCTCATCGCCCATGCGGAACTCGTTGCGGCTGATGCGCAACATTCCCTCGAACGTGTACGCGTAGCCCTGCTGCGCCATCTTCGGAGGCACGATGCAGTCGAACATGTCGACGCCCGCGTTCACCGCCTCGACCAGATCGATCGGCGTGCCGACGCCCATCAGGTAGCGCGGCTTGTCCGCCGGGAGCAGCGGCGCGGTGTGCTGCGTCATCGAGTACAGCAACTCGCGCGACTCACCGACCGCGAGTCCGCCGATCGCAAAGCCATCGAACGGATGCTGCGTGAGGAAACCCGCGCTCGCGGTGCGCAATTCGGGGAACACGCCGCCCTGCACGATCGCGAAGGCCGCCTGCCCCGTGTCCTTCGCGTCCCGCGCCGCCAATGAGCGAAGCGCCCAGCGATGCGTGCGCTCCATCGCCTCGCGCGTCTGGGCCTCGCCCGACGTCGACGGGATGCACACGTCGAGCACCATCATGATGTCCGAGCCGATCGCCTGCTGCGTCTCGATGCTCGTCTCGGGCGAGAGCAGGTGCAGATGGTTGTCGTACGGGCTGCGGAAGTGCGCGCCCTTCTCGGTGATCTCGCGCGCGCCCGGCAGGCTGAAGATCTGAAAACCTCCCGAATCGGTCAGGACGCCGCCGTTCCACTGCATGTAGCGGTGCACGTCTCCGAAGCGCTTGAAGACCTCGGTCCCCGGCCGCAGCAGCAGGTGGTAGGTGTTCGACAGACAGATGGTCGCGCCCGACTCGGCGACCTCGTCCATCGTCAAACCGCGCACGTGGGCGTGGGTTGCTACAGGCATGAACGTGGGCAGCATCGTGGCGCCACGACGGGTGTGCAGCACGCCGGCCCGCGCCCCTGACGGAGCGGTGGCCTGCACTTCCAAACGAATCGGAGAACGCATCGAGACGCGCCTCTACCCTCGAAGACGTCTTCTGTCGCCCCCTCACCCCGAGGGGTACGATGCGGCATGGCCGATTCTCGAAAACGGGCCGACGTGAGCAGTCGAACCACCGCACCTGACGCCTGGGACGCGGGCCTCCATGCAGAGAGCGAAGCGGGACCGATCGACGTGGGGCTCTCCGTCGAGCCGAGCGCCGTGGGACTGATCGTCGATGCGCCTGGTATCGGGCTCTTGAAGCTCGCGTTCGATCTCACTCCCGATGGCACCACGCGGTTGTCGCGCGCGAGCCGCAAGCTGAGCGATGGACGCGACGCGGCGCTGGTGGCGATCGACGAGGCAAAGGTGCTGCAGCTCGAGGGCGCCCTCTCCCGCCTGCAGAAGACGCACGATGAGCTCACCGGCACCCTCACCACCGAGCGTGATGAAGCGCGCGATCGCGCGGCCGCGCTGTCGGACGATCGCAAGGAGCTGAAGTCCGACCTGGAGGCGATCAAGGCGAAGCTCGGCTCCGTCACCACGGATCTTCAGACCGAGAAGGACGCTCGCCTCAGCCTGCTGGCCGAGCGCGAGAAGCTGCAAGACGAGCTCGCTCGGTTTCGCGAGGAGTCGACCGCGGAACTCCAGAGTCTGAAGGACGAAGGTGCCGCCGGAAACACCAGCCTCACAGAGGAACTCGCGCAGACTCGCGCTGAGCTCGAGCGAATTCGCGAGGAGTCGGCAGCAGAGATCCAAAGCCTGAAGGACGAAGGTTCCGCGGGAACCTCGAGCCTCACCGAGGAGCTCGCGCAGGCTCGCGCCGAGCTGGAGCGAGTCCGCGAGGAGTCTGCCGCGGAGCTTCAGAGCCTTCGAGATGAAGGCGCTGCGGGAAGCTCGAGCCTCACCGAAGAGCTCGCCACGGTCCGCGCGGAGCTCGAGCGGGTCCGCGAAGAAGGCTCGACTCGCAGCACCACGCTGAGTGAGGAGCTGGTCTCCGTTCGTGCCGAGCTCGCCTCCGCCACGGCCCGCCTCGAAGCCGAGGGCAGCAGCGAAGAGAAGCTCACTCGGCTCAACGCGAAGATCGCAGAGCTGGAAGGACTGCTCGCGGACACCGAGTCCCGGTACCAAGGCTCAGCGAGCCAGATCTCCGCTGAGCGCGACGACGCCCGCGCCCGGGTTGCCGCGCTCGACGACGCAGTGAAGCAGGAAGCCGAGGCCCGCGAGCTCGCCCTCGTCACCGCTCGCGGGGAGCGTGCGGAGCTGGCGAAGGAGCTCGATGAGGTCCGCCACGCGCTCGATGGCGCCCTCGCGATGCGTACGGAGATCGAGACGGAGAATCAGGAAAAGCTCTCCGCGCTCGCGGCTGAGCTCGACGCCGCCAACGTGCGAAAGCTCGAGCTCGAGGGTGAGCTCGCCGCGGCGAACGAGAGGAAGTCTGAGCTCGAAGCTTCGACTGGGTCAGGCGAACAGCTGACCACCGAGCTCTCCGCAGCGAACGCGCGCATTGTGGAGCTCGAGAGTGAGCTCGCCGCTGCGAACGAGAGGAAGTCCGAGCTCGAGGCTTCGGCCGGCTCAGGTGAACAGCTCACCACCGAGCTCTCCGCGGCCAACGCGCGCATCGTCGAGCTTGAAGGTTCCGCCGGAGCGAGCGAGCAACTGACCGCCGATCTCTCCGCGGCCAACGCGCGCATCGTCGAGCTTGAAGGTTCCGCCGGAGCGAGCG
>CBIHPJ010000811.1:0-3707 GCA_966211295.1 uncultured Myxococcales bacterium | reverse complement strand
TCAGCGGCAAGCTCGGCGAGGCGAGCCCAGATCGAGGTGCTTGATCAGCGTGTCGAAGTTCTTCGCGTTCGCCTGCGGGCAAATCTGCGCGGCTTTGGTGTCGAAACTTCCCGCGGAGTACTCGACTTGCAGCACCGCCTTCCCCGCCTGGATGAACGGCAGCAGCTCGTCGCACTCGGCGTACTGGAAGCACTCTTCGTTCACTGCGAAGTCGAAGTCGCTCACCAACTGCGGCACCTGCGCGAGGTTGTTCTTCAGTGCGACTCCGAGCCCGCGCGCGTGCGCTTCCGTCGCGAGGAAGCGGCAGAAGTCGAGCTGGTCATTGGCGGTGATCGGGAAGCCCGGGCTGTTGTCGATCGCGTCGACGTCATCCGGTTCCACTGCGTCGCAGCGCTTCATCACCGCGAGGTCGAGCCGCGCCGACATCACCGCGCGCACCGCGCTCTGTCTGAAGTCGACCCAATACTGACCAGGCCAGCCATCAACTGGGTTGCCTCGGTACGGAGCGAGTTGCGCGGAGTCGGGCCGAAAGTCCTCGTACGCGGTGTCGAAGTAGCAGATCACCTTCCGCCCGCTCGCGTGCAGCTGATCGATCGTCGCCTGCGGCGCCTCGAAGAGATCGATGTCGAACACGCCCGCATCGACGCTGGTGTCGATCGTACCCGTGAGCTGCCACTGCCACGAAGTCCCAGGCGCGAGCCGGAGCCAGGACGTGCCCGCATCAACTCCGCCATCCGCCATTGAGCCGGCATCAGCGACTCCGGCGTCACTGGCGACGCACGTGTTCGCCACGCATTCGAGGCCCGCTGCGCACGTGCCGCAAGGCACGTTCGTGTACAGGATGCACCGCTCCACCGAGGTCGTGCCGCACTGACACGATGCAGGCGGCCGCGTCGGACCGATCTCTTCGCAGGTTCCCTGCGGCGGTCCGGCGTCGACTCCTGCATCCGCAACGATGGGGCTGCCGCAACCGGCCGCCACCATCGCGATGAACAAGAAGCGCTTCAGCGGATCGACGCCTCGTAGATCTCCTTCACCAGCTTGGGATCCACGAACGGGTTGCGATCATTCTTCCCGGTGAACGCCGCGTCAGTCTGCGGACGCCAGAGGAAGTCGGGGCTCGAGCTCGAAGGATCCCAGCCGCCGTTCACGAGCTTCCCGTTCTTCTCCTCGAGCCAGTACCGGTACGTCTCGCTGCCGCCGCCACCACCGAGCGAGACCTTGCGCTCGACCCAGGTGATCTTCCCGTCGCCCGCGGGGCCCTTGTGCCCGTTCTTGAGCATGTCGTCGCTCGCCCAGCTCGGCTTGAGGCCGTCTTTGTAGAGCGTGTCGTCGGCCTTGTAGAAGTTGTAGTTCCACACGTGCTCGCCGGAGTCCTTGTCCATCACGGCGGGACGGCCCGACTTGAGCCACGCGCTGATCGTCTCGTGCATCAGCACCGGATCATCGCGCTTGTCCTCGCGGGCGACGTAGCTGAGCTCGGCCTTCTTGAGCGTCTTCTCGGTGCCGTCCATCAACCGCACCTTCACCTCGTCCGGCAGGTTGGCGCTGTTGATCTGCCAGTCCTGCTGGCGGCGGCTCGAGCCGTCGAACTTCACGTCGCTGATGATCGTGCCGCGCAGCTGCTGGCCATTCTTCAGCGTCACGGTGTCGGGGTTCGCGTCGTAGCGATCGCCGATGAAGTCAGAGCCACCGCCCTGGCTGTCAGCGAGCACGGTGAGCAGGCCCTTGATGTCCTGCGTGGTGAAGGTCACGCCGTTGAGCGTCACGTCTTTCTTCGGCTCCTCGAAGAGAATGCCGGCGCGCGCGACCTTGTCGCAGCTGCCCCACCAACCCACGGACATCGAGCTGTCGGTCTTGCCGTCCTTGCCGAACTGGCCGTGGCTGTCGATGAAGTCCCACTTCACGTCCGCGTCGATCTTCCCGTTGTTATTGAAGTCGACACCCGTGGTGCGCTCGGCGTCGCTCTCGGAGAGGTTCGAGTTCGGGATGTAGTGGCCCGACTCCTTGTTCACGAGCCAGTTCAGGTTGGGCTTGAGCTCGAAGTTGCGGGCGCCCTCGGCCTGGCCACGCGCCTTGAGCAGCGAGTCGAACTTCGAGAGCGCGCCTTCCTTCGCCCAGAGGTTGCTCTGCGCGCTGCCCGTGTCGTCACCGTGACCGGCCATGGGCCAGTAGGTGGTGGTCCACGGCATGCGCTTCGCCTCGATGGTCACCTTCTCGGGACCCGCGGGAACAACTGGAGTGGTCGGCGTGGTCGGAGGCGTGACGATCGCCGTGCCCCCGATCAGGCGGCTGAACTCGGTCTTCGCGGCGGCGGTGAACTTCGAGCCGTGCGTGGCGAGCATCGCCTGCAGCTCAGCGCGCTCAGCCGCGTCGATGCTGCCGCCGTCCTGCGCCGACTTCACGATGTTGCGGATCTCGTCGCGGGTGACGCGCTTGTTGGTGAGGGCCGTGTTCAGCGCGCTGCGGATCGAATCAATCGACATGCGAGGTACCTCAAACGGGTTGGGTAGCGAAGTTGCCTACATTGTCTGACAGACGAGCGAAGAGTTTCGTCATTATGCCCCAGAGTTGAGCGCAGTCCCGTAACCCCATGTGTTTTCAGTTAAAAGAGACGTCTCCGTGCCTCCTCCACCACGAAAGCCGACCAATAAGAAGGTGAAGGCGCCCACGGTGGCGAGCGCCGAGCAGATTCGAGCTCGGCAAAGAGGCGCGCTCCTCGGTCTCGCGTGCGGTGAAGCGCTGGGCATTCGCAACGAGCAGCGCAATCTGCCCGCTTCGCAGTTTCCCGAGCTCAACGATGGTCCGCTGATCGAGCCGCGCGGCGGAGGACGCTTCGAGCTCGCGCCCGGCCAGGTCACGTGGGGCTCGGAGCTCGCGCAGATTCTCTCGCAGACGCTCCGCAACCTGCGTCGCTATGACTTGTTCGAGACGGGCAAGGCGTACGCGCGCTGGCTCCCGGGTGCGTTCGACGTGCCCGATCCGATCAAGGCGGCGCTCGAACAGATCATCGATGGGCGTTCTCCCGAGTACACGGGCAAGCGCGTCTGGCTCGAGGGCTTTCAGAAGGTGAAGGACAACTCGCCGTTGGTGCGCACGGTGCCCATCGGCGTCTTCTTTCACTCGAAGCGCGAAGAGCGGATCAACGCCACGCTCGAGGACACCGCGATCACCCACTTCGATCCGCTCTGCGTGCTCGCGTGCGCGACGCTGAACGGGATCATCGCCGCGGCGATCTGCACTCCGGAAGAGCGGCTGGATCCCGCGGCGCTGCTGAAGGTGGCCGAGGCCGAGCTCTCGCTCGCCGCCTCCGTGCTCGGGCGGAAAGAGTCGGACTGGGTGGTGCAGACCAAGGAAGCCGCCGACTGGCTGCGCGAAGATCTGAAGTACGCGCAGGCCGACGATCCCGAGCTCTACGGCCCCGACCTGCACCTCTTCTTCCCCTGGCCCACCTCGATCCGCGTGACCTATCGGCTCGCGTTCTGGGAGTTGTTCCACGCTCCGTCGCTGCAGGCTGCGCTGGTCGACGTCGCGAATCGTGGAGGAGATGCAGACACGAATGCAGCGGTGACCGGCGCGCTCTTCGGAGCGATCTTCGGCGAAGAGGCCGTGCCCTCAGACTGGGCGGAGCGTGTGCTCGAGACGCGCGCGGGCAACGCGAACTACCACCCGCGCAATCTGGTCACGCTCGCGGGTCTCGGGCCGGA